>NZ_JBKFAP010000010.1:0-190863 GCF_053345715.1 Methylobacterium sp. D48H
GGTGTTGGTCAGCCCGCCCGCGAGGGTGCCGGCGTTGACCAGGCTGCCGCTGTTGGCCGCGCCACCACCGATGGCGCCGGTGTTGAGGGCCGTGCCGGTGTTGGTCAGGCCGCCCGCGACGGTGCCGGCGTTGACCAGGCTGCCGCTGTTGGTCGCGCCGCCACCGATGGCGCCGGTGTTGAGGACCAGACCGGCATTGGTCAGGCCGCCCGCGAGGGTGCCGCTGTTGGACAGCGTGCCGCTGTTGGCCACGCCGCCGGCGATCACGCCGCTGCTGAGCGCCGTGCCGGCATTGGTCGCACCTCCGGAGATGGTGCCGGTGTTGATCAGGAGGCCGGCATTGCTGACGCTGCTCTGGGTCCAGCCGGCATTGAGATAGGTGCCCGCACCCTGGACGGAGACCGGTGAGGTCAGGCTGCCGCTGCCGGACAGGAACAGGGTGCCGCCGGCGACGGTGGTCGGTCCGGCATAGGTGTTGGTGCCGGCGAGTTCGAGGGTACCGAGCCCGACCTTGGTCAGGCCGCCGACGCCGGAGATGGCGTTGGCGAAGCGGCCGTAATAGGCCTGTCCGTTGTAGGTGGTGTTGACGGTCCAGTCGGAGGTGAACTGGCCCGGGCCGTCGATGGCCTTGCCGAGGTTGAGCAGGCCCCAGCCGAAGGTGGCGTTCGGGGCGTTGGCGGGCCCGTCGCCGAGATGGGTGGCGGTGGTGAACATGGTCTGGGCGATCTGCGGCGCCGTCAGGAACGGGAACGCCTGACGCAGGACAGCGGCGGCACCCGCTACGTGCGGTGCGGCCATCGACGTACCGCTGATCGAGTAATAGCCGGCCGTCATCTGATCGGCTGGGGCCATATTCAGCGGCCAAGTAGAATAAATATTTGTCCCAGGCGCAGAAATGCACCAAGCTGCTGCGGCTCCGCACAAGTTGCTCGACCAATTTGGCCTATTGTATTCATCAACATTTACAACGGCGACGATATATCCCGAAACATCGGAGAAATCGACCTGTTTTTGCTCGATACCATTGATGTCGTACAAGCGATAAACGCCGGAATTAGAATTCTCTGGGCGGATGTAGGGAATTAAAGATGCACTTGAAGCGTTTGCCCAATTGTATAGGTTTCCGCTGACGTGGTTGTTTCCTGCTGCGAAAATAGATAACACATCTCTGCTCGAGGCTTCCTTTAATGCTTGGTGTTCCGCGCTCATAGCTTCGTAGCTGTACTTCTGATATACATTTGAGTCTTTAAAAGAGTACCCATAGCTGCCGTTTATGATGCGGGCGCCGTTCTGTGCTGCATATTCGATTGCAGATGCGGTGTCTCCGCTCAGCTGCATCCTCGGCCGATTGTATGTTTGGCTGTCATCAGTTCCAACGATAGCGCGCAAGGCAAGAATTCTGCTCTCGAAGGCGACGCCCATCATGCCCGCGGGATCGCCGTCGCGTGCTGCGGCGATGGTTCCGGCGACGTGGGTACCATGGCCGTCTCTGTCCACGACGGAGGGCATAGTGAATGGAGTAGGCGTTTGCGGATACCACTCGTAGAAATCGGCTGAGGCAGGCGAGATTCGCGAACCGCCTGGACTCGTCAAATTCCTGAATTCCGGATGTGTCGCATCTATACCGGTGTCGATGACGGCGACTAAAACCCCAAGCCCGGTGAACCCGCGAGCATACGCAGTCGAGGCATTGATCGCCCCGAGGCCCCAGTCATTCCAGTACTCGCGTGTTTCAAAATCCTGCTTGGTCAGTCCCAGTGTCGAGGGCGAGCGCGCCGGCATGGTCTGCGCCGCCACAGGTCCCAGAGCCAGCGCGAGCGTCGCGAGCGAGCTGCCGACCAGCAATCCGAGTCGCACGGGGCCGCGACGCCGGGTTCCGGCGCGCGCGCCCCGGCTCGGATCACAGGATCCGGTCACACGCTCTACATCGCTATACTGTTGGACCACCGGACTGACCCCCGCCATGCCTGCCGCAAGCTTTACACGGGAGTTAGAAAATGCGGCTTTAACGAACTATCACATTGCGGCCACACTCGGCGCCGCGCGCGACGTCCTGAAACGGGGATCCCCCTTTCTGGGACGGATGGAACCACACCGCCGGCTCGCGGGTCACGATGATCGGACGTTGCGCCGGGGGCGGTCCGGTCGAGCGGCGCCCGCGTCGAATCGCACGCCGCCCGGGCAAACGACAGTGTACAGCCGCTCGGGTCGGCGGGAGACAGGAGGACTGTCCGGGTGGACGCGGCTAACGTGCGGGACGACCGGACCGCGTTGCCACGCGTCACCTTGGGGCAGGCCCCCGTTCTTCATCGGTCGCGCGAACAGCAGGTGTCAGGCTCTACGTATGTCTTCCGAGGAGAGAAACCAGGACCCGGATGCGGCGCCGGCCGGGGGCGAGGCTCCGGGCGGCGAGGTCGCCTGCCTGCGGTTCGAGCCGCCCGCTGATCCGGCGGCGCTCGGCCGGGCGTGGCAGGACCATCTCGCGCCCATCTTCGACGTGAGCTTCCGCCCGGAGACCGACCTGACCGTCCCGATCGCGATGCGCAGCTACCATCTCGGCGACCTGCTGGTCGGCGACGTGGTGGCGCCGGCCCACACCCTCGTGCGGACGCGGGAGATGATCGGCCAGCAGGGCCTCGACCACATCCTGCTGCAGTTCTACCGGCGGGGGCAGAGCCGCGTGGAGACCGAGCAGGGCACCGGCCCCGTGAACGAGGTGCAGTGCATCGTCTTCGACCTCGCCCAGCCCGTGCGCATCGTGGCGGGCGCGGTCGACGCCACGAACGTCGTGATTCCCCGCGCCCTGCTGGAGAAGCAGGGCTGCCACCCCGACGCCCTGCACGGGCGCCCCCTCGACCACGACGGCGACCCGTTCGGGCGGCTGGTCCATAATTTCGTCGCCAACGTCGTCGCCTGCGGCGACCTCCTCGACCGCCGCGAGGCCCTGGCGGCCTCGGCGGCGATCACCCAGCTCTGCGCCAGCTGGCTGCGCGGGCAGGAGGAGGGGCGCCCCTCCCAGCACCAGGACATCCGGATCCGGGTCCGCCGCCTCGTCGAGGCGGAACTCGGCAACCCGAAGCTGACGCCCGCCCTGATCGCGACCCGGCTCGGCCTGTCGCGCTCGACCCTGTACCGGCTGTTCGCCCCCAACGGCATCGTGGCGTATATCCGCGACCGCCGCCTCATGGCGGCGATGCGGATGCTCGTGCGCGACGATGCCCCCAAACCCCTGCGCATCTCGCAGGTCGCCTTCGCGGTCGGTTTCTCGGACGAGCGGACCTTCCGGCGGGCGTTCAAGCGCCGGTTCGGCTTCATCCCGAGCGACGCGTCCCAGCGCCTGGAGACCGGCCCCGAACCCGCGCCCGGCGCCGTCCTGCGCAACTGGATCGAGAGCCTCTGACGTGCCGCGCCGGTCCGCCGGCCGGCGGCGCGCCGGCGCTGTGGGCGTCCTGTCCCTCTGCCTGTGCCTCTCCCTGTGTTTCGCGGCCGCCGCGCCGCTCGCCCCGGGCCCCGTCCAGGCCGAGACCCGGGAGGCGGCGCCCGCCCTCCGCACCGGCGAGCCCGAGACGTGGCGGGTCGCGACCCATCCGGTGCCGCCCCTGGTCATGGACGAGGACGGCCGGCTGCGCGGGTTCAGCATCGATCTCTGGAACGCCGTCGCGCGGGAGCTCGGCGTCCGGACGGCCTACCTGCGCGTCGACGACCTGCCGGCGCTGTTCGCGGCGGTCTCGGACGGGCGCGCGGACCTGGCCATCGCGGCGGTGTCGATCACCGCGGAGCGCGAGCGGCGTTTCGACTTCTCCGTCACGATGCTGGAGACCGGCCTGCGCATCGCCGTCCGGGCGGAGCCGGACGCGACCGGCTCGGCCACCGCGCGGGCTCTCCGGGCGCTCCTGAGCGACGCCGCCTTCCTGCAGGTCCTGCTGGGGCTCGCCGCCCTGATCCTGGCGGTGGCGGCCCTGGTCTGGTGGCTCGAGCGGCGCCACCCCGGCGGCATGGCGGCGCGCTCGGGACCGGCGCGCGGCTTCGCCCACGTCGTCTGGTGGGCCCTGAGCAGCCTCGCCGCCCAGGCGGAGGAGATGCCGCGCAGCCCGCTGGCGCGGGCCGTCACGGTCGTCTGGCTGTTCACCTGCATCGCCCTGGTGGCGTGGTTCACCGCGGGCCTGACCAGCACGGCGACCGTGGAGCGCCTGCGCGGCGCGATCAACGGCCCGCAGGACCTGCCGGGCAAGCGGGTGGGCACGGTCGCCGACACCACCTCGGTCGCCTACCTCGCGGACCATTTCGCCACGCCGGTGGGCTTCGCGACCCTGGAGGCGGCCTGCGCGGCGCTGCGGGCCGGCACGGTCGCGGCAGTGGTCTACGATGCCCCCGCGCTCAGCTACTACGCGACCCGGCCCGGCCACGAGGCCCTGCGCCTGGTCGGCACCGCGTTCAACCGGCAATCCTACGGCATCCTGTTCCCGGCCAACGACCCCCGGCGCAAGCGCGTCAACCAGGCCCTGCTGGGCCTGCGGGAGGACGGCCGCTACGACGAGATCTACGGCCGCTGGTTCGGCTCCGAGAGCGGCGAGTCCCAGGGTCGCTGATCAGGGCCGCCGAGGCGCGCCGCGGTAGGCCTCGGCCGGGTGGCGGGCGGGCAGCCGGTCCCCCTGGCCGAACAGCTTCGCCCGCAGCGAGCCCTCGGCGTAGGCGGTCTTGTAGAGGCCGCGGTCCTGCAGTTCCGGGATCACGAGGTCGATGAAGTCCGAGAAACTCTCCGGCACGACGATCCGGCTGAGGTTGAACCCGTCGACCTCGCCCTCCGTGATCCAGGCCTGGAGTTCGTCGGCGATCGTCACGGCGTCGCCGGTGAGGACCGCGTAGCGGCCGCCGAGCTGCAATTCGGCGAGGAGGTCGCGCTTCGTCAGCCCGCGCCTGGCCGCCGCCGCGGTAGCCGACTGGATGGCGTTGCCCGGCGCGTAGGGGATCGGCTCGTCGAGGCCGTAGCGGGCGAAGTCGATCCCCGTGGAGGCGGAGAAATGCGCGAGCCCCGCCTCCGGGCTCGCGTAGGACAGGTACTCGTCGCGCTTGGCCTCGGCCTCCGCCCGGGTCCGACCGGGGATGATCGCGAGGCCGACGAACACCTTCACGTCGTCGGGCTCCCGGCCGGCCGCGACCGCCTCGGCCCGGATGGCGCGGACGGAGTCGCGGGCGGTGGCCGGGTCGCGGGCCGAGATGAACACGCACTCGGCGTGGCGGCCCGCGAAGGCGCGGCCGCGGCCCGAGGCGCCGGCCTGGTAGAGCACCGGCGTGCGCTGGCGCGACGGCTCCGACAGGTGGTAGCCCTCGACCGCGAAGAACTCGCCCCGGTGGGCGACCTTGCGGATATGGGCGGGATCGCTGAACACCCGGGCCGCCCGGTCGCGGCGCACGGCCGCGTCGTCCCAGCTGCCCTCCCAGAGCCGGTAGAGCACCTCCAGGTACTCGTCGGCGTAGTCGTAGCGCCGGTCGTGCGCCGGCAACGCGCCGCCGCTCTGGGCGCGGTGGGCGCTGTCGAGGTAGCCGGTGACGACGTTCCAGCCGATCCGGCCGCCCGTCAGGTGGTCGAGGGTCGAGAGGCGCCGGGCGAAGGTGTAGGGCGCCTCCTGGTGGACGTTGATCGTCACCCCGAAGCCGAGATGCTCGGTCACCGCCGCCATGGCGGAGATCATCACGGTCGGGTCGTTGACCGGGAGCTGCACGGCCTCCCGGGCGGTCACGTCGATGCCGCCGCCGTAGACGTCGTAGACGCCGATGATGTCGGCGATGAACAGGCCGTCGAACAGGCCGCGCTCCAGGAGCCTCGCCTGCTCGGTCCAGTAGGACAGCGTGTTGTAATCGGCCGAGCGGTCGCGCGGGTGGGTCCAGAGCCCGTGGTTGATGTGGCCCGCGCAGGTCATGTTGAAGGCGTTCAACAGGATCTGCTTCGTCGCGGCGGCCATCAGAGCGCTCCGTGCCGGGGCGGCTGCCGGCCGTCGAGGTGGTAGGCGCCGATCCAGTGGTACTTCCAGCGCACCGGATCGTGCAGGGTGTGGGTGCGGACGTCGCGCCAGTAGCGGTCGAGCGCCTCGGCCCGGTCGGTGGCCGAGGTGCCGCCGAGCTCGACGAGCTTGTTGGCCGCGAGCAGGCCGGCCCGGTGGCTCGCCGCCCGGGCCTCCGCCACCGCCACGGAGGCGGCCGCGACGCTGTCGGCGTCGGGGGCTTCCTGCGCGGCGTCCACGTAGCGGCCGGCCCGCGCCAGCAGGGCGTCGGCCGCCGCGAGGCGCACCTGGACGTCGCCCAGCGCGTGGAGGGTCAGGGGATCCTCGCTCGCCCGCGCGACCCCGGAATCGATCCACGGCCGGGCGCGGTCGCGCACGAAGGGCAAGGTCGCCGCGAAGGCGCCCGCGCCGATGCCGAGATCGATCCCGGCGTGCAGGATCTGCGCGAAGGGGCCGAGGGCGGTGGGCCGCTCCAGCGAGGCCTGGAACGGCACCACCCAGTCGGGCTCCACGGCGACGCGGTCGAACAGGACCGAGCCCGAGCCGGTGAGCCGCTGCCCGAACCCGTCCCAGTCGTCGACCAGGGTCACGCCCGGCGCGTCCCGGGGGACGAAGACGAGGTAGGCGACCGCCCGGCCGTCCTCCTCGGCGTTGGCCAGGGTGGGGATGCGGTGGGCGTAGAGCGAGCCGGTGCAGTAGTCTTTGCGGCCCTCGACAGTCCAGCCGGCCGGGTCGCGCACGAGGCGGGTGCGGCGGGTGTGGTCGCGCGCGCCGGTCTCGGCGAGCGCGTTGCCGAAGCGCTCGCCCGCCAGGACGCGGCCGTAGAGGGCGCGCTTCTGGGCCTCGGTGCCGCCGTTGCGGAGCACCTCCAGGGCGTAGAAATGGTTCTGCGGGATCTGGCCGAGGGAGCCGTCCGCCGCGGCGATCCGGGCGATCACCTGGGCGACCGTGGCGCTGTCGAGGCCGGGGCCGCCGTATTCCCTCGGCACCGTGATCGCCCAGAGGCCGGATTCGGTGAAGCGCGCGATCTCGGCGACCGGCAGGCGGCGCTCCAAGTCGCGCTCGGCGGCGGCCTCGGCGAAGGCCTCCGCCAGCCGGTCGGCGACGGCGAGCGCCGCGGCGGCGTCCGGAAGGACCGGCACCGGGCGCGGCGGCGCGGGTGCCTGCGTGAAGGCGGTCTCGTGGGGCTGGAGCGGCATCGCCCGGTCCTCAGTTCCACTGGTGCCGGGCGGGCAGCACGCCGTTCAGGGCGTGGTTCCCGAGGAGGTGGTACTTCCACCGCACGGGGTCGTGCAGGGTGTGGACCCGGGCGTCGCGCCAGTACCGGCCGAGATTGTACCCGTCGCGGGTCGCCGAGGCGCCGGCGAGCTCGAGCAGCCGCTCGGAGGCTTCCAGGGCGATCTCGGTGGTGAGGATCTTGGCCTGCGCCACCGCCACCGACGCCTCGGCCGCGCTCTGGGCGGTGACGGGGGCCGCGGCGATCCGGTCGAGCGCCCGTCCGGCCCGGGCCAGGACCTCCTCGGCGGCGTGCAGGTCGACGGTGAGCCGCCCGACCTCGCCGAGGATGTGGGGGTCCTCCGCGACGGTCTCGGCGGTGAAGGGATAGGGCCGGGTCCGGGTGCGCAGGAAGTCGAGGGCGGCGGCGGCCGCGCCCCGGGCGAGCCCGGCGTCGATCGCCGCGTGGATCAGCTGCGAGACCGGCCCGAACAGGCCCGGGCGCCCGGCCAGGGGCGCGAGGTCGATCGTCAGCTCCGCCTCGACCGGGGCCTGCGCGAAGATCACGCTGCCGCTCGCCGTGGTGCGCTGGCCGAAGCCCTGCCAGTCGTCCACCACCCGCACGCCGGGGGCGTCCCGGCGCACGAAGACCAGGAGCGGCCCGCCGTCGGGGCCGACCGCGCGCGTCGGGATCCAGTGGGCGAAGAGCGCGCCCGTCGAGTAGAAGCGCGTGCCGCTGAGCCGCGGGCCCTCCGGCCCGGCGGTCAGCCGCGTGTCCACGCCGGTGATCGCCTTGCCGTTGCGGGCGGGGCCGGCATTGCCGATCCGGTGGCCGGCGAGCACGTCCCGGTAGATCCGCGCCTGCTGGGCGGGGCTGGCGGCGGCCGCGACCAGCGCCAGGACGCCGAACTGGTTCTGGGGGATCTGCGCCGCCGAGCCGTCGGCGGCGGCGAGGATCGCGAAGACCTCCGCGAGCGTCGCGTGCGAGACCCCGGCGCCGCCGTGTTCGCGCGGCACCGTGATGCCGCCGAGCCCGCTCTCCGTGAAGGCCGCGATCTCCGCCCAGGGCAGGCGCCGGTCGCGGTCGCGCTCGGCCGCGCCCGCCGCGAAGATCCGGGCCACGGCCCGCGCGGCCGCGATCGCCTCGGCGTCCGAGCGGATCCGGTGCGGCGGCGACGGCGGCGGCGGCAGCCGATCTTCGACCGGGTCGGTGACGGGATCGTCCAGGTGCAGGCTCATACGGTTTCCGGTTGACCGCTCGGGTTGGGACGTCCCGCCGTCATCGCGAGCGCGGCGAAGCGCCCCGGGGCCGCGCCGGGTTGGAAGACGCGGCGCTGCCTGGATCGCTTCGCTCCGCGCGCGCGGACGGCGATGTCGAGGTCGTCGACCGGGGACGATCGATCGGTGTGGGCTCCCGGTCGGATCGCCCAGGTCGGACGGTTTCGCTCAGCGGGCCCGGAGCCGCCGCACCGCGGTGTCGCCCGCGAACTGGACCGCGCACACGAGGGCGATCAGGATCGCGATCACCACCACCATCACGGTGGTGTCGAAGCGCTGGTAGCCGTACCGGATGGCGACGTCCCCGAGCCCGCCCGCGCCCACCGCGCCGGCCATCGCGGAGGCGCCGATCATCGCCACCACCGTGATGGTGAAGCCGGCCACGATGCCCGGCAGCGCCTCGGGCAGGAGCACGTGGGCGAGGATGTGCCGGCGCCGGCAGCCGATGGACTGGGCGGCCTCGATCAGGCCCGCATCCACCTCCCGCAGCGAGACCTCGGCGATCCGGGCGAAGAACGGGGTCGCGCTCACCGAGAGCGGCACGATCGCCGCCCAGACGCCGATCGTGGTGCCGGCCACCAGCCGGGTGAACGGGATCAGCGCCACCAGCAGCACGATGAAGGGCACGGCCCGGAAGCCGTTGACCACGGTCCCGACCACCCGGTGGGCCGTCGGCGCCGCGAAGATGCCGCCGGGCCCGGAGGTGACGAGGAACAGCGCCAGGGGAATACCGGCGACCACGGCGATCCCGGCCGAGACCCCGACCATGAGCGCGGTGTCGAGGAAGGCCTGCCAGAGGCGTTCGATCATCTGCGGCGACATGGCGGGCCTCCGGGTTCGGGGTGCAGGGGCGGCGGTGCATCGGTCGGGGTATCGGGGGAGGAGCGGTCCCGCATCGTCTCACCCCTCCGCCGCGTCGGCGGGGACGTAGCCGACCCGCTCCACGTCGCCGCCGAGCGTCCGCAGCCGCGCCTCCGCGCCTGGGTCCTCGGCCGGGACGGCCACCAGCATCCGGCCGACCGCGTGGCCCTGGATCCGCTCGATGCCCGCCTGGAGCAGGCGCACCGGCGCCCCGGCCCCCGCGAGGCCCGACAGATCCGGCGCGGCCCGGCCCGAGCAGGTGATCCGCAGGATCGCCCAGCCGCCCGGCGCGGGCCGCGGCTGCAGCCGGGCCGCCAGATCCGGCGGCAGGCCGCGGGTCAGGGGTTCGAGCAGCGCCCGGGTGGTCGGGTGCTCGGGCGCCCCGAACACGCGCCAGACCGGCCCGGTCTCGACGACCCGGCCGCCCTCCAGCACCACGACGTCGCTGCAGATCTCGCGGATCACGCTCATCTCGTGGGTGATCAGGATGATGGTGATCCCGAGCCGCCGGTTGATGTCGCGCAGCAGGTCGAGGATCGCCAGCGTCGTCTCCGGGTCGAGGGCGGAGGTCGCCTCGTCGCAGAGCAGGATCTCCGGATCGCTCACGAGCGCCCGGGCGATGCCGACCCGCTGCTTCTGGCCCCCGGAGAGCCGCGACGGGTAGGTGTCGGCCTTGTCTTCCAGGCCGACGAGGCGCAGGGCCTCCGCGACCCGCGGGCCGATCGCGTGCCGCGGGACGCCCGCGACCGTGAGCGGCAGCGCCACGTTCTGCCGGACGGTCTTGGCCGCCAGCAGGTTGAAGTGCTGGAAGATCATGCCGATGCGCCGGCGCAGGGCGACGAGCCCGTCGGTGTCGAGGGCGTCGATCGGGGCGCCGTCGACCAGGACCCGGCCCGAACTCGGCGCCTCCAGCCGGTTGACCGTGCGCAGGAGGCTCGACTTGCCCGCCCCCGAGCGGCCGATGATGCCGAAGATCGCCCCGGCGGGGATCGCGAGGTCCACCCGGTCGAGCGCCTGCACCGGTCCGGCGGCCGAGCGGTAGGTCTTCGAGACGGACTCGAACCGCACCGTTCCGGTCTCCCGGCCGACCTCGCTGCCGGGCGCGGCGGCCGGGGCCCGGGCGGCGGTCGCGGCGCCCGGGCCCGTCCGCCCGGCCGCGGCCGGCGTGCCCGGATCGCGCAGGCTGTCGAAGATCAGGCCGACCATCAGTTCTGCCACGCCAGCAGGTACAGCTTGTCGCTGTTGGCGAAGGACTTGCGGATCTGCTGTTTCACGGCCTCCGAATTCTGGAAGAGCGTCACGAATTTCCGGATCACGGGGTCCTCCTTGCGGGCGGCCTTGGTGACGAAGCTCACGGCGAAGCGCCGGTCCTCGATACCGGAATAGATCAATCCGCTGGTCGGGTCGAAACTGCCGGCCGCCACGATGAAGTGCGGGTAGCCCAGGGCGAGGTCGACGTCGCCGGTGATCCGCGCGAGCTGCGGCCCCTCGACCTCGGTGAACCGCAGCGTCTTCGGGTTCTCGACGATGTCGTCGAGGGTGCCGAGGAAGCCGACACCGTCCCTCAGCGTGATCAGCCCGGCCTTCTGGAGGAGCAGCAGGCCGCGGCCCTGGTTCACCGGGTCGTTGGCGATCGCCACCGTGCCGCCCGCCGGGATCTGGTCGAAGCTCTTATGCTTCAGGGAGTACAGGCCGATATTGGACAGGATCCCGAGCCCGACGATGTCGAACGCGTAGCCCTTCTGCTTGGCGGCATTCTCCATGAAGGGGCGGTGCTGGAAGAAGTTCACGTCGATGTCGCCGGCGTCGAGGGCGACGTTGGGCGTCGTCCAGTCGCTGAACTCGACCACCTTGACGTCGAGGCCCTCGGCCTTGGCCTCCCGGGCCGCGACCGTGACGGCGTCGCCGTAGGCGCCGGGCACGACGCCGACCCGGAGGGTCTCCGCCCCGGCCGGGAGGGCCCCGAGGCTGAGCGCCGCGACGGCGAGGAGACGCAGGAACTTCATCAGGCGGGAACTCTGATCGGGATGGACGGGGGCAAGTCCGGCTGCCGGGCCGCGATGGTTCGCGCCGCATCCGAAGGCATGCGGACACGATCCATCAAGTCGACAGGCGCCGTCTCACGTGGATGATTGTCTCGCGTCAGGTTTAGATCAGCGCGGCCCGCCCCGAAATTCTAAAGATCGTCGTTCGACGACACGAACGATCTCCCGATACCCCTGAACCGGAGAGGCGCATGCTGCGCCCCCGCGGGGCTCCTCTCCGGCCCCGCTCCGTCCCCGCGCGCGCGGTCCCGCGGGCGGTCCGGCCCCGGGGACGGGGCGCGGCGCCCGGGCGGATCCCGGTCGCCCGGACCGGGCGCCGAATACAGGTCGGTCCGGCGGGGGAAGCGCCGGAACAAGCCTTGTCGGATCGGATTGAACCTGCGATTATCCAGTCATCGCAACGGCTTAGTGAAGATCATGCTCTTCCGCGAGCACTCCGCGAACGAAACCTTCTCCCCCATCCTCGATCCGGGGGATGAGCCTTCCCGGGTCGCGGAGATGCCCCGCCGCCCGGTCCCCGAGGCCTGGTCCGGCGTCGCCGCGCCGGTCCTCGCCCCGGGCGACGAGGTGGTCTTCGACCGGCTCGACCTCGCCGAGATCCTCGGGATCTGGCGCCATGCCCGCGGCCGGGTCGTGGGTCTCCACCGCCCGTGGGGCGCGGCCGCCACCGTGGACGTGCAGTTCGAGGGACACGAGACCCTGGAACGCTACCTGCCGGACCTGTTCCGGCGCGTGCACTGAGGCGCGCCGACAGGCCCGCCGGCCGGCGGAGTCATTGGCTGACCCCGGGCTGACCCCGGGCTGACCTTGGGCCGACATCGCCCGGATCTGTCGGCTGAGAGGACAGCGAGTGTCTGTTTTCACGACACTTCGCGGCGCCGCGCACGGATCGGGCCCGCGCTCACGAAAATGTAGGGCCCCACCGGCGCGCGTCTCCCCCCCGGGCCGGAACCCCGCCGGCTCCGAAACGTCGGGCCGGTCGCGACCACCGCGGCCGATCTCCCGGCCGGGGCGGACGGGCCTGTCCGGGGGGCACGATGGCTCAGGGAAACCACAGACGGCGCGCGGGCGCACCATGACGGCGAGCCACGGCGTGTTCGCCTTCGCGCATGTCGGCGACCTGCATCTCGAGCGGGCCTCCGACCCCCACGCTGCCGACCTGCGGGCGATGCTCGCCGAGGTGGCGGGGCTGCACCGACACGGTCTCCTCGACTTCGTCTACATCCCCGGCGACCTCGCCGAGGACGGGCGGGCGGAGCAGTACGCGGTCCTGCGCGAGGCCCTGGACCGGCACCCGGACCTGCCGGTGCGCCTGATCGCCGGCGACCACGACCGCCAGCACGGCACGATGGCGGATTTCGACGCCCTGTTCGCCGCGGTGGCGGGCAGCCCGCGCGGCGGCGGCCACGCGGCGCGGCGCCACGACCTGCCGCGCCCGCGCGACCCCGTCTCGGTGACGCACTACTACTTCGCCGAGACCTGGGCGGGCGTGCGCTGCCTGTTCCTCGACATGGTCAGCCCCGGCTACGGCCAGAAGGGCTTCGGCCTCGATTTCCGCCTCGGCCCCCACCAGCTCGCGTGGCTCGGCGAGGAGCTGGCCCGGGCCGAGCGGGAGGGCCAGCCCTGCGCGGTCTTCGCCCACACCTACCCGGACGACCTCTGCGTGCCCGACGAGCGGGCGGCGCTCGCCGGTCTGATCCGCCACTACGGCGTCCGCCTCGTCGAGATGGGCCACACCCACTACAACGAGCTCGCCCCGGACGGGCGCACCCTCTACGCCGCGGCCCGCTCGGTCGGCCAGAACGAGGACGGCTCGGTCGGCTACGCGGTCGCGGCGATCGACGGGCCGGTCGCGAGCTGGCGGTTCAAGCCCCTCGACCGGGCACTGCCCTTCGTGATGGTCACGAGCCCCGCCGACCGGCGCCTCGCCACGGCGCCCCTCGACGCCGCCGACGGCACGGTCTCGGTGCGCGCCCTCGTGCTGTCGGACCGGCCGCGGGCCGCGTGGCGCTGTCACCTGCGCGTCGATGGCGGCCCGGCCCACCCGATGGTGCCGGACGGCCCCCGGACGGTCCACGCCCGCATCCCCTGGCGGGACGGCGCGCGCCGCCTCGCCGTCACGGTCGCGGACGGCACCGGCAACACCGACACCGAGGTGATCGAGCCCGTGGACCGGAGCTTCGTGCCGCCGCCCGCGCACGAGCGCCCCGGCAGCGACGCGTTCCGCCTGCCGGCCTGGCCCGAGAAGGGGCTCCGGGGCGACCAGCTCGGGCCGAACCGCAACGGCCGGCACTGGTAGCCGGTCCCGCCCGAATCGCGGCACACCGCGCCGCACGATCCACCCCACCAGAGGACCACCGCAACCGATGGGCGCGCTGACGCTGACCCCCAACATCGCGACTTGGACGATCGCCGCCCTCGCGACCCTCGGCGTCATCCTGCGGCCGTTCGCGTGGCCGGAGGCGATCTGGGCGGTGCTCGGGGCCGGCGCCCTCGTGGCCCTCGGCCTGCTCGCCCCCGCCACCGCCTGGGACGGCGTGCTGAAGGGGACGGACGTCTACCTGTTCCTCGTCGGCATGATGCTGATGTCGGAGGTGGCCCGGAAGGAGGGCCTGTTCGACTGGCTCGCCTCGATCGCCGTGCGCGCCGCCAGGGGCTCGGCGACCCGGCTGTTCACCCTCGTGTACCTCGTCGGCACCGTCGTCACGGTGTTCCTGTCCAACGACGCCTGCGCGGTGGTGCTGACGCCCGCCGTCTACGCGGCCACCAAGGCCGCCAAGGTGGAGAACCCCCTCCCCTACCTGTTCATCTGCGCCTTCATCGCCAACGCGGCGAGCTTCGTGCTGCCGATCTCGAACCCGGCCAACCTCGTGGTCTTCGCCGAGCACATGCCGCCGCTGGTGCGCTGGCTCGGCCTGTTCGCCCTGCCCTCGCTGCTGGCCATCGCGACGACCTACGCGGTGCTGCGGCTGACCCAGGCGAAGACCCTGCGCGGGCAGGAGGTCGCCACCGACGTCGAGGCACAGCCGCTCTCCCGCACCGGCCTCGTGGCGGGGATCGGCATCGTGGCGACCGGCGGCGTGCTGATCGCGGCTTCCGCGCTCGGCCTCGACCTCGGCCTGCCGACCTTCGTGGCCGGGCTCGCCACCACGATCGTCGTGCTGCTGCTCAAGCGCGGCGGCCTCGTCGAGGTGGCCAAGGACGTGTCGTGGAGCGTGCTGCCGCTGGTGGCCGGGCTGTTCGTCCTCGTGGAGGCCCTGGAGAAGACCGGCGTCCTGGCGATGCTGGCGGACCTCCTCAAGGGCTACGCCCACGCCGCCCCGGAGGCCACCGCCTGGGGGGCGGGCGGCCTCGTCGCGGTGCTGTGCAACCTCGTCAACAACCTGCCGGCCGGGCTGATCGCGGGCGCCGCGGTCCAGACCGCCCACGTGCCCGAGAAGGTGGCGGGCGCGATCCTGATCGGCGTCGATCTCGGGCCGAACCTGTCGGTGACCGGCTCGCTCGCGACGATCCTCTGGCTCACCGCCATCCGCCGCGAGGGCCAGGATGTCGGCGCCTGGACCTTCCTCAAGCTCGGCCTGCTGGTGATGCCGCCGGCCCTCGCGCTGGCGCTCGCCGGCCTGCTCCTCGTCTGACCCTTCCCCGCAAACCCGAAGGTCCGCGCGCGTGACGGCTGCCCTCCTCTATCCCTTCATCCTGGTGGCGGGCGCGCTGCAGGCGATCGGCAACGCCATGAACGCGCAGCTGCGCGGCCGCATGGTCAATCCGTGGCTCGCCGCGACGGTGTCGTTCCTGCCGATCGTCTTCGTGTTCACGACCCTGTTCCTCACCATGCCGACGCCGCTGCCGAGCCTCGACAGCTTGGGCAAGATGCCCTGGTACGCGCCCCTCGGCGGCCTGGCCGGCGCGGTCGCGGTGTTCGGCGGCCTCGCCTTCATCGACAAGGTCGGCGCCGGGCCGTTCAACGGCCTGACGCTCACCGCCAACATCCTCACCTCCCTGGCGATGGACGCGCTCGGCCTGTTCGGCCTGCAGGCGGCGGGCTTCAAGCCGATGCCCTGGCTCGGCGGCCTGCTGATGGCGGTGGGCGTCACCTTCATCGCGCGCTCGGGCGGCAAGAGCGACGGCGGCGGCTCGGGGGTCGGCGGCAAGCTGCTCTACCCGTTCATCCTCGTGGCCGGCGCCCTGATGGCGATCGGCGTGGTCTGGAACGCGCAGCTCCGCGGGGCCCTGGAGAATCCCTGGCTCGCCGCGACGGTCTCGTTCGTGCCGGTCGTGTTCGTGTTCGCGCTGATGTTCCTGCTGCGGCCGTCGCCGCTGCCGACCCGCGACGACGTCGCGGGCGTCCGCTGGTGGATGCCCCTCGCCGGCCTCACCGGGGCGGTCGCGGTCTTCGCCGGGCTGCTCTTCGTCGACAAGGTCGGGGCCGGCGCCTTCAACGGCCTGCTCATCACCGCCAACCTCCTGACCTCGGTGGCGCTCGATCATTTCGGCTGGTTCGGCATGAAGCGGGTCAAGGCCGGCCCGCCGCGCCTGATCGGCGCCGCCCTGATGGTCGGCGGCATCGTGCTGATCTCGCTGTTCTGAGTGGCCGGGGCGATGTGGACCCTCCCCGCCTGGATCCTGCGCCGGGAGACCCTGCTCCTGGCCGGGGCCGCCCTCCTGGGCGCGGGCGGGGTCGCGGCGTGGTACCTGCTCCAGGCGACGGTGCTCACCATCGCGGTCGCCCCCCGGGACGGGACCGAGCCCGGCCTGATCAAGGCCTACGCGGACGCGCTCGAGGCCGCGCACGAGAATGTCCGGCTGAAGATCCTGTCCTTCGACGACGTGCGCGAGAGCGCCGCCGCCCTGCAGGACGGGCGCGCCGACCTCGCGGTGGTCCGCCCCGACGTGCTGCTGCCGACGAACGGCCTGACCCTGGCGATCCTGCGCGACCAAGCGATGGTCATCGCCTCGCCCGAGCAGGCCGGGATCACCAGCTTCCCGAAGCTCGCCGGCAAGCGGCTCGGCATCGCGGCGCACCGGGACGCCGATCTCTGGCTGCTCCGGAACCTCCTCGGCTATTACGGGCTCACCCTGGAGGAGGCCGCCGGCCCGGCCCGGGACTCGACGGTCCTGCTGGTCCCGGTTGACCAGGAGGCGGTGGCCGGCGCCTTCCGCGAGAAGCGGATCGACGCCTTCGTCAGCATCATCGCGCCCTCGGCGCCGAAGGCGCTGGCCCTGGTCTCGGCCGTGCAGGGCGTCGCCCGCGGCGGCAAGGTGGCGTTCGTCGCCGTGGAGGATGACGGCGCGGTGATCGAGCGCTTCCCGCGGCTCCAGGCGGTCACCGTCCCGGGCGGCCTGTTCGGCGGCCGCCCGAAGCTGCCGGCCGACGACGTGAAGACGGTGGGCGCTTCGTACCGGCTGATGGCCCGGGCCTCCCTGAGCCGCGTCGTGGCGGCCGACGTGACCCAGCAGCTCTTCGAGAAGCGCGGCGCCGCCGCCCTGGCGACGGACGCCGCCGAGTACGTCCAGGCCCCGGCCTACGACACGACCGTGGCGGCCACCAGCGCCCGCATCCCGATCCATCCGGGGGCGATCGACTATTACGAGCGCGACCAGCACGGCTTCATCGAGCGCTACGGCGACACGCTCTACCTCCTCGGCGCGCTGGTGGGCGGCCTCGTCTCGGTGCTGGCCTGGATCCGGCAGCGCCTCGCCAGCCTGCGCCGCGAGCGCATCGACGAGCTCCTGGACCGGCTCCTGGAGATCGCCGGGCAGGCCCGGGCGCTGCGCGACCCGGCGGCGATCGAGGCGCTCACCGTCGAGGTCGACGCGCTGGCCATGGACGTCGTCCGCTACGCACGCGAGCGGGAGCCGGACACCCGCACCATGTCGGCGGCGTCCGTCGCGATCGACACGGCGCGGGCGACCATCGCGGATTGCCGGGCGCGGGCGGCCGAGGACGGGGGGCGGACCGGGCGGCCCGTCCGGCTGCACGGCGCGGGCGGGGCCTGACATGTCCGTTCCAGCGCCCGCGCCCGCCACCGTGCCCGCCACCGCAACAGAATCGGACCGGAGCGACGCCGCGCCGGACGCCGCCTCGGTCAGGGCGCGTGTCGGCGCGCGCGTGGGCGCGCGGGTGCAGCGATCCCTGCGCTCGCGCACCGTGACCTGGATGACGGTGGGGTTCGCCACGATCCTGGTGATGACCGCCATCGCGCTCGGCGCCTTCGTGTACCAGCAGCGCGGCGTCGACGCCGTGCGCCACACCGTGGCGGTGGACGGGCGCCTCGCCCGGGTCCTGTCGGCGGTGCAGGACGCCGAGACCGGCCAGCGCGGCTACCTGCTCACCGGCGACGAGGCCTTCCTGCTGCCCTTCACAGAGGGGCGGCTGAACGTCGACCAGCAGCTCGATCTCCTGCGCGACCTCGTCCAGGACGATCCCGACCAGCGGGGCGACCTCGACACCCTGGCCGGGCTGATCCGCCGGAAGCTCGACGAGCTCGGCGCCAGCGTCGCCCTCATGCGCGCCGGCGACGGCGCGGCGGCCCGCGCCTCCGTGGCGGACGGGCGCGGCAAGCAGGTGATGGACGCGATCCGCGACCGGGTGCGCCGCATGGAGGCGCACGAGGCGCGGCGGATGGAGCGGCGGCAGGCGACGGTGTCGCGGATCGCCCTGGCCATCTGGGTCATGGTCGGGGCCCTGGCGGTGCTGTTCGTGCTGTTCGCCGTGTCGGCACTGCGGGAGGCGACCCGGCGCAACCGGCTGTCGCGGTTCCTGCCGCAGGAGCTGGTCCTGCGGCTCGCCGACGGCGACGGGAGCCTGAAGGCCGGCCGCCGCCAGCAGGCCGCCATCGTGTTCGTCGACATGCGCGGCTCGACCACCCTGGCCGAGAGCCTGGATCCGCACCGGCTCTCCGAGTTCCTGTCCGCCTTCCGGCGGCGGGTGACGCGCCTCGCCCGCCTGCGGGGCGGCGTGGTCGACAAGTTCATCGGCGACGGCGCCCTGGTGGTGTTCGGCCTGCCCGAGCCCCGGCCCGACGACGCGGCCCGCGCCCTCGCCTTCGCGCAGGACCTCGTCGCGGTGATCGCCCGCTGGACCGACAGGGCCGCACCCGCGCAGGCCGTGCGCATCGGTGTCGGCGTCCATTACGGCGAGGTGTTCTGCGGGATCATCGGCGAGGAGGCGCGCTACGAGTTCACCGTGCTGGGCGACGCCGTCAACGTCGCCGCCCGCCTCGAGCAGGCGACCAAGCTCCACGGCGTCCCGATCCTGGTCTCGGAGGCCGCGCGGCGGGCCGCGGGGGCGCCGGCCGAGGCGTGGCGCGAAGTCAGCCGCGAGCCCCTGCGGGGGCGCCGCGAGCGCATGGCCTACCACACGCCCGCCGCCCCGGGAGCGGGCGGTCCCGGCCCCCGCCGGGAAGAAGATATCGCGTTCCCGGCGGTCGAACCGGCCCTCTGAGAAGAACCTGCCTGTCGTGGGGATCGAATGGAGAACAAGCATCTCCGTGCGCAGCGAAATTCGAAAGACGTGTCCATTGCGAACGGACCTGCCGAGCGCGACATTCGGCACCATGCGCAGCGCTTCTGAAAACCAGTCGCCGGCCTTCGATCCGTTCGGCGAGCCCGTCGCCGACGGCGTCGCCGGCGCCTGCCCGGCCACCTCGACCGGCGACCGCACGGCGCGGCGCGTCGGCGGTGCGGTGTTCTGGACGCTGGCGCTCGCGATCCTGGCCGGCCGCGTCTACGCCTACGATCTCCCGGCCGTGCAGGCCGTCGCCTCGCACGCTGCCCAGGTGCTCGCCCTGCGCTGAGCCTCCTGGTCGAGCCCGTCGAAGACGACCCGCGCGGCGCGCAGGTTGCCGTCGATGTGCAGCCGCGCGCGGGCCCTCCCGATTCAGCTCCCCGTGAGGTGGTGGCGCACGGCCTGGGCCGTGACGGCAGAGACGCGCACGTTCGATTCCTGCGTCACCCCGGCGATGTGCGGCGTGAGGATCAGGTTCGGCAGGTCCGCGAAGACGGCGCCCGCCGCGGCGTCGAGGGGCTCGCGGTCGAACACGTCCAGCGCCGCGCCGCCGAGATGGCCGGAGCGCAGGGCTTGCGCCACGGCCGCCTCGTCCACCACCCCGCCCCTTGCCGCGTTGATCAGGATCGCGCCCCTGGGCATCCGGGCCAGCGCCGCCGCGTCGATCAACCCGCTGGTCTGATCGGTGAGCGGCACGTGCAGCGAGAGCACGTCGCTCTGCGCGATCAGCGCGTCGAGCGCTTGGCTCTGCACGGGGCCGTAGGCCGGGTTCCAGGCCGGGTCGCCCGCGGCCACGAAGGGGTCGTGGGCGGCGACCGTCATGCCGAGGGCCGCCGCCCTCCGGGCAGTCTCGCGGGCGATCGACCCGAAGCCGACGAGGCCGAGGCGCTTGCCGGCGATCTCGCGGCCCATCAGGGCGTTGCGCGGCCACGTGCCGGCCGCCACGCGGGCCGTGGCCCCGTAGGCGCCGCGCAGGAGCAGCAGCGCGGTGGCGACCACGTACTCGGCGACCGCGCCGTCGTTGGCGCCGGTGGCCGGGTAGACGGCGATGCCGCGCGCCCGGCAGGCCGGGATGTCGATGTTGTCGAGGCCGACGCCGAGGCGTCCGACGACCTTGAGGTCGCGGGCGGCCTCGAGCAGCGCGCCGCGCACCTGCGTCCGGTTGCGCACGATCAGGGCGTCGGCTTGGGCCACGGCGGCGGCGAGGTCTCCGGGCCGGTCGACGAGGCCGGGATCGTACTGCACGTCGAGGCCGGCGAGCTCGGCCGCGATCGCGGCCTCGTCCATGAACTCGCTGATGACGACCTTGGGCATGGCGCGCCTGTGTCCCGGTTCCGCGTGGTCGTCTCCCGCTAGAGCCGTTCCGGCCCGCGTGGCAACCCGGATCCGGGCTCGTCCGCCCTCAGGCGACCGCGCGGACCGCCCGCTCCGTCGGGAGCGCCCGCCGGGGCAGGCTCTCGATCAGGCCGGGGATCTCCTCGGGCGGCCGGGCCGGGCTGTACAGGAAGCCCTGCGCGCTGTTGCAGCGCCGCAGCCGGAGCAGCTCGGCCTGCTGCTCGGTCTCGACGCCCTCCACGGTGACGTCGATGCGCAGGTCGCGGGCGATGACCATGATCGCCTCGATCACCGTCAGGCATTCGGGGCGGCTGCTCAGGTCGCGCACGAAGGCGCGGTCGATCTTGATCTTGTCGACCGGGAACTGCGTCAGGTAGCTCAGCGAGGAGTAGCCCGTCCCGAAATCGTCGAGGGCGATCCGCACGCCGAGCGCCCGCAGGGAGCGGAGATTGTCCAGCACGTGCGGCGTGTTGGCGAGGAAGATCGACTCGGTGATCTCGATCTCCAGGCGGTCCGCCGCGAGGCCGGTCTCGCCCAGCACCGCCGCGACGTCGGCGAAGAAGTCGGGCCGGCGGAAATGGACCGACGAGATGTTGACGGCGACGCGCAGGCGCGCCGGCCAGGTCAGCGCCTCCGCGCAGGCCCGCCGCAGCGCCCAGCGCCCGAGCGCGAGGATGAAGCCGGTTCCCTCGGCGATCGGGATCAGCTCGGCGGGCGAGACGGGGCCGAGACCGGGCCGGGTCCAGCGGAGCAGCGCCTCGCAGCCGACCACTTGGCCGTCCTGCAGGCTGACCAAAGGCTGGTAGTGCAGCGCCATCTCGCCGTCGGCGAGGGCCTGGCGCATCGCCTCGTCGAGTTCGTGCCGGCGCTGGACGCGCACGTCCAGGTCGCGGTCGAAGCCCCGCCAGCGCCCCTTGCCGCCCTGCTTGGCGCTGTAGAGCGCGAGATCCGCCTTCCGGAGCAGGTCCTCGGGCTCGGTCGCGTCCGCGGGGGCGCAGGCGATCCCGACGCTGACGCCGATCTCCGCCCGGACGCCGTCGATGAGGTAGGGCTCGCGCAGAGTCGCGATCGTGGCCTCGGCCAGGGTCTGCGCGGCCGTACCGTCCCGGCCGCGCTGCAGGATCGCGAACTCGTCGCCCCCGAGACGGAACGCCTGCGCGTCGGCCGGGAGCAGGGCACGCAGGCGATCGGCGACCTGCCCCAGCAGGGCGTCGCCCGCGGCGTGGCCGATGCTGTCGTTGACGGTCTTGAAGCCGTCGAGGTCGAGGTAGAGCAGGCTGACCGTCGCGTCCGGGGCCGGTTGCGCGTTCTGCGGCGCGTTCTGCGCGGCGGCCGCGCAGGCCTCGGACGCGACGTCGTGGAACATGACCCGGTTCGACAGGCCGGTCATCGGGTCCCGGGTGGCCAGATAGGCGATGTGCGCCTCCGCCCGGCGGGCCTCGGTCACGTCGGAGCCGACGCCCCGGAACCCCGCGAAGCGCCCCTTCTGGTCGAGGAACGGCTTGCCGCTCAGCCGGAGCCAGCGCCGGCCGGCCGGCGTGTCGACGGCGATCAGGTGCTGGTGGAAGGCGACGCCCCGCCGGAGACGGTCCACGAGGTCGGCGCTCTGGTCGGCCTCGGGGGGCGCCTCCGCCCGGCCGGCGAGCAGCGCCGGGAACGAGGCGTGCTGGAGCCTCTGCACCGGGCAGGCCAGCACGTCCGCCATCCGGGTGGAGACGTGCTGGAACCGTCCGGTCCCGTCCGTCTCCCACAGCCAGTCGCTGGCATTCGCCTCGAAGGCGTTGAGCAGCAGCCCGATCGTCTCGCTCTGGTCCTCGACCCGCACGCGGTCGAGGATGCGCTGGCGCGACAGGCGGCTCATGCGGCTCACGCTCGTCACCACGAAGATCGCGTAGACGGCGAGCAGGAAGCCGATGCTGAGCGCGACCGGCTCCCCGGACCGGGCCAGCCCGACGAAGCTGCCGGCGATGACCGGGACCGCGAACAGGTACGAGACCGACAGGAGCGGGCCGACCACGTAGGCGTCCGAGATCAGGCCGGCCACGATGGCGACGACGAGCAGCCGCGCGTCGCCGCCGGAGGGGGCGAACAGCACGACCGGCAGGGTCGCCCAGGCGAGGCCCAGGGCGAAGGCGAGGCCGGCGGAGATCCGGCAGCCCCACCGGACGGTGTGCGCCGAGGCGGTGTCGCCGTGGGTGCGCCAGTAGAGCCAGGTCGCGTAGGTCGCCGCCGTGATCAGCACCGCGACCACGGCGAGCAGGCCGAGGAGGTAGGTGTGCGAGGCCGAACCCCAGAAGAAGTACGCGACGGCCAGCGCGATGATCAGGTGCGTCACCGCCGAGTAGGTGGCGAGCTTCAGCGTCTCGTCGAGGAGCCCCGCGCGCACCTGCAGGCGGTAGCGGCTCGGCAGTGCATCGTCGGCGTCGGGACCGAAGAGGCGGTCGAGCAGCGATTCCGGCCGGCGGTCCGGCCAGGTCCCCCGCCGCGCGCCCGGCCCGGTCGCGCCCGCGGAGATCTCGGGCGACACCTCGGGTGACACCTCAGGCGGCATCTCAGGCGGCATGGGCCGCCCCCTGCTCGGCCCCGTGCCCGGCCCCCTGCCCGGCCCCTTCCCCGGCCCCGTGGCGGGGCGCGACCCTCATGGTCAGGCCGCCCCTGGGCCGCAGGGTCACGCGGAACTGCGCCGCCGGCATCTCGGCCGTCACCGGCCGGAGGCGGAAGGCGGGCAGCAGCGTCGCCAGGACGACGAGGCACTCGGTCAGGGCGAGGCCCATGCCGATGCAGACCCGCGGGCCGGCGCCGAACGGCAGGTAGGCGTAGCGGTCGCGCGCGGCGGCCCGCTCCGGCGCGAAGCGGCCCGGGTCGAACGCCTCCGGCCTGTCCCAGAGCAGCGCGTGCCGGTGCAGGGCGTAGACCGGCACGTGGACCGACTGCCCGGCCGGCACGACCGTGTCCCCGAGCCGGACCGGGGCCCGCGTCCGCCGCACGATCAGCGGGGCCGCCGGATAGAGGCGCATCACCTCGAGGAGCACCTGACGCGTGTAGGGGAGCCGGTCCACGGAACCGGGATCGGACTCGGGATCGGCGCCGAGGCGCGCCATCTCGGCGACGACGCGCTCCTCCACCTCCGGGTGCTCGGCCAGGACCCGGAAGGTCCAGGCCAGCGCCAGGGCGGTGGTCTCGTGGCCGGCGGACACGAAGGTCAGCAGGTTGTCGACGAGGCTCGCCTCGGTGAGCGGCGCGCCGGTCTCCGGGTCCCGCGCCTGCAGCAGGAGGCCGAGGAGGTCGGAGCCGGGCTCGCCGCGGGACCGGCGGCGCGCGATCGTGCGGGCGACCTCGCCGCGCAGGTAGCGCACCGCCTCCGCCCCGGCCCGGGACCCCGGATGCGGGACCCAGGCCGGCGCCCGCAGCATCTCCAGGGCGATCTTCCAGCTGGTCTGGCCGAGATAGGCGTCCATCGCGGCCCCGAAGGGCCCGACCTCCAGGTGGGGATCGCCCGACACCATCGTGGCGACGATGACGTCGAACGTCGTGCGCATCATCTCGCGCAGGATGTCCCGCTCGCTCCCGGCGGGATCGGCGTCGCGCCAGCGCGCCCGCGTCGCCGCGGCGGCCCGGGCCATGGCCGGCACGAAGCTCCGGACCCGGTCCGGGCGGAACATCGGGGTCGCGGTCCTGCGCTGACGCCACCAGTGGTCCCCGTCCGCGGTGAGGACCCCCGCGCCGAGGGCCGGGGCCAGCGCCCGGAGCATGAACGGCTCCCGCTCCAGCGCCTCGGCCTGGTCGACCATCAGGCCGCGGATGTGGCCGGGATCGCAGACGTAGGTGGTCCGCTGGCCGAGGAAGCGGGTGGTCACCAGGGGTTGTGTGTAGATCTGCCGGGGCCAGGCCTCGATCAGGCTGCCCAGCATCGTGACGAGCACGGATGGCAGCGCGACCGCCTCGGCCACGCCCTCTGCCACGGCCGCCGCGAACGGCGGCCGTCCCGGCGCGCAGACCCTGAACGTTCCGACAGCGGGCATACCGGCTCCCTCGCGGGACCAGATTCGAGGTTCAACGTTAAGTTTTGGCTCGCCGCCGCGGCGCCGTCGAGCGCTTCCCCCGGGGCCGGGACGGAAACCGCCGCCTTGCTTACCGGGAGCTTACCGGATTCCCGGGGAGGCGCCGCGGACACCCGGGGGCGGCCCGCCCTAGCGGTCCCGGGTCGCGCGGGCCTGAGCTTCGAGGGCCTCGTGGAGCCGGCCCTCGATCAGCAGGGCCGAGCCGTAGTGGAACTCGATGTCGAAGGCGTGGCGCTGGTTCATCGAGAGCGACGCGCTCTGCATCGCGATGAGATGGCCCTCCGCGTCGAACAGGCCCGAGCCCGATCCGCCGTAGCCGTCGTTGCAATCGTGGCGGGCGCGGCGGATCGCGCCCTCGCTCGGCGGATCGATCCGCCGGACGGCGCAGGATTCCCGGCTGCTCTGCCCCCGGTAGTTCTCGTGCCCGGCCGGTGAGACCATCGTCACCGGGAGCGTCAGGTCGCCGGTCGGAAGGGTGGGCGGGTCCGGGATCGGCTGCGGCCGCGCCTCGGCCGGCTCGGCGAGGCGCAGCAGCGCCCAGTCGTCGGTGATGTGCAGGCGCCGCGCCTCGGGCTCGACGCCGAGTTCCAGGATCTCGGGCACGAAGGCGTAGTTCCGACCTGCTATCTGAAAGTAGCAGTCGGCGACGTTTCGAGTAACCTCCAGTTGTCGATTGCGGAAATTGTGCGCGTTCATCAGCACGAGGGACCGGCTCCCGATCAGCCACGCGGCGGCGGCCTTCTGGGGAATCCCGTCCGGGCGCCGGCACCACAGGACGCCCGCGCCGGGAAAGCGCTCCAGGTCGGCCCCCGTCAGCTCGCGCCGCCCGTCCTGCTGGTAGAGCGCCGCGAGACGGCGTTCCCCGCCGGTCCCGGCCGCCAGGGCCGCAGGCGCCAAGGTCGCGGGTGCCAGAGCCGCAGGCGCCAGGGCGAGAGCCGCCCAGCAGGCGGCCAGCGCCGGAGAGCGGGCCGTGCAGCCCGTGACATGACCCATGGCGTCCTCCCGGGACGGGTCGGCGGACGGCTCCGGGCCCGCACGCCCACGTATCGTTCCCACCTGTCTGGCCCACATGTCTGGGATGGCGGCCGGCTCTCGGTCAAGGTCTCCGTGATCTTACCAGATCTCCGGTGTTCTGTTGCCAAATCATCCCGAAAAGAAATGTTTCGTTTTGCAAAGACACGCATTACAAGCCGTGCGAATAATCAAGTGGCGCACAACGATAATAAGTCTTTCATAAGCTCAGCGAATACTGGAAATAGCCCGGTTATCGCGACGCTGGAGGCGGATTTGTCGGTGAAAGTCGTGTCGCCATCGAATCAACACCACGATGACTGCGAGGCCAAACGGCGTGGCAGTCCGGCGAGGAGACGCAGGATGATCAGGCTCCGGAATTCCGTCTCGGCATTGGCGATCATGGCGCTCGCGCCGGTCGCCATGGCGGGCGTGGCGCAGGCCAACGACAAGCTCGTCGAGAAATCGAAGAGCGACGAGAACTGGGTGATGCCCGGTAAGAACTACGACTCGAACAATTACAGCGACCTGACGCAGATCAACAAGAGCAACGTCAAGCAGCTCAAGCCGTCCTGGACGTTCTCCACCGGCCTGCTCAACGGCCACGAGGGCGCGCCGCTCGTCGTCGACGGCGTCATGTACATCCACACCTCGTTCCCCAACAACACCTTCGCCCTCGGCCTCGACGATCCGGGCAAGATCCTCTGGCAGGACAAGCCCAAGCAGAACCCGGCCGCGCGCTCGGTGGCCTGCTGCGATCTCGTGAACCGCGGCCTCGCCTACTGGCCCGGCGACGGCAAGACCCCGGCGCTGATCCTCAAGACCCAGCTCGACGGCAACGTCGCCGCCCTCAACGCCCAGACCGGCGAGACGGTGTGGAAGGTCGAGAACTCCGACATCAAGGTCGGCTCGACCCTCACGATCGCCCCCTACGTGGTGAAGGACAAGGTGATCATCGGCTCCTCGGGCGCCGAGCTCGGCGTGCGCGGCTACCTCACCGCCTACGACGTCAAGACCGGCGCGCAGGTCTGGCGCGCCTACGCCACCGGCCCGGACGAGGACCTGCTGCTCGCCAAGGACTTCAACATCCACAACGCCCATTACGGCCAGAAGGGCCTCGGCACCTCGACCTGGGAGGGCGACGCCTGGAAGATCGGCGGCGGCACCAACTGGGGCTGGTACGCCTACGATCCGGGCACCAACCTGATCTATTTCGGCACCGGCAACCCGGCGCCGTGGAACGAGACCATGCGTCCCGGCGACAACAAGTGGACGATGACGATCTTCGGCCGCGACGCCGACACCGGCGAGGCGAAGTTCGGCTACCAGAAGACGCCCCACGACGAGTGGGACTATGCCGGCGTCAACGTGATGATGCTGTCCGACCAGAAGGACAAGGACGGGAAGATGAGGAAGCTCCTCACCCACCCGGACCGCAACGGCATCGTCTACACCCTCGACCGGACGGACGGCACGCTGGTCTCGGCCAACAAGATCGACGACACCGTCAACGTGTTCAAGTCGGTGGACCTGAAGACCGGCACGCCGGTGCGCGATCCGGAATACGGCACCCGGATGGACCATCTCGCCAAGGACATCTGCCCCTCGGCGATGGGCTACCACAACCAGGGTCACGATTCCTACGACCCGAAGCGGCAAGCCTTCTACATGGGCATCAACCACATCTGCATGGATTGGGAGCCCTTCATGCTGCCCTACCGGGCGGGTCAGTTCTTCGTCGGTGCGACGCTGAACATGTATCCGGGCCCGAAGGGTGACCGGCAGAACTACGAGGGCCTCGGCCAGATCAAGAGCTACAACGCCATCACCGGCAAGTTCAACTGGGAGAAGATGGAGCGCTTCGCGGTCTGGGGTGGCACCACCGCCACCGCCGGCGACCTCGTCCTCTACGGGACGCTGGACGGCTTCATCAAGGCGCGCGACTCCGACAACGGCGACCTCCTCTGGAAGTTCAAGCTGCCGTCGGGCGCCATCGGCTACCCGATCACCTACACCCACAAGGGCACGCAGTACGTCGCCATCTACTACGGCGTCGGCGGCTGGCCGGGCGTGGGCCTGGTGTTCGACCTCGCCGACCCGACCGCCGGTCTCGGCGCGGTCGGCGCCTTCAAGAAGCTCGCCAACTACACCCAGATGGGCGGCGGCGTGATGGTGTTCTCGCTGGACGGCAAGGGCCCGTACGACGACCCGAACGTCGGCGAGTACGCGCAGCACGCCGCCAAGTAAGGGCCCCCGGTAACCGCCGCCTGCATCCCGTCGGCCCCTCGGCCGGCGGGGTTCTGGGATCAGATCCCGACAGGCGGGGCCCTCTGGCGCCCCGCCTGTCCCTCCGGACACGCCATCAAGAAACGCTTCGACAACAGGGATCAACGTCCATGCCGCGCCCGCGCGCACGCATCCTGGCGGCCCGCTTCGCCGCCGTCCTGACGCTCGCCACCCTGGCCGCCGGGCCGGTGGCGGCCCAGGAA
Source organism: Methylobacterium sp. D48H (assembly GCF_053345715.1). Taxonomy (NCBI): domain Bacteria; kingdom Pseudomonadati; phylum Pseudomonadota; class Alphaproteobacteria; order Hyphomicrobiales; family Methylobacteriaceae; genus Methylobacterium; species Methylobacterium sp. D48H. The sequence continues at coordinate 27,805 of NZ_JBKFAP010000010.1, forward strand.
TCCGAGGCCCAGGCCATCCAGTCGGATCCCGGCAAGGCCCCGGCCGCCCCGCCGGCCGACCCCGCGACCCTGCGGATCTGCGCCTCCGAGAAGCAGCCGCCCCTCTCGATGAAGGACGGCTCCGGGCTCGAGAACCGCGTCGCGGTCGCCGTCGCCGAGGCGATGGGGAAGAAGCCCGTCTTCGTCTGGCTCCCGAAGCCCGCGATCTACCTCGTCCGCGACGCTCTGGAGAAGCGGACCTGCGACGTGGTCGTCGGCCTCGACAGCGACGACCCGCGGGTGCTGACCACCAAGCCGTACTACCGGAGCGGCTACGTCTTCATCACCCGCGCCGACAAGGATCTCGACGTGAAGTCCTGGTCCGACCCGCGGCTCAAGACCCTCGACCACATGGTGGTGCCGTTCGGCTCCCCCGGCGAGGCGATGCTCAAGGATATCGGCCGCTACGAGGAGGACATGGCCTACCTCTACTCGCTGGTGAACTTCCGCTCGCCGCGCAACCAGTACACCCAGATCGACCCGGCCCGCATCGTCAGCGAGGTCGCCAACGACAAGGCCGATGTCGGCGTCGCCTTCGGCCCGGACGTGGCCCGCTACGTCAAGGATTCCCCGACGCCGCTGCGCATGACGCTGGTCCCGGCCGACACGGTCGGCAGCGACGGCCGCAAGGTCCCGCAGGTTTTCGACCAGTCGATGGGCGTGCGCAAGGACGACGAGGCCCTGCGCAAGGCCCTCGACGCCGGGATCGAGAAGGCCCGGCCCGCCATCGCGGCGATCCTCAAGCAGGACGGGGTGCCGGTCGTCGCCTCCAACTGAGGCCGCCCCACCCGAGACCGGCCCGGCGCGCCCGGGCCATCGATCAGGACATCAGGACCCGCTCAACAGATGCTCATCGTACGTTCGGCCCGCGTCGCCCTTCTCACCCTCGCCGTGGCGATGCCCGTCGCGGCCCGCGCCCAGCCCCAGTCCGGCCCGCAGACCGGCATCGTCTTCCGCAACACCATCACCGGCGAGGCGATGGACACGGCCGAGGGCAAGCCGGGCGGGCGGGACACGCAAGCGGTCAAGACCTTCTTCCAGACCGGCAAGAATCTCTACATCGACGACAAGTCCTGCCTGCGGAACGGCGAGAGCCTGTTCCTGACCTCGTGCTCCGGCTGCCACGGCCATCTCGGCGAGGGCAAGGTCGGGCCCGGCCTCAACGACGATTACTGGACCTACCCGGCGAACACGACCGATGTCGGCCTGTTCGCGACCCTCTGGGGCGGCGCCAACGGCATGATGGGCCCGCACAACGAGGATCTCAATCCCGACGAGATGCTGCAGGTCATCGCCTGGATCCGGCATCTCTACACGGGGCCGGTGAAAGATGCCGAGTGGCTCACCGACGAGCAGAAGAAGACTTACAAGCCCTTCAAGGAGGGCGAGACCTTTGCCAAGGACGTGCCCGGCCAGTGCAAGCCGCTGGACTAGACGTTCTCGGCAAGTCGCGCCCCGCGGGAGACGGGGCGAACCGGCGGCCCGACCGGCCGCCCGAAGGAAGAGACGGAGGAATCTACGATGCGCACAGTGATCACGGCGGCGATGCTGATCGCGGGGGCGGCCTTCGCGGTGCCGGCGCTGGCCTACGACGGTCAGACCTGCAAGGCGCCGGGCAATTGCTGGCAGCCGAAGCCCGGCTTCCCCGAGAAGGTCGCCGGGACCAAGTACGATCCCAAGCACGACCCGAAGGAGGTCAGCAAGCAGGCCGAATCCATCAAGCAGATGGAGGAGCGCAACAGGAAGCGGATCGAGAACGCCAAGAAGACCGGCAAGTTCGAGTACGACGTCGCCAAGATCTCTTCGAACTGATCGCGACCGATCCGACCGTCCTGGGGCCGGCCCGCGCCGCGGCGCCGGCCCACAGCGACGCTCGGCAGCGCACGCCGCATCGACACGCGCAGGCACCGCCTCATGAACACCCTCCGTTCCGGAGACACGATGCTCACCGACTGGCGGGCGGCGGCGGCCCGCTTCGAGGCGGAGGTCGCCAAGGCGGTGGTCGGCCAGGAGCGGGCGATCCGCCTCGTGACGATCGCGATCTTCGCCCGCGGCCACGTGATGCTCGAGGGCGATGTCGGCGTCGGCAAGACCACCCTGCTGCGGGCGGTGGCCCGGGCGCTGGGCGGGGCCTACGAGCGCGTCGAGGGCACGGTCGACATGATGCCGACCGACCTGATCTACCACACCTACCTCGGCCCCGACGGCCGGCCGCGGGTCGATCCCGGCCCGGTCCTGGCCCGGGCCGAGGATCTCTCGGTGTTCTTCTTCAACGAGATCAACCGGGCGCGGCCGCAGGTCCACGCCCTGCTGCTCCGGCTGATGGCCGAGCGCAGCGTCCAGGCCTTCGGCCGCACCTACACGTTCCCGAACCTGCAGGTCTTCGCCGACCGCAACCGCGTCGAGCGCGAGGAGACCTTCGAGCTGCCGGCCGCGGCCCGCGACCGCTTCCTGATGGAGATCGGGCTGGAGGCGCCCCGGGACGCGGCGGTGCGCCGGAGCCTGGTCTTCGACCCGCGCTTCCACGACACCGACGCCCTCGTCGGCGCGGTCGCCGAGGGCGTGCTCGACCACGCCCGGATCGGCGGCATCGCGGCCGCGATCCAGCACGCCGTCCGCGCGGAGCCGTCGATCGAGGCCTACGTGGTGGCCCTCTGGGACGCGCTGGTCCGCCCCGCGGAGGCCGGGATCCGGCTCCCGGGCCTCGACACCGCCACCCTGGTGCAGGGGGGCGCCTCCCCGCGCGGCGTCGCCTTCCTGGTGCGCGCCGCCCGGGTGCGGGCGTGGCTGGAGGGCCGCGAGTGGCTGGTGCCGGAGGACGTGCGGGCGGTCTTCACCGAGGTGATGGCCCACCGCGTCTTCCTCGAGCCCGTCCACGAGCTGCAGCGCGGCGCGATCGTGCCCGCCCTGTGCCGGGCCGCGTTCGAGACGGTGCCGGCGCCGTGAGCGACCCGCGCACGGCCGATATCGTCTACCTGCCGCGCTGGCGGCCGCGCGGCAGCCGGGCCGGCCTTCACCGGGGGCGCGACGCGGGCGGCGCCGGCCCGTTCCGCGATCAGGTGCCGTTCCTGCAGCTGCCGGATGCCCGCCGCATCGACCTGCGCGCGACGCTGCGCGACCCGTTCGAGGGCGTGCATGTCCGCCGCTTCGAGGCGCGGACCGCGGTCGAGACCTGGGTCCTGGTCGATCTCTCGGCCTCGATGGGCTTTTCCGGCACGGCCGACCGGGCGCGGCTCACGGGCGATCTCTGCCGGGCCCTGGCCGTTTCGGCGACCCGGATCAGCGACGGGTTCGGCCTGATCGGCTGCGACGAGACCCTGCGCGACGACCTCACCCTCCCCGCCACCCGCCACCGGGGCGCGGCCGTCGCCGCGGCCGAGCGGGTCGCGGGCGCGCCGCGCGCGGGACGCGGCTGCGCCGGCATGCTCGAGGCCGCGCGGCGGCTCGCCGGGCGGCCGAAGCTCGTCTTCCTCGCCTCCGACTTCCGCTGGCCGGAGGCCCTGATCGCCCGGGTCTTCGCCGCCCTGGCGCCGCACGACACGGTGCCGATCCTGCTCGCCGACCCCGCCGAGGCGGAGGCGCTGCCGGCCTTCGGCCTCGTCGAGCTCGATGACCTCGAGGGCGGCGGCCGCCGCGTGGTCCTGCTGCGCCCGAGCCTGCGCCGGGCCTGGATCGCCCGGGAGCGGGACCGGATCGCCGCCCTGGAGCGCGCCGCCGCGCCCTTCGCCCGCCGCGTCTTCCAGCTCACCGGGCGCTTCGACGCCCAGGCGCTCACCCGCCACCTGATGACGACCTGAGCATGGGCGCGCGCGGTCCCGCCCTCCTGCCGGCCGGCCTCTCCGCCAGCCTCTTCGCCAGCCTCCGCGCCGGCGTCCTCGCCGGTGTCCTGGCCGGCATCCTGGCCGCGCCGCTCGCCCTGACGGCCGGCCCGGCCGCCGCGCAGGTGCGCTCCGTCGAGGTGCGCAGCCCCCGGCCCTTCGGGATCTTCCTGGGCGACCTGGTCGAGGCGCAGGTGGAGATCCTGGCCGATCCCGACTTCCGGCTGCAGCGCGCGACCCTGCCCCGGCCCGGTCCGGTGACCTACTGGCTCGACCTGCGCGCCGTCACGGTCGACGAGGCCCCGGCGGCCGGCGGCCGGCGGGTGCGCCTGCGCCTCACCTACCAGAGCTTCTACGCCGCCCTCGACGCCCGCACCCTGGAGGTGCCGGGCTTCCCCCTGACGCTGGCGAGCGAGGCGGCGACCGGGCTCACCACCGCGGCCGTCCAGGTGCCGGGCTGGAGCCTCGGCGTCTCGCCCCTGCGCGAGGTGCAGCCGCAGCGGCGCGAGGATCCGGCCGAGTACCTGCGCCCGGACGGCTGGAGCGGGCGGATCGATCCCGGGCCGGACGTCGCGGCGGCGGCGGGTCTCGGCGCCCTCGCGGGCCTCGCCGCGCTGGCGCTGGCGCACGATCGGGCCTGGGGACCGTTCCGGCAGCGGCGGGGCCGGCCCTTCGCGGCGGCTCTGCGCGCGCTCCGGCGGCAGCGAGCGGGGGCCGGGCCCGATCAGGCCTACCGGGCGGCGCTGCTGGCCCTGCACCGGGGCCTCGACCTGACCGACGGGAGGCGGGTGCTGGCCGACGATCTCGGCGCCTTCCTCGCCCGGCACGGGGCCTTCCGGGGCCAGGCGGCGGGGCTCGCGCGCTTCTTCGAGGCCTCGCGCCTCGCCTTCTTCGGCGGCCGGCTGCCGGCCGCGCGCGCGGCCTGGCCCCGCGCCGAGGCCGAGGCGCTCCTGGCGCGGCTCGCGGCGGCGGAGCGGAGCGCGTGAGGCCGTGACCGATCTCCTCGCCCGCCTCGGCGCGACCGATCCCTGGGTCCTGTGGCTGCTGCCGCTGGCGCTGCTGCCGCTGGCCCGCTCGGCCCTGCGCCGGACCTCCGTGCCGGCGGTCGCCGCCGCCCCGGCCGACCCCCTCTCGGCCTGGCTCGGCCGGGCGCTGACGCTCGCCGGCGTCCTGGCCGTCGCCGGCCTGATCGTGGCCCTGGCGGGCCCCTACCGGACGGGCGCGCGGATCGAGCGCCTCGGCATCGGCGCGCAGGTCTCGCTGCTGATCGACCGCTCGGGCAGCATGAACGAGACCTTCGCGGGCCGGCAGCCCTCCGGCGCCGAGGAATCGAAGGCCGCGGCCTCCCGGCGCCTGCTGGCCGATTTCGTCGGCGCCCGGGCGCACGACCTGTTCGCCGTGACGGCCTTCTCCACCGCGCCGATGCTGGTCATGCCGATGACCGACCGCCACGACGCCGTGCGGGCGGCGATCGCCGCCATCGACCGGCCCGGCCTCGACTACACCAATATCGGCCGGGGCCTCGGCATGGCCCTGTCGCAGTTCGGAATCGATGTCGGCGCCTCGCGGGTCCTCCTCCTGGTCTCCGACGGCGCGGCGGTGATCGACCCGCGCATCCAGGACCAGCTGCGCGCCGCGGTCGCGCGGATCCGGCCGAACCTGTACTGGCTGTTCCTGCGCACCCAGGGATCGCCCGGCATCGCCGACCGGCCGGCCGGCGAGGACACGCCCCAGGCCGCGCCGGAGCGCCATCTCGACCTGTTCTTCAAGAGCCTCGGCGTGCCCTACCGCGCCTTCGAGGCCGAGGGCGCCGAGGCGGTGGCCGCCGCCATCCGGCAGATCGAGGCCCTGGAGCGGGACCCGATCCCCTACGTCGAGGAGCGCCCGCGCCGGGACCTGACCGGGCTCGCCGCCGCGCTCGCCGCCCTGGGCCTCGCGCTGCTGGTCCTGGCCAAGCTCGCGGAGGTGGACCTCGCGGCGGCACCGGCGGATGCGGAGACTGCGACGGAGGCCGAGACCGAGACCGCGGGCGCGGCGGCGCGGAGGGCGGCATGAGCGCCGGCGCCCTCCTCGACGGCCCGGCCCCGCGCCGCACCGCCCGCCCCCGCCTCGGCTTGGCGGCGGCGTGGCGCCGGGTCCGGCCGGCCCTGCTGGTCGCGCTGCCGCTGGTCCTCGCGGCCGCCGCCCTGTGGTTCGCCGTCTCGGGCTGGAGCGCCGCGCGCGACGACGACCGGATCGCCGCCCTGGAGGCGGGCCGCGACCGGCCGGTCGAGCCGGATGCGCGGCCGGCCCTCCTGGCGGCGCGGATCGGCTTCCTCGCCGCCCGGGACCGTCTCGGCGAGACCGAGCCCCTCCTCGACGCCCTCGACCGCGCCGGCGCGGTGCGGGAGGCGGCCCGGGCGCGGTACGTCATCGGCAACGCGCGGATGCGGCAGGCCTTCGCGCTGATCGGCCGGGGCGACCTCGACAAGGCCGCGCCCCAGGTGACGCTGGCGCGGCAGGATTACCGCCGCGCCCTCCAGGCCCGGCCCGAGTTCTGGGACGCCAAGTACAACCTCGACGTCGCCTCGCGCCTCGTGCGCGACTACCCGGAATTCGACCGCAAGACCGGGGACGAGCTCCGCGCCGAGCCGAAGAAGATCTGGACCGACATCCCCGGCCAGCCGCGGGGCGGCCCGTGAGCCCGCGGCGCGTCCTTCCCCCCGTCCTGCCCTCGGTCCTGCCCACCCTCGTCGCCCGCAACCTGCGCGACGGGCGGTTCCGCGCCCTGGCGGCCGCCCTCGCGCTGGCGCTGGCGGCCCTGGTCGCGCCGCCGATCCCGGTCACCCGCACCGGCGTGTCGGTGCTGGCGGTGGTCGACATCACCGGCAGCATGGCGGTGCGCGACTATCCCGCCGCCGGCGGGTCGGTGAGCCGGCTCGAGACCGTCAAGGCGGCGCTGCGGGCGACGCTGCCCGACCTCCCCTGCGGCTCGCGGGTGGCGGTCGGCCTGTTCACCGACCGGCGGCCGTTCCTGCTGTTCACGCCGGTCGAGGTCTGCGCCGACTTCGCGCCGCTGGACGGCGCCATCGCGGCCCTCGACCCGCGCATGGCCTGGGAGGGGGACAGCCGCATCGCGGCCGGCCTGTTCCGGTCGATCGCCATGGCGGGGGAGATCGACGCCGACCTCCTGTTCCTCACCGACGGCCAGGAGACGCCGCCGCTGCCCGCCTCCGGCGGCCCGACCTTCGACGGCAGGCCCGGCGCGGTGCGCGGGCTGATCGTCGGCGCGGGCGGCTACGGCCTGTCGCCGATCCCGCGCTTCGACGATCGCGGGCGCGAGACTGGCTTCCTCGGCGAGAGCGACGTCCAGCAGGAGAACCGCTCCGGGCCGCCCCCGGCCGACGCGGAATCCCGCGAGGGCTACAACCCGCGCAACGCCCCCTTCGGGGCCCAGGCCGCCCACGGCACCGAGCACCTCTCGTCGGTCCGCGAGCCGTACCTGAAGCGCCTCGCCGCCGAGACCGGCCTCGGCTACGTCCATCTCGACGGCCCGGGCGGTCTCGCCGCCCCTCTGCGCGCCGCGGCGACGCCGCGCCCGCTGCCCGGTCGCCTCGACCCGCGGCCCGCCCTCCTGGCTGCGGCCCTGGCTCTGACGCTCCTGGCCCTCCTGGCGGGACCCCTCGCCCGCGCCCTTCGCGCGCTCCGCGGGCGCGCGGGCCACTCTGCTCCAATCCCTGCTCCAACCCCTGCTCCAACCGGAGCGATCAGGACCTGACCATGCGGATGCCCCTCGCCCTCTTTCCGGCCCTCGCCCCGGCCCTCGCCGTCGTCGGCCTCGCCGGCGCGGCGCTGGCCCACGGGCCGACGCCGCAGAAGATCGACCAGTCGATCACCATCCAGGCGCCCCCGGAGGCGGTCTGGAAGGTGGTGGGCGATTTCGGCGGCATCGGGCGCTGGCACCCGGACGTGGCCAAGGCCGAGGCCAGTGGCGGCAACGTCGAGGGCACGACCCGCCGGGTGACCCTCAAGGCCGGCGGCACCCTGGTCGAGGGGCTGGACGAGTGGCTGGCCGACGGCCGGACCTACTCGTACCGGATGTCCGACCCGGACCTGAAGGCGCTCCCCGTCTCCTCCTACTCGGCGACGCTCACCGTGACCCCGGACGGGACCGGCTCCAAGGTGTCGTGGATCGGCCGCTTCTACCGGGGCGACACCGGCAACGAGCCGCCGGAGACTCTCAGCGACGAGGCCGGGCGCGCGGCGATGAACCGCTACTTCGCGGACGGGCTCAAGGGCCTGAAGGCGGCCGTCGAGGGCCGGACGACCCATTGAGGCCCCGCATGCGCCACCTGTGGCTGATCGCGACGCTCGCGGTCGCGGTCGCGGCCGGGACCGGCGCCGGGACCAGTGACGCGTCCGCGGCCGGCGACCCGGTCTGGGTCGTCAGCCAGCAGGGGGCCGAGCTGGCGCGGATCGAGGCCGGGAAAGTGGCCGGGCGGATCCCGCTCGGACCGGCGCCGGTGGCGGCGGCGACCGACCGGGCCGGCCGCCTCTATCTGACCCACCCGGACGGGCGCGCCGTCACCGTCGTCGCGCCCGGCGCGCCGCCCCGCCGCCTGCCCGTCCCCGGCCAGGCCTTCGGCCTCGCGGCGAGCCCGGACGGGGCGCACCTGTACGTCGGCGACTGGTCGGGCGACCGCGTCCTGCGGATCTCCGCGGCGACCGGTGCCGTCGAGGGCGCCGCCGCGGTGGGCCGCGACCCGGCCCACCTCGTCCTCGACCGGCGCGGGCGGCTCTACGTCGCCGACCGCGAGAGCCGTCAGGTCAGCGTGATCGACACCGGGACGATGGCCCGCGTGGCCGTGGTCCCGACCGGCGAGGCGCCCTTCGCCCTCGCGCTCGCACCGGACGAGGCCAGCCTCTACGTCGCCAACGTGCGCAGCGGCGACCTCACGGTGATCGACACGGCGACGCTGCGGGCCCGCGCCACGGTTCCGGCCGGCCGGATGCCCTACGGCGTGGCGGTCACCGGGGACGGCAGCCGCATCCTGGTCACCAACCAGCACGCCGCCGCCGTGACGGTGATCGACGCGGCCCGGCTCGAGATCGTCGCCACCGTGGCGGTGGGCCCCTATCCCGAGGGCATCGCGGTGGCCGGTCCGCTTGCCTACGTGGCGAACTGGTTCTCGGACGACGTCTCGGTGATCGACCTCGCCACGTGGCGCGAGACGGCGCGCATCAAGGTGGCGGAGGGCCCGCGCACGGTCCTGGCGGGGGAGCCCGCGCGATGAGACGGGCCGGCCCCATCGGGATCGCGTCCGGGCTGGTCCTGCTGGCCCTCGGCGCCTGCGACCGCGGGGCGGACGAGCGCGCCGACGCACGCGCCGACGAGGCCGGCGCGGTGGTGGCCACCACCGCCGAGGGCACCCTGCCGGCCTGGCTCGCGCCGACCGACGGGACCGACCCGGCCCGCTGGCTCGCGGGCCGCGAGGCCGGCAAGGCCCTGCCGGCCGACGATCCCCGCGTGCGCGCGATGGCGACGGCACTGGCCGGAGCCCGCGACGGCTTCATCGAGGACCCGCGCATGATCGCCAACCGCACCGTCCAGCTCGGCCAGATGCTGGCCGAGGCCGGCATCGGCGAGGGCTACGGCGCGATCCTCGACGGTCTCGGCGGCATCGCGGCGGAGCGCGGCCGCCGCAAGAGCCTCTACGGCGAGATGTGCCAGCACTACTACAACGCCCGGATGCAGGGGGCCGACCACGCGGCCGCGCTGGCGCGCCTCGCCGGCCCGCACCCGGTCGGCGAGGGGACGCCGTGAGCGCCGCCCGGGCCTCGGCCGACCGTCCGGCGGGGCGGGACGGCCCGCGGGTTCTCGACGCGGTGCTGATCGTCGACGACCACCCGGTCGTGCGGCGCGGCTTCCGCCATCTCGCCGAGGATGCCGGCGTCCGGGCGGTCCACGAGGCCGCGGACGTGGTGTCGGGCTACCGCACCTTCCACCGCCACCGGCCTGGGCTGGTGGTGACCGACCTGGGCTTCCGCGACCAGGGGCTGTCGGGCCTGTCGCTGATCCGCCGGGTGCGGGCCCTCGAGCCGGCGACCCGGATCCTCGCCTTCAGCATGCACGACGACCCGGTGATCGTCGCCCGCGCCATCGAGGGCGGGGCGCACGGCTTCGTCCTGAAGGACACGGCGGTGACGCGCTTCCACGAGGCGCTGGCGACCGTGTCGGCCGGGCACAGCTACCTGCCGCACGAGGTCGCGACCAAGATCGCGATGCTGAATGCCGGGCTCCTGGAATCGCCCCTCGCGCGCCTGACCGCGCGGGAGGTTCAGGTGCTGTCGCTGCTGGGGGCGGGCAAGTCCAACGAGGCGATCGCCGACAGCCTGTCGATGAGCCACCGGAGCGTGTCGGCCGTCGTCTCGGGCATGAAGCAGAAGCTCGGCGCCGGCAGCCTCGCCGACCTCCTGCACATCGCCCTGTCGCGGGACGGGCGCCCGGTGTGAGGACGACCGCCGTCAGCGGGCCGGGGCTACCGCGGCACGATCAGGCCGGGAACGATCGATCCCTGCGGCCCGAACGTCGCCTCGGCCTTCCGGCAATTGGCCGCGACGTCCTTCTGGTAGGCCGCGATGTAGCGGGTCGCGGTCAGGTGCAGGTCGCCGGTCTCCAGGCTCGCCGCGTCGACGCCCAGGGCCTCGACGGTCTGCTTGAGGCGCGCCGGATCGCTGCGCAGGCCGGGGCATTCGAGGTTCACGAAGCCGGCGAGCCCCGCGAGCTTCGCCGCCTGATTGCGCCGCGGATCGGCAGCCGCCGGGTCCTGCGCCTGCATCGAAGGCTGTCCCTGGGGCTGTCCCTGGGGCTGGATCGGGGGCTGCGGGATGGGCTGCGCGGGGGGCTGCGCCTGAGCGTGGGCCTGGGCCGTCAGAAGACCCAGGAGGCCGGCCGAGATCGGGCCGGAAAGACGGATCGCGCGCATCGCTTCTCCCATCCTGTCGCAGGAGCAGCGCGTCCGTCGACCGTCACCGCTGCGAAGAGTCGCGCAGTTCTATGCCGCTGGATCGGAGATTTACAATGCAGACCAAGCTTATAATCGTCTTAGTGACTCTGGCCTGCGCGACTCTGCCGGCGAAGGCCGCCCGCCTGACCGTGGACGACAAGGCCTCGCTGTGGCCGCGGGCGAGCGCGACCGACAAGATCGATTTCTCGACCCGGATGGGCCGGGCCTTCCACACGCTGTCGCCCAAGCTGGACGCGGCGTACTTCATGCGCTGTCTGGAGGAGACCGCCAATATCGGGGACACCAAGGACCTGCGGCTCGAGGAGATGGTGCGGACCTGCATCTCCCTGGTCCGGGACGAGGCCGAGTGAGCGGCCGGCCCGGCCTCACGGAGGGCCTCGCGCGCGGCCTCACGCCAGATGGGCGACGATGTTGACCAGCCGGTCGAACGGGTCGCGGACGTAGAACCGCTCCACGCCCCAGGGCTCACGGGCCGGGCCGTACAGCACGGGCAGGCCCGCCCGCCTCACGCGGGCGAGGACCTCCGCCAGGTCGTCGACCTCGACCGAGATGTCGGGAACCGGCGTGCCCGAGCCGCCCGCGCTGGCCACGCTGATCTGCGGCGTCGCCGACATCCCGGGGGCCGCGAAGGTCAGGATCCAGCCGTGATCCATGACCACCTCCAGGCCGAGCACCTCCGCGTAGAAGAACCGCGCCGCCTCGACCTGCGTGGTCCGGATGTTGGTGACGATCCGCCTCACGGCCATGGCCCGCTCCCCGTTGCGCGTCGCCTATCAGAGGGCTCCGCGGGCGGCCCGGCAAGGCCCGGCACGGCGCCTCGGGAATCCGCGCCCCGGCCTCGTCGCGGTCCGCCGCCCGGAAGTGCACGCAGCGATTGAAAGCGGGCCTCCGGAAAGAATCCGGAAAGCTCCCCGATGGTACCGTCCGCGCCGGTGGGACCTCGCACCGTCCAGCAGAATGTTCGCCCAGGCGGACGATTGGGATCCCCGGGTATGAACAGTGGGACGGTCGCGCTGCGGGAGAAGGCGAAGCTCCTCGACACCGTTCTCGACACGATGGATCAGGGGCTGATGATGATCGACGCCGCCGGCGTCGTTCAGGTCTGTAATGCCCGCGCCCTCGCGCTGCTCGACCTGCCGCCGGACCTGATGCGGTCCCGCCCGACCTTCGAGGCGGTGCGGCAATACCAGATCGCGCGGGGCGAGTTCGGGAAGGCGAGCGAGACCCTGCAGCGCTGGGTGGCCGCGGGCGGCCTGGAGTGCCGCGCCCACACCTACGAGCGCGAGCGCCCCGACGGCACCGTGCTGGAGATCCGCACCGTGCCGCTGCCCGACGGCGGTGCGGTGCGGACCTTCACGGACATCACCGCGCGCAAGCGGGCCGAGGAGACGCTGCAGGTCAGCGAGACCCGCCTCGCCCTGGCGCAGGATGCGGGCAGCGACGGGCTCTGGGACTGCGACCTCACGACCGGGGAGGCGTGGTCCTCCGACCGCTGGTGGGGGGTCCTGGGCTACGAGCCCGGCGAACTGGCGAGCCACGCGCGGACGTGGCGGGCCCTGCTCCACCCGGAGGATGCGGGCGCGGCCGAGCGGGCGCTGATCGAGCACCTGAGCGGGCGGGCGCCGACCTACATGTCCGAGCATCGCATGCGCCGCAAGGACGGCTCCTGGGCCTGGATGATGACGCGCGGCAAGGTGGTGGCGCGCGCCGCCGACGGCCGCGCGGTGCGCTTCATCGGCACCCAGATCGACATCAGCGCCCGCAAGGCCGCCGAGGGGCAGGTCGCCCACATGGCGCGCCACGACGGCCTCACCGACCTGCCCAACCGCGCCCTGTTCTACGAGCGGCTCGAGATCCGGCTCGCCGACCTGCATCTGAACGGCGGCACCTGCGCGGTGCTGTGCCTCGACCTCGACCGCTTCAAGGCCGTCAACGACAGCCTCGGCCACGCGGCCGGGGACTTCCTGCTCCGGGCGGTAGCCCATCGCATCCGCGCGGTGCTGCGGGCCGACGACATGGTGGCGCGCTTCAGCGGCGACGAGTTCGCCGTGCTGGTGGCCGATGCGGACGACCCTGCCCGCGCGGAGGCCCTGGCGGCGCGCCTGATCGCGGCCGTCCAGGCGCCGATCCCCTTCGGCAAGCGGCGGCTGAAGGTGGGCCTGAGCGTCGGCATCGCCCGGGCACCCGGCCACGGCTTCGACAGCGAGACGCTGGTCCGCCGGGCCGACCTCGCCCTGTACCGGGCGAAGACCGAGGGGCGGAACACCCACCGGGTGTTCGAGCCCGCGATGGACGCGGCCGAGGCGGCCCGGCGCGATCTGGAGCGCGACCTGCGCCAGGCGATCGAGGGCGACGAGCTCATCCTGCACTATCAACCGCAGGTGAGCACCGCCACCGGCCGGCTTCTCGGGTTCGAGGCGCTCGTGCGCTGGGAGCATCCGACCCGCGGCCTCGTGCCGCCGAACGCCTTCATCCCCCTGGCGGAGGAGAGCGGGCTGATCCTGCCGCTCGGCGAGTGGGTGCTCCGGGCCGCCTGCCGCGAGGCGGCCCGCTGGGCGCACCCGCTGAAGGTGGCGGTGAACCTGTCGCCGCGCCAGTTCCAGCAGGCGGATCTGCCCGAGCGCGTGCTGGCCATCCTGACCGAGACGGGCCTCGCGCCGACGCGGCTCGAACTCGAGATCACCGAGACCCTGATCATCAACGACATGGCGCGGGCGCTCGGCATCCTGCGCCGGCTGAAGGCCTTCGGCGTGTCCATCGCGATGGACGATTTCGGCACCGGCTACTCGTCCCTCGCGACGCTGCAGGCCTTCCCCTTCGACAAGATCAAGATCGACCGGTCCTTCGTGGGCCATGTCGAGGTCAGTCCGCAGGCGGCGGTGATCGTGCGGGCGGTTCTGGGGCTCGGCCGCAGCCTCGGGATGAGCGTCGTGGCGGAGGGCGTCGAGACGGAGGCGCAGATGCGCTTCCTGGCCGCGGAGGCCTGCGACGAGGTCCAGGGCTACCTGATCAGCAGTCCGCAGCCGATCGAGCGGTTCGCCGCGCAGATCGACGCGTCCGAAACGTTCGTGCCGCCCGGCCGCCCCGACTCGGCTGTCGCCTGAGGCGCGCCGCGACGCCCCGGCGATCCGGCGACGGCCCGAACGCCCGGACGCCCGTCGCGGTACCGGTGCGGAGCGCCGAGCGGCGGCCCTGCCGCCGGCCTCTGTGGCACGGCCGCGACACCCGCCGACGACCGCCTGTGGATGACGCGACCTGCCCCCGATCCGTCAAGGTTCGGATGCCAGCGTGACCGCGCACCTCCGATCCGGCTCCCTCAGCTCCGCCATCCCATGTTCGCCCAGCCCCACGCCCTCATCCTCCGCCATCGCGAGCGCGTCGCCGTGCTCATCTCCTCCGCGCTGTTCCTGGCGGGCGCCCTGCCGCTCTTCTGGGCGATCGGCTGAGGCTCGATCCCGGGCCGGCCGCATCGTCGGCCGGCCGTCGAGCTTCCGCGCCGCCGCGCTCGCGAGGACGGCGGGCCGCGTTCGGCCCGCCTGAACGGCGAAGGGGCCGCCTCCTCTGGGAAGCGGCCCCTTCGCGTGTCGGGTCGGGTGCGACGGTCGGGATGCGAGCGTCGCACCCGACCGTCGCTTGTCGGTCTCAGTAGGAGCCGAACTTGTAGTTCAGGCCGGCGCGGACGACGGCGAACTCGTCGGAGCGGCGGCCGATGCCGCTGTAGACGACCGGGAAGTTGTTGGCGGCGTTGATGACGAACGCGCCCTGGTTGCGGGTGTTGCGGTCGAGGTTGACGTACAGGCCTTCGACCTTGAGCGTCACGGCCGAGGAGCGGAAGAAGTTCAGGAACGAGTCGGTGGGCAGGGCATACTCGATGCCGCCGCCGACGGCCCAGCCGGTGCGGAAGCTGTCGTTGCCGGCATAGCCGCCGAAGGAGCGGTCGGCGCTGCCGGAGCCGTAGGCGAAGCCGCCGGTGCCGTACACGAGGGTGCGGTCGAAGGCGTAGCCGAGGCGGCCGCGGACGGTGCCGAAGAAGTCGAGGCTGGAGAGGCCGCGCGGGTCGGTGACGTAGTAGCCGGGGGCCAGCGCGCCGGAGATGAAGGCGCTGTTCCGGTTACGGCCGAAGTCGAGGTACTGGGCGTCGGCCTCGACACCGATCACGAGGCCGGAGCCGGGGGTGATCTGCCAGTTGTAGCCGATCTGACCACCGCCGGAGAAGCCGTCCTGGCTGCGGTTGCGGAAGGAGGCGACGGTGCCGGGGGCGGCGTAGGGGAAGGGGACGGCGAAGGTGTTGCCGGTGTTGCGGTCGCTGGCGTCGAAGGCGTAGCCGGCGTTGATACCGAAGTAGGCGCCGGTCCAGGTGAAGACCGGGACGGGGGTGAACACCGGCGGCGGGGCGGCGCGGCGCGGCAGGTCGGCGGCCGAGGCGGCGGCGGTGAGGGCCGTGAAGGCGGCCAGCGAGGCCAGGAGCTTGGTCATGTCGGTTCCCCGAATGTGTGATCTGGCGGTGTGGCTACCGATCACCGGGGGAAATAGCTGTAGTTTTGAGGTCACACCGCCTGTCGAAGGCCCGAAATGCCAGAGTAAAGCATCCTTCAAGACGCGACGAAGCGCCGAAATACAGCGCGCATTACGCGGGTGAGCGCGACAACAACGCGGCGGCGTTTTGGTTGCATCGACATGTCGGGTCGGCACCGGGTGTGACGGGTGCGCCACACCCGGTGCCGGTGGGCCGCCGGACGGCGCGGCGGCGATCCCGGTCGCTCCCGCGGGATCCCGACACCGGCCTGGGCGACCCGGCAAGGTGCCGGAACGCCCCCGCTGCCGCGAGACAGGTTTTCATCCCGCGGATCCCGATCGAGGGTCCGATCACCCGCGCGTCCCGGGCCTCGATCCGAAGTTATGACTCCTGTTACCAACGGGAAAATAGATGGACTCGACAGTCGTCGTCGCGACGACCGCGCGATGGGAACCGGGCGCCATGCATGTGAGAGTTCGCCTCGACGGCGCGAACCCGCGGCGCTGGCACGTCGCGCTGCTGGACCGGCTGTCCGGCCTGCCGGGCATCGCGGCGGTGAGCGTCGACGCCGCGCCCGGTCCGGAGGAGTGGCCGGCACAGGCCGACCTGCTGTTCCGCCTGGAGGCCCTGATCTTCCGGCTGGCGCCGAACGGGTCGGGGCCCGTGCCGCCCGCGGATCTCGCGGCCTGGACCCGTCCCGGGACCCCGGACCTCGTGCTCGACCTGTGCGGCGACGCGGCCGCCGCCTGCCCGGTCTGGCGCGTGGCCTACGACGGCGGCCTCGGCGAGACCGGCCTGCTCGCGAGCCTGCTCGCCGGCCGGGTCCCGCAGCTCGACCTCCTCGAAGGCGGCACCGTCGTCGCCGCGGGTCGCCTCGGCTCGGACTACCGGGGTTCCATCGCCGTCTCGTTCGAGGATGCCCTGTCGCGCACGGCGACGCTCGTCGCCGCCGCCCTGCGGGCCCGGTCGGACGGCCGCGCCTTCGCGGCGACGCCCGGCGCGGCCGCGGCCGCGCCCGCCCGTCCGGGGCGGATCCTGGCGTCCCGGCCGGCGCGGCTCGTCGCCCGGAGCCTCGTCGGCCGCCTGTACAGGCTGTGCTACCACGCCCCACACTGGCGCACCGGGTGGCGGACCCTCCGCGGGCCGGACCTCGTCGCGCTGGGCTGCCATCCCGCGGAGGGCTGGCAGGTGCTGCCCGACGACGGGCGGCGCTTCTACGCCGACCCGTTCCCCCTCGCGGTCGACGGGACGACCCACGTCTTCGTGGAGGAGTTTCCGCACGCGACCGGCAAGGCGATCATCTCGGCGGTCCGCTTCGGGCCGGACGGGCCCGAGGGGCCGCCCGTCCCGGTGCTGGAGGAGCCGCACCACCTCTCCTACCCGTTCGTGTTCGCGCGCGCGGGCTCCGTCTGGATGGTGCCGGAGAGTTCCGCGGCCGGCACGGTCGATCTCTACCGGGCGACCCGCTATCCGGGCGGCTGGGTGAAAGAGGCGACGCTCCTCTCCGGCGTGGTCGCGAGCGACGCGACGCTCCTCGAGCACGGCGGCCGCTGGTGGATGTTCGCCACCGTCCGGGACGCGCCCGTCGGCGCCCCGCCCGGATCGGGCTGCCACCACGACGCGCTGTATCTCTGGTCCGCGCCCGACTTCCGGGGGCCGTACGCGCCGCATCCGGCCAATCCCGTGCTGGTCGACCCGTCCTTCGCCCGGCCCGCGGGCCGGATCGTCGCGCGCGACGGGGTCCTGATCCGGCCGGTCCAGGATTGCGCCCACGGTTACGGACGCGCCCTGTCGCTGGCGCGCATCGACCGGCTCGACCCGGAGGGGTTCGCCCAGACCATCCTCGACCGGATCGAGCCCGGCCCGGCCTGGCCCGGCAGCTGCCTCCACACGCTCAACACGGGCGGCGGGATCGAGTGCATCGACGGCTCCGGTCGGGCCTCGCGTCTCAGGGCTTATCTGAGCGCGCGGTCCGGCGCCTAGGCCGGGCCGCGGCGGAAGCTCGGCCGTCCGGAACCAGCCGCCGCGATCCGTGTTCGCTCACGAACGCGGAGACCCGTTGCCCCCATGATCATGATCCTCATCTGCTTTCTCGCGCCGTGGCTCGCCATGTTCCTGCGCGGAAAGGTGTTTCAGGGCATCCTCTGCATCATCCTCCACCTGACGATCATCGGATGGATCCCGGCGACGATCTGGGCGCTCGTCGTCACCCGCAAGGAAACGGCCTGACCGGGGCGGCCTGACCGGGGCGGCCTGACCGGGGCGGAGCGGCCGGGATCGGCGGCTTCGTCGCGCGGTCC
Source organism: Methylobacterium sp. D48H (assembly GCF_053345715.1). NCBI lineage: Bacteria > Pseudomonadati > Pseudomonadota > Alphaproteobacteria > Hyphomicrobiales > Methylobacteriaceae > Methylobacterium > Methylobacterium sp. D48H. The sequence continues at coordinate 45,485 of NZ_JBKFAP010000010.1, forward strand.
GATCCCCGCATACGGGAACGGCGGGGCTCTCGCCCCGCCGCTCACGCCGTCCGTCGGGTAATCCGTCCCCGGGCGGCCCCGAGGGCCGCCGCGGCTCAGAAGCCCATCAGCACCCCGGCCGAGCCGGTCACCGTCATCGCGAGGCCGCCCAGGAAAGCGCCGATCATCGCGTAGGAGAAGCCCTTCAGGACCATGTCGTGCACTCCTTTCATCAAGCGGCGGGTCCTCAGCCGGACCCGGTCGGTTCGTCTGCAATGATGATGCCGGATCGGCCGGGCGCGTGCGGTGCGAAGAGTCACGCTGCACCGCGGAACCGTTCGGCGCGCGCTCAGGCGGCGACGGTCAGCGGACGTGCCGCCGGGGCCGTCTCGCTCACGCGAAATGGGCCGGCAGGCTGAGGGCCTGCGCGTAGGTCACGAGCGCGACCGCGCCGGCGATCAGGGTCGCCACCAGGGCGATGCGGTTGGTCCAGGTCATCGTCGTCTCCATCGGGTTCGCGACTGTGTTCGCGGTGTGATCCCGATGTACGCTCAAGCTTTCGGGCCCGGCGTGTCCCGGAACACCCGCGGTCGCCGGAGCCGCTCGGAACCGCCGCGCGCGGGCCGCTCCCGGCCACCCGGAAATCGCGAGCGGCGCCCCGTCGGCCCTAGGCGGATTGCGGCCCCGACGCGCCGTCCTTCGCCGCGGCGCGCAGGGCGGCCGGGCGCGCCCGGCAGCGGTCCAGATAGGCATCGAGGGCCGCGCTCGCCGGGAAGGCCGCGCGGCCAAAGCCCAGGGCGCTGCCGATCAGGATGTCGGCGCCGGAGAACCGCGCGCCCATCACGTAGGGGCCGCGCGCCAGGGCGGCTTCCAGGCGGTCGACCACCGCCGCGTGGTTCCGGCGCTTCTGCGGCGATCCCGCGAGCTCACCCGTCAGGCCGGCGAACAGCGCGGGCTCGAACTCGGCGACGTACCAGGCCAGCCACGTCAGGTACGCGCCGCGCTCGGGGGCGCCCACCGCCGGCGCCAAGCCGGCTTCGGGGAACGTCTCCGCCAGGTAGAGCACGATGGCCTGGGACTCGGTGACCAGACCGCCCGCGTGCAGGACGGCCGGGACGCGCTTGTCGGGATGCGGGTTGGCGGCGTCCGGCACGCCCTCGCCCGTCATCGGCCGGAAGATCGAGACCGGCGCGATGGTGTAGGGCACCCCCATCTCCTCCAAGAGCCAGACGATGCGCGAGGAGCGCGATTGCGGGGCGTGGTACAGGGTGATCATGGCGCGGTTCCTGTCGGCACGGCGCGCGGGATGGCCGTGGCGGGAGGACTTGTAGGGACGCCCTGCTGACAGCATTCTGTCAGCAGGAGTCGGTGGATGCGGCGCGCGGACAGGCTGTTTCAGATCATCCAGATCCTGCGCCGCTCGCCGCGCCCGGTGACGGCCGCCGCGATCGCCCGGGAGCTGGAGGTCTCGGTCCGCACGGTCTACCGCGACGTCGCCGACCTCGTCGGCCAGCGCGTGCCGATTCAGGGCGAGGCCGGGCTCGGCTACGTGCTCGGCGAGGCGTTCGACATGCCGCCGCTGATGCTGACGCCCGACGAGATCGAGGCGGCCGTCCTCGGCGCGCAGTGGGTCGCGGGACGGGGTGAGCCGGTCCTCGCCAAGGCGGCGCGCGATCTCATCGCCAAGATCACCGCCGTGGTCCCCGAGCGCCTGCGCCCGCTCATCGCCGATCCGTCGATCGGCACGCCGACGGCGTTCGCGCAGGCCGCGGACGGGATCGACGTCGCCCGCGCGCGGACCTGGATCCGCGAGGGCCGCAAGATCCGCATCCAGTACCGCGACGTCCGCGGCGATCCGAGCCGGCGCGTGATCTGGCCGGTGATCGTCGGGTTCTTCGATCAGGCCCGGATGGTGGCCGGCTGGTGCGAGCTGCGCGGGGCGTTCCGGCACTTCCGCACGGACCGGATCACGGACGCCGAGTTCCTGGAGGAGCGGCACGGCCTCCGGCCCGCCGTCCTGCGGGCGCGCTGGAAGCGGAGCCTGCCGGACCGGCAGGAGGCGGCGAACCCCGCCGCGCCGGCCGCGCCGTAGGGGCGGATGACAGGGCCACGCGGAAAGACCTGGCGACCCCGGTAGGGCTCGAACCTACGACCTGCCGCTTAGAAGGCGGCTGCGGTCGATTAAGCTGTTGCAGATGCGCCGTTTTTCAGCGCGTTATCGTTGCCGTGTTGCGTTGGTGTTGCCGGCTCGATCGCGCCGAGCACGGAAAGCTCGCCTGCAGTGACGGCTCGGCGGTCCGTCCGACCAGCCTTGAACAGGTGCCCATAGACGCGCTGGGTGAACTCGGGAGACTCGTGTCCGGCCCATTCCGAGACCTGCCCGATCTTCGCTCCCTCATCGATCCAGAGAGAAACGGCGAAATGCCGGAAGCTGTGTGCTGTCCAGCGTGGCGAGCCATCGGCCGCCACGATTCCGAGGGCGATCTGTAGGGGCCCGAGCTGCCGGTTTACGATGTTCGGGTAGCCGATCGGTGTCCCGGTCTCCGACGGGAACACCAGACCGCTCTCACCTGCCATCCCGGCTCGCCAATTCGCCAGGATCGTTGCGAGTTGTGGGCCGATCGGCACGCTGCGCAGAGCCGCCGCCGTCTTCACGGTGTCTCTGACGTTATAGCGGTCGACGCCTTCTCGCACCTGCAGGTGCTCGGGCTCGACGCTCACCCAGGACAGGCCGCGAGCCTCGCCGATGCGCAGGCCGGCGAGAGCCATCGTGGCCAGGAGCGGCCGCAGCCAGGGTGTGGGGCGGAAGGTCTCGACAGTCAGCTCCGGGTGCCGCGCGCGGAAGGCACGCGCTTGCCGGATCGGATGCTCGGCCGAGACCCGTTGCACCTCGACGAGGCGAGATCCCCCTCCGCTTCGCTCACGAGCGATCAGAAACAGAGCCTCGGTATCAGCGGCTGCGGCGAGCATCGTCCTGACGACCTCGCGTTCGGGGATACGGATCGTCTCCTCGACCTCGCGGATCTCTGCGCGCCGTGTTTTCCGCCGGCTTCGAAGCGAGCGGACGGATTAGCGTGCGCGAGACGCCGGCGGATCGCCTCGTCAAAGATGGCGCCGAGCACGATGCGCGCGCGCCGGCACGTGTCATCAGTCCGCCCCTCCGCCTTGAGCCGCTCGAGCCAGTCACCGACGTCCGCCGGGTGGAGTTTCGGGAGTAGCCGAGCACCCAGGTAGGGCTTTACATGCCCCCCGTAGTAGACGCGGTAATTGTGCAGCGTGGCGCCTGCCGCTTGATCCGCTTCCAGCGCGGCGATCAGCAATCTTTAGGCGTGGTCCACCGTGCTCGCGGCACGGTCTGGTACATGGGTGCCGGCTATCACCTCGCTCCGAACACGTACGAGAAACCCATCAGTCTCCTTCTTCGTCGGAAATTGGCGGAAGCGGCGAGCGCCCCCGCTATCGGTGTAGCTCGCCAACCATACGGTTTTTCCGCTTGGGAGCGTTCGCTTCCTGATCGTTGCCATGTCGTTCATTTCACTGACGAAATTTTCCGAGCAATCCAAGGAATCGCCAAGCACGTCGCCGTCATGTAGAATTCTACGACATGGCTCTTGACCGGTCTACGCGGTCATGTAATTTTTATGGACATGGGCGGTCGATATGGCGTTCTTCAATGACCTGGTTCGGGTCATCGCCGAAGTGCAAGGCTTGGATGAAATGACCGTCCGCGGGATAGGGCTAAATGTACGTGATGCCGGCCATATCCGCAAAGGAGGTCGAGGACTGTCTGCCGCAAAAATGAGTCCTAAAGACGCCGCAAGCCTTCTAATTGGTACCTGCGCCACGAATATATCGAAACAAGCAGGCAATGCTGTCGGCGAATTCTATTCCGCTTCCTTCAAAAACGCTCGCGGTCTGTCAACAAAAGGTCGCGCCCTCCTAGAACGTATCATGCTCGATGAGGTCACGGCCGGAGAGTTCATCGCAGAATTGATCCAGATTTCTGCGATTGCAAGACAGGATGAATTTGCTTCTTTCCTGGCCGACAACTTTGATTTTCCACAAGGAGGCATCGACAGAAATCAGATCGCATCAGAAATCGGTCGGTCAGTATATCTCGAGATCCACTTTTCCAGGCCGTCGCCACGGATCGACTTTTTAGTTCGAAGCATCGAAGACGGGCGCATATGGTCAAGGATGTGGTTTTCTAAGGAATGCCACCCGAATTCTTTCGATCGCCGAGAGACCGTAATGATAACCCATAGAACACTCCGATCTCTCGGATCCGCGCTAGCATAGCTCAAGGAGAAAAACATGGAAGAACTGACACCGCGCCCGGCCGGCGCGAACGATGCCGGCTTGCCGCTTTCCGACGACCTCATGACTGGCGCGGAGGCAATTTCCAAGTTCATGTTCGGCGATGCGACTGACACGAACAAGCGACGGGTCTACCATGCCAGCGACAAGCTGGGGCTGCCGACCTTCAGACTTGGCGGCACACTGTGCGCCCGCCGTAGCACCATCCTGACCTGGATCACAAAGCAGGAGCAGCAGGGGAGCGCGGCGTGAGCGCTGTCGTACTCCCTTTCCGGTTCGCTAGGCGCCTGCCGCAAATCAGGAAGACGGCGTCATACATGACGACGGTCCCCAGCAATCACGCCGAGGGCCACCTCCGAGAGCAGCTCCGGCGCCTCGAGGATGGTCTTCGTAAGAAGGGCGTGGCCGAGCCGCTAATCCGGTCTGAAGTCGGTTCCTACGAAGGCGCCGTCCGCGCACCTATGGCGCCTCCTGATCAGCCAGGGGGGTGCCGCGTGAGCAAGAATGGTCACAAGGGCAACGGCAAAAAGGAGCCGCCTCACGTCCGCTTGTACGATTGGCTGACCGACTCGGCTGCTTGGCTCGACCTGAGCACAGACGCGCGCGCTCTCTACGTGCTCTTGAAGAAGAAATACCGGGGCATGAACAACGGCCGCATTATCTTGTCGGTACGGCAAGCGGCCGAGAACCTGAAGGTGAGCAAGACCAGCGCGTCAAAGGCGTTCCTGGAATTGCAGGTCCACGGCTTCATCGAGGTGGTGATCCTTGGGGGCTTCGATAGTCGGAAGGATGGAAGAGCAACCGAGTGGCGGTTGACTGAACACCCATGCGACGTGGCGGCCGAATTACCGACTCGGCGCTTCATGAGTTGGGCGCCTGGAAAAGATTTCACGGTCCCTCAGGGCGGACGCTCAGTCCCTCAGGGCGGACAGTCGGTCCCTCAGGGCGGACTGATGGACCAAAGAATTCCTAGAATTGTCCCTCTCCGCGGACCGTGAAGCCCAGTTTCGGCATTCTCACGGTCCCTCAGGGCGGACACATCTAATATACCAGTGCCGAGGGCGCCACGCGCTCTACGCCAGCAGCATCCTACACCATCCCCAGAGATCGGCCGCACCTGCGGCTGTGCGACCTCGCGCTATCGAGGAAGGAGCGAAGCTATGCCGAATTGGGCTCAGGTTCTGACCGACGCATTGCAAGCCGGCGAGGAGGCTTACCGGGCCGCGTGAAAGCGTCAGGGCTGCAAGGATATCGGCACCTGCGGCTGCGCGTTCGTGGATGTGCCGAAAAGCCATCCTCTCGCCAAGCACGCTTATGACGTCGCTCGAACGTACGTAGACGGTTTCGAGCCGGGGTTCGCAACCCTAATGCATTCGGACCCTCGGGGCGTTCCGGCGGTCCAATCCATCAATGTGCATCGGGCCCGCGCCGAAGCGATTCTGGCTCGGTGCATCGGGCCCGCGCCGAAGCGATTCTGGCTCGCCTGAAGGAGGCCGGCATCGAGCGCGCTCGCATGCACGCATTCGTCGATTGAGCCTCATCGAAAACAAAGCGGCCGAGGAAGCGCTTGCCCGCGCCCCTCGGCCTGATCAGCCTCACCCCCGAAATGAGATGAAAGCCATGCCTGCCAATAACACGAATCGGATTGTTGCCAATGGCGGACCGGTCACGGCCTCCGTGAGGACGATACGCGACGCACAGGATTTGCCCTGGCTCTCGGATGGCTCTGACGCGCAGGAGAGGCGTGCTGCCGCCTATGAGGCTAACCTGGCCCTGCAAGAGGGCTTCCACGATCGAGCTGAATTGCTGGAATTGTCGACGGCGGCATATCGCGGCCCGGTCGAGTTGGCTCGCCGGATTCGCGAGACCGAATTCGGCAGCAAGGGCTTTCCGAAGCGGAGATCGTTCGGCGCCTACCTCGCGCACCTCTTTGGCGATGAACACGGCCCTGATGGCGAGTATGCGAGCGCCTACGTCTACGCGCTCCAGGCTATTCGCCCATTCATTTGCAGCGTTCATTGAGGGGCCGGCCATGACATATCCGAAGCGCACTTCGCCCGAGACCGCTGGACCTATCGGAAAGCCGGGGCAAAGCATCCGCGGCGGCTTCCTGATCGCACGGCGCCACAAAGAGTCCGGGATCCTGATCCGGATTGCGAGCCGGCCATTCGAGCACGCCAGTCTCGAGGAGGCCGAGGCTCAGGCACGGCTTCTGGCCGAGCGGCACGATGACGAGTTCACCGTGTTCGCTCAGGTCACCTCGGTAATGCCTCCCGTCCGAGAAGTGGGCGAGCCATCGCCGGCAGCGCCACCGCTGCCGGTTCCCCCGCTGGCGCCTCGCCCAGCTTTCATTGTCGAGCGCCGCGTCTCGCGCAGCCGGAAGTCTATAGGAGCCGCCTGATGCCTCGCACCATGGGCACCAACTCCCCGCGTCGCCTGAGGCGCGCAGAGGCGACGCGCATTGTTCGGAGCAGCCTGCATTTCGTTTATGGACCACCGGATGAGGAGCGCCGGTTCGGCCACGAGATGGGCACTGCCGCGGTCCGTTATGATCCCAGCGATCGGGCAGAACTGGTTCGGATCCTCGACGTACTGAAGCGGGGCCGAGGCGATGCTCTGATTGAGCTGCAGCAGGCCGCGCATATCCGAGGTACGCCGTCCGGCCGGGTCCGCCGGGATCTGTTCGCCGCGCATATGTTCGGTGGCGCCCGGGGCAGCATCCAAGGCGACTATGCGTCCGGGTATTTCGGGGCGATCGCTTCCGTCGAGCATCACGTGCGCTCGTTAGATTGAGCAGCGCATCTGAGTGCGGCCGCCTTTCACGGGGCGGCCGTTCCTGTTTACCGCCTTCGTCGGGTCGGCCCTTCAGACAGAGAGCGCTGCATGACCGCCGGCCTGGAGACATTCGCCAAAGTGCGCCGGCTGCACGACCGGACCACCAACCCAGGCGAGAAGGCCGCCGCGGCGAACCGCATGGAGGCATTGGCGCGCTCCGCCGGAATGACCGTGGCTGAGGCCCTGTCCAAATTGGACAATACCTCGTCCGGCAAAGGGAAGGGGTTCGCCGACTTCTTCGATACGTCCCCATTCCGTGACGCCAAGGCGCGGCGTGATAGTGAGCGTGAAGCGCGCTGGCGCGAGGTGCTGGCGGAGTACGGATCCGAAGCGGCGATATTCGAGCCGACCGAATGGGAGCGCGCCCTCGACGCAGCATGCGCTCGTTTCGTGGCACGAGGCAAAACCACCGGTTGGCCTCTCGGCAGCCTGTCGGGTTGGGACCGATTTGGAGATCCGCCGGGGCATATCGCCGAGGCCGTCTCGAACGCCTATCCAATGCCGGCCAACGTCCACGAGGCGTGGTCCGAATTCCAGGCATGGGAGAAGCTGGGTCGAGATCGCGAGGCACGCGGGACCGGTTGCGGTGACCATTCGGCGCCCGTCGACGCGCGTCGGCGCCTCATTGAACGGATGCTGGACACCCTGCCGTCCCATAGCCTCAACGACGTCCAGACCCGCATGTCCTGGCTGGAATGGCGCAACGAGCTGGGATCCGCCTCCGATCAGAAGGGGGATCGCGTGCGCCTCGCAACCCTGCGCGCCGATATCGAGCGCATGGGCCAGCGGCTTCGTGAGCAGGATGCAGGCGCCTCTGGTAATTCAGATCCGAAAGCTGCCGGCCCTGTCCATTCTGGACACGCGCACCGTCCAAGCTGCGCCGAACGGCACGCGGCTATTCGTGCGCTCCTAGCTGAGGGCCATGGCGATCGCGAGATAGCGCGGCGCCTCGGCATCTCGCCAACCACGGTCGGCACCGTCCGGCGCGCTACCCAGCCGGAAGGGATGGCGGGTGGCGATTAAGGAATGCCCGTCAGGGGCGCCGGACCGCATTGGTCGTAAAATCCCGAGAAATGAGCAGAGAAAAAAACGGGGTCGCCGGAAATGGGGCCCGTGCGGCGGTCCTCCGATCAAATGCGGTAGGCAGCCGGCGGCTGAATTAGCGAAATGCACGGGCTCGAATTGGGCCCGCCGAATTAGGTCAGCCCGCAATTAATTGCTGATCGAATTGGAAGTGAATTGGCGCTCGGCAAATGCGTTCGAGTCGATTCCCCAAGCATGGCGCGACAGCAATTGCTCTCAGTGTTAGGTTGGTGCCTCAGTTGCGTAACGAGGACACAGACCATGGCCCGGAAGCCGCCGAAAGTCCGAATGATGCAGCCTCGATTGAAGGCGATGGATCATCGAACTGTGAAGCCAATAAACCCCAGGACCTATGCGGCGCGGCGGAAAGCTGACCCCGCAATGGCATTCTACGGCACCAGTGCGTGGCAGACGATGCGCAAAGAGGTGGTCGAAGAGCGGGGCTACCGCTGCCAGGACTGTGGGACCGTGCCGTCGCGGATCTATTGCGACCACGTCGTGGAGCTGAAGGACGGCGGCGCGCCGCTCGATAAGACGAACATCCGCCTGAGGTGCGGCAGCTGTCACACCTCAAAGACTCTGAGGGCCCGGGGCGAGCGCATGGGGCTGCTGTAGGCAAAGGGGGAGGGGGCGGGTCAAAAGTCCAGAGCCCCCTTAGGGCCCCCATCACACTAGGTGCCATGCAGATTTATTTTTTCCGGCAGCCTGGAATTTCCGACCCTAATTCGAATTCCGGGCCGCCTATTTGGCCATTTTTCCAATTCCCGGATTTCGGGCGCGACGGGGGGTTTTATGCGGGCCCGCGCCAGAAACGAATTGCGCTGCTCATTGGACGAGGCTGCCCGTGCGGCATGCCGCCAATTTCCGGAATTCCGCCGAGCGCCTTCCCGATTGCGAGTGCGCGATTTCGACGGCTCGCGCATTTGCGCACTTGCAGGAATGCAACCGAAGCGCAAATGTGAGCGCATGTCGTTCGAATTCGCCTATCGGTTCAAGCAGGACGCCCCGCGCTCGAGATTTCGGGATCTCGATGACGTGGTGCTGCTGGCTGCCGCGGTGAGTGATGATGGCGACACGATCCCAGCCGGCACCGAAGGTACGATCGTCAGCGTGCACGGCGATGGCACGAGCTACGCTGTGGAATTCGCCGAACCCGAAGGCGCGCTGGTGACGGTTCTGCCGCAGCAGATCCGCGCCGTCACCGAGACGGCTCGTTGAGCGGGACCAGCGTTCCCGTCACCTTCCTAATCGACGGCCCAAAGATCACCGCCTACCTACTCAACCCGCAACACGCGCGCGGTGGCTCCAAAGCGAAATACCTGCTGCGGTTCGGCTTCAAGCTGGCCGAGCCTCATGTTCTGGCTGATGCGCTGGCCGCACACGCGCTCGGTAACCTACCAGGCACTGTGCAGCCGCAACCCATCGGTCCCAACCGCATCAGGTTCGAGGGCGTCGTGCGGGCACCGGACGGCCGCGACATGCCGCTGGCAACGGTATGGGAAGCGAACGAAGCGAATGGCGAGCGCACCATGCGCTTCATCACCGCCATTCCGCTGACCCGGTGACAAGACCACACCGGGAGTCTGGTGGTGGATCAAAGGCTCGGCCCCGCCCTGATCTGCTCACGGTGCGGGGGGAGCCTCCGATCTCACCAGCGATGAGCCGGAGCCGATACGCAACGCGGCTCGCGGATGAGAATGCCCTGGGCGGGTTAGCTCGAGGTCAACGCTGTGGCGGCCGGCCGGATGGCCTCTGGCGATCTCGAGCGCGCAATAGACGAGCCGCCCAATCCTGTGTCGGCGCCGCCGTACGACGCTCAAGAGCACTCGTGCGGGCCTTCGGGAGGGCCGTTGCCTTCCGGCCAGCACGCAGCTCGGTCAGGAGGTCCAAAGCCCAGCGAGTGATGCCTTGAGCGGTTCCCTTGGCGAACCCATTCAGGAAGACGTCGGTGAGGTGATCGAAATCGGGCATTGTTCGAGTCCTTCGGGCACAAAAAAACCCGCCTCGAACGAGAGCGGGTTGCACGTGCGATAGGGCCGGCGCCGAGCGCACCAGCTTGGATGAGGTACGGTCGCACAGGCTCGGCCCGCAATTGCAGGCTGGCGTCAGCAGGTTTTCAGGACTTGTCCCGATCGGCGGCTATTGCGCCTGCACGTCTCGCGACGATGGCTTAATCGAGCGTTTCGCCCGTCGGGTCAAGCAGCGCTGAGCCAGAATGCCAAAACTCAGCGCGGACTGGCAGCACGAGGCACAGGCAGACAGCGTATCGCGGTGTCAGCAATTCACCTCTTGCCCGCAACGTGAATGGCTCAGGGTGACTACGAGCCTCCGATCAGGGCGGCTGCACGCCAGCAGGATTGATCCATCCGAAGCTGGAAGGCGCACCACGCGCATAATGCTGGTCTCGACTAGGTTCACGGGTGCCTGTCCCGACACGCCGCCCGCCTCAGCCAAGAACCCGAGGCATTGTCCGAATTCCATATCGTAGATCCGGGACTCGCCCATCGCGAGGGTGTTGAAGGGCGCTAAGCCCGCTGCAGCAGGAATGACTTGAGCAGGCTCTGCGGCAACAGCCACTGTTGGCCTACCCTTCAGGAAGATCGGCGCGAGCACCATACCCAGCCCGAACACAGCCAAAGCCGCATAGCCGGTAACGTGGTTCTCCCGGCCATCTCCATGCTCTCGGATGGCATTGGCTACGCCTCCCACCATCAGGAAAAACCCCAGGATCCCGATCAGCAGCATGGCCTTGCCTCCGCTTGGTCAGCGTCGGGCATCTGGCTGAGCGACCGGTAAACCAGTCCGGTGCTTTTCGACTTCAGGTTAATCAGGGTGCGCCGTTCCGTTGAGTTGAATTTTTATTCGGATTATGCGATACGGTGTGTAATTATTTTTGAGGCCGCCGAGTAGCGTAAAGGTGGGCTCCTATGTTCGACATCTACCGAGACGGCGTCTGCCTTGGGTCCCTGATTCCGATCGGGACTGGCATCATCGCACGGGACACCACCGGAATGCCGGTCGGTCACAATTCGGCGACCTCGCGGCAGCCATCGCTCGTCTGCTGCGGTCGGTGACCGCATGACGTACCTTCAGGTCCGCGCGGTCCGCCGCATGCCTTCCGGTGACCATGCGCCATTCCTGGCAGGCCTCGCCCGCCGGCACCTCGCCGTGCTGGAGGAGATCGGCCCTCAGCCTCGCCCCGCAGAGCCGGTATCCACCACGTACCAGCGCCGCCATCGTCGCGAACTCGATCAGCTCCAGACTCTCGCCCGTGTGTTGAGCCTCACAGTCTTGGGGGTGAGCGATGCCTGATAAGCCGGACCGTATCGTTGCGGAAATCCCGAAGTCCGCACGGGAGGCCGTCCGTGTGATCCTGCGCGAGAAAGCCGGGCAGCTCGGGGCGGATCTCCGGATAGCCAGCACTACGGGCCGTGGCCCTATGAGGGAAACGCAGAAGGGCATCAGGATCCCAGCCGCTCGGCTCGGCGAAGTGATCGATGCCCTTCGCGAGGTTCAACGCCTCGCCAGCCGGCTGACGGCTGACAGCATCCCTCGATCAGAAAGCTCTTAGAGGGCCGGAACCCGCCGGCGAGCCCGATTAGGATGAGCGCCCGGTCCCGGACATCGCCCAACCCATCCCGGCACGTCGCCACCACGCGCTTTCCGAGAGGAACGGTCGGTGCCTCGACTTGGCGCGGTACGACCCCCTTGGATCGCGTGAGGCCAGCCATCACGTCCCGGATCACTGGGTGGCGGGTGTCGAGGTAGTGCCCAGCCCTTTTGATGAGTAAAGCTGATGCCGGCGAGCCGCCGGGAAAGGCTCGGCATCGCGTGCGTATCAGCGTGCGCGGTGAGGTGGGATCGATCGGCGCCGGCGCCGCTGGGAGCGCCGCGGGCCTGTGAGCGGCGCACCAGGTGGCGAACTGCCGCCAATTCGCGCGGCAGGCCTGTCTTCTCGCCGGGGTCTACGCCGCCTCCGCCAGCCCCGCAGCGCGGGCGCCAAGAGCTTCTACGCCAAGATGCCCGATTAGGATGGAGCTGAAATCAATATAATTGGGCGCTCTTGTCACGATCTGTCCAGACAGATCCGAATTCGGACAAGCGCCCAGCCCTGAAAACTGCGTTAAGGTATCCAACCGACTCACTGTGTCGGCACTCTGGGAGTTCGCAATGAGATACCCGGATCCCGTAATACCGCTTCTGAGATCCCTGGCCAACAAAATCTCTAACAAGAGCCCGGATGAGATATATGACACACTTATCAAAGTTCTTTGCAGAGATTGCCCATTCCCCTTCAACAAGTCTGAACAGGCTCAATTGGAAGTTATAGATCTTGGAGGCCAAGATACGCCATTCCCGCTCGGCTTCGTTTTGGAAGGGGATAGGTCGCCTTGGAACTTCCAGGCTCAGCTGAAGCAGGGCGAGGGGGAAGCTGCGGCCTCGACCAAGAGGCTCGGCAGGGCCACGTACAGGGCGAACCAGATCGGTCCAACCGTGACCATTACGGCCTCCGGTCAGCTTCCAAACGCGAACACAGGGGTGCGGTTGGAGCAACTCGCCTTCCTCATCTATCCGCCAATGTTCGGGCTTTTCTTCTACGAGCCTCGTCTCGGGAACGTGGAAAAGCAAGATTTTCCCGCCGAAATCACCTTCCACATTGGCAGCACCCTTCAGACCGTCACGATCGTCGATGCGGACGGATATCACACGGTCGAGGTGGAGAACTTTTAGATCCAATACCGGGAAGGGGCAGCCGCCCTCACCGACGCTGTCCTCAGATACCGTTCGCTTGTCGGAAACTCGGAGCGCGGGCCACACCGTCTGCGCGACCGCGCGGGCACCAATTTTCAGAGAGTCAAAACACAATTGAGGAAAAACTGATAAGGTAATGACTCGCGCCAGACTTGCTCAGACACAAAAAATACAACCCACTAATTGAACTCAGGGGACCAACATGACCAAAACGATGTGGGTATACAGAGAGAATGGCACACTTCAGTGTCATCCAGAGATAAGAGGCATTAGTCTGGAGGAATTGAAGGGGCAGCTCGGAAAAATCGCCGGCGCAGAAAATATTTTGTCTCAGGAAGAACGCACTCTGCCTGTGATGATCCCAGCGGTTTGTGGTGCAATGACAGGTCGTGTGAATGCCTATGAATTGAATGAGATGGGCACTTACATGCTGTTCCACGGCTTTGTGGGTCCAATGGGTTTCAAGCCATGGATTTGGAGCAATCCCAATCAATCGATGGCTTTCGCCAGTGGCGAAGATCCGTTTGCATACAATAGACTATTACACACCGACGATCATGATAAAATGGGAAATGCGTTCCTTAACATCATTTCCACTGCCACATCCGCGGGAACTCAACCCACTACCATAGCTGAGTTGAGCGGACGTCTAAGCAGGTACTACAAACAAGGAGATATGATTACTTTGGATTACAGACCAGAGCGGGTGAACACTGAGGTTAATGATAGCCATACTATTCAACGTATTTGGTTCGGATAATTTAATATTCTGCCGGAGCTGACAGAATACAAAATAAACTTATAGGAGGAAAAGTTGAACGTTGCCACAGATACACTGACAGATTTTCTGTCAAAAATTGCAGCTGAAGTCTGCAATAAAACTGAAGAACAGGTTTTTACTCAGCTGCAAAAAATCTTCTGTAAGGATTGTGTATTCCCGATGGCTGAGAACGAAAGCGGAGCATTCCCAGCAGAAACTCGCGTAATGCTTATCGGGGGTTCAGATAATCCATTTCCACTTTCAATACGTGCGATGGGAGGATCGGATGACCCGTTCCCACTGGGTCAACCAATATTTGCCATATTGGTTTGCAGCAATCCGAATCAAAATAGGAACAACAATATCGGTGATTGCGCGAAGTTGATATTGGAATCAACCAAAAGCTTGAATGATCACAATATACCATGCGCTGCTGCTGTATTGGGCTTCGATAGCGGAAACGCATAATTGATTGTTGCCGGCGCTTGAAGGCCAAGCGCCGGCGAAAGATTAAGATGAAGGTCTTTTCTGGAAGCAGACATTCAGCTTCCGACTATAGCAGCCGGTGCGCACGCCTTCGGCTTAGTTACTCGTAGCTCATGCAACAGATGCAACGGCGAGGACGGTCCAATAGGGCAAGCCCTTATGGAACGTCCCGCCAATTCGGCTTCGTGGTTCCAATTAAGTTCAATTGCGTTTTGGAACGCGGGCGGGAACTACGCCTAGAAGCCTATTGGAACGGATCGCCCCGTGATCGGTGGATATGTCCGCGTCAGCACTCTGGAACAGGAAGCTGGCCTGGAGGCTCAGGTCCGAGACCTGACCACCCTCGGCTGCGAGAAGCTGTATCGGGAGCAGGTGTCATCGGTGGCACCCCGGGCGCAGCTCAACGCCGTGCTCGACTTCGTTCGTGAGGGTGACACCCTCGTGGTGACCAAGCTGGATCGGCTCGCCCGGTCCGTCACCCATCTCGGCAGGATCATCGAGGTCCTCGAGGCGAAGCGGGTTGGCCTGCGCATCGTCAACCTCGGCGTCGACACGTCGACTCCCACCGGCAAGCTGATGCTCAACGTCACGGCCGGCGTCGCACAGTTCGAGCGGGAGATGATGCTGGAGCGCCAGCGCGAGGGTATCGCGAAGGCCAAGGGCGAGGGTCGGTACAAGGGCCGGAAACCGACCGTGCAGGCGAGAGCGGCTGAGATCGAGGCGTTCGCCAGCCAGGGCCTGAGCATGGGCGCCATCGCCGCGCACATCGGGATCGGCAAAGGATCGGTACACCGAGTGCTCCGCCCAAATAAGCAGTAGATCGGTTTGTAATTCCAGCCAAAACTATTGAGATAATGGAGGGAATGTTCGCCTAGATAAAAGATAAGCATCGTCGTTCATAAACGGGAAAAATAGCTCATCTAAATAAGGCACATCTTGATCATGGTTATGGCATTCATGCCGCATGTGCCAAAGCGTATAATACAAATATCGACAAAGACGAGCTCCGTATAAGTTTCCATATTTACGAGTTATTTCTGTAATGCCAGTATGATACGAAGCGGAAAAGACATCATTAAGCGGTGTTCCGTCCTCAGCAGTATGACGAACTATACGAAACTCAGATGTTGCTCTATGTACGATTTCAGCATTAAAGCGGATTTTTTGCTCTCTTTTGGGAGTCGGGTGCAGATCTAGTATAGGGACTCCAACGGTATTGAACCAATCTTTAATGGGGTCGATACTCGCGGCGGCTTTTTTGCTTTTTACAAGCAGGTCAAGGTTGTAGTATCGTGTTCCTTGCGCAAATCTGCTCATAAATTCAACGATTAACATTTCAACGCTGCCGGCAACAACGTCACTTTCTCCGGCTGGCGCTTCATATTTAATTTGAATTTGCTGCGCGTGCTCGAACAGCGTCTTGATATTATGCCTCAGGTCCCTCAGATGATTGTCGGTGGGAAATTGTTTATTCTCGATCAGATACGCCATTATGTATATAAGCTTCAGCATCCGCTCTAAGCCGACGCTGAAACTGAAAAAGGCATGTCCGTACAGGCCTGGCGTGGCGTAGTTCGCCTTGCGGATAGCTGCTAGTCCGGCACTAATGGAATTGCCCGCAATACCAGCTTCTCTCAGCAGCGCGAGTTGGTCGGGGTTCCACATGACGGGAACCTGGACGTGTCGCGTCAGCGTGTCAAAACCCAAACTGGCCAACTACCTCGAAGGCCTCCGCCTGATCCGGGCTAGAGCTTCACGATATGTTCTGAGGTCGCCGCTGGTCTGAGCCGGCGCCGCGACATGCCATAGGGCAGCCTGAGACAGGGCCGGCTGCGGGCACCTCACCGGATCACCGGAGGCCCGCGCATGTCGGCCGAGACCCACACCCGCTCAAGACCGGGGCGCAAGCCGAGCATCGCCGCGCATCCTGCATGCGCCAAGATCGAGCTTGCCCGCGCTGCCGGCGACAGCCTCCAGGTGATCGCGGACCGGTTCGGTGTTGGTCGCGCCAGTGTGGATCGCCATTGGCATGCGTTGCCCCCAGACCGCCGAGCCCGTCTCGCCGAACTGGCGATCGAATTGCGGGAGTACGAGACCCGCATCCGTGAGGCCTACGCCGCCCTCGTCACCCTTCCGAAGCCCCCAAGCGCGGCGGCCCGCCGGCGCATGGTCGCCGACACAGTGGCGCGCGCCCATGTCGGCTGAGCTCCTACCCCGCACACGAGCTGATGCGCGGAAGGCCGACGCCGTCTTTGGACGAGATGTGGCGGAGGCGGTCGGGCGCGCGATCCTGGACTGCCCGGACAGCGAGCGCACGGAAGCCTTCATCGACAGCCTGCTGGCCCCCGCCATGAGCGGGATGGAGGCGCCGGCAGACCACTACGCTGCCGCGGGCGTGCCGCCACTGCTGGTGATGCGGGTCAAGACCAGCTTCCTGCGCACCCTACGCGACCGCACCGCCCTGATGCGCCTCGCGGCCATGGCCGCCGACTCAGCGAGAACACCACGGGCGGCGCTTTCTCCCGGCTGAGCGCGAGCGTCCAGCAGCAGGTGACGGCTGCGGCGGAGCAATACGGCAGGATCCCAGCGGCCATCATCGCCGCCGTGGCCGAGAAGGAGTCGAGTGGAAACCCCAACATCGGTCCGACCCGGGTGCGCAATAGCCGGGGCCTGCCCAGCACCTCTGCCTATGGCCTCGGCCAGATCACCATTGGCACTGCGCAGGCTGCAGTCCGTGGCGGATATCTCCCGCCCGGTTTCGATCGGACGGATCCGGAGCAGGGTGCGGCGGGTATCGGCGGCGTGCTCTCCATGAAGCTCGACCAAGCCGGCGGTGACCTCGCGAAGGCCCTGCAGAGCTACTACGGCAGCCGCGCCCCCGGGGCGAACCAAGCCTACGCCGCCGACGTGCTCCGGCGGGCTGGCCAGATGGGTGACGCCTCGACCTTGGGGCAGGTGCGGGAGGCGGATGCCAACGCTCGGGCGCTCCAGACCGCCAACGACAACCTGCGGCTCAACACCGAGCTCTATGGCCGGAATGGGCTTGCGCTAGAGGCGCAGACCACGGCCAACCGGATGCTGTCTGATCAGCTCGCGCGGGGTGTGCCGCTGACCGACGCCCTGCGCGCCAGCATTGATTCCTTCGCGACCAGCTCGGCGACTGCCGCCCAGAAGCTCAAGTTGGTCCAGTTCGCCAGCGATACGGGCTTCGAGCGCGAGCAACTCGGGCGCGACCGCTACGATCAGGCCGCCTACAGCCGGGCGCGCTCGACCGTCGGCGACACGACCTCGCCCGGCGCACAGGCGGTGATCGACCAGTCCCGGTCGAACCAGTATCTGAGCGACGCCCGGAGCACGCTGACGGACGCGGCTAGCGGCTTCGCCACGGCGCTCTCGCACGGGGAGAACGCGGCCAAGGCTTTCGGCAACGCGCTCAGCCGGATCAGCGACAAGCTGCTCAGCGGGCTCGTCGACTCGCTCGTCGGCTCGCTCTTCAAGAGCGGAGGCGGCGGCCTCGGCTCGCTCTTCGGGTTCGCCGATGGCGGCTACACGGGCGACGGCGGGAAGTACCAGCCGGCGGGCATCGTCCACGCGGTGAGTACGTCATGCCGGCCAACGTGGTCCGCCAGTACGGGCGGGGCTTCTTCGACTGGATCAGCGGGGTGCGGGGCTACGCGGACGATGCCTTCGTGGCCATGCCACAGGTCTCGGCGCCTGTGCCTCCAGTGCCCACCGCGCCGGCATCGGCACAGGCCGCGCCCGGGCAGGTCGCCGTCTCGATCGACGCGCGAGGCGCGCAGGGAATGCCGAGGTGCAGGCTGCGATCCAGCGTGGCGCCGCCGCCGGCATGTCTCAGGTCCATGACCACATCGAGCGCAACATCAACGGGATCGTCGCCAACGGCTCGCGGCGTTACAGAAGGTTAGGGAGAGACACTTTTCCCGTTAGGTGAACGGCCGACCTCAGCGGCGCAGTTCGTTGTAGCGGTTCACGAGGTGGCGAATCTGGCAGTTGGCTAGAGAGAGGTCCCCACCGTTACCGCCGGTCCGGCCAACCTCCGCGGCGGCCTCATCACACACGACCTTCGTGTAGTTCTCCCAGGCAGCCTGCCCCTTCAGCACGGCCCGTTTCCCTTCATTGGCGCGTTCGGCTCCCGACATCCCTCCCATGGGCCCTTCAGCAGCAGTGGCCTCGGCATCGGCCACACGCTTCTTCAACTCCGCCCTCACACGGATGCGGAGCGCCTTGGTCTGATCGAAAAGGCAGTTGGACAACTCGACGTACGTCAGGACTACCAGCCACGGCCAAATTACGTCGCTGAATGCGTCGAGCGGAGACGAGAGAGTGTCGCTTGGGTCGCCCCGGCCTATCTCGACGGCCTGGGCGTCCTATCGACTACCGCGGGCCCTGAAGCCCGCGCCGCCCTCGCCCCGAGCGAGGTTGGATGCGCCTAGAGGCGAGAAGCACTATAACCACACCCGCCGCCCACCCACTCAGGGTAAGATCTCAATGATACAGCCGTCGTCCATTAATCTGAAAGTTGATCAGCCAATTGAGGTGCGCAATTCAGTCGGCGCAGTCCTTGGGAAGTTATCGATAGGCAATTACGTGGCAGAGCACAACACCTCTCAACAACCAGGATGGTACAAGTTTTATGAGGCCGATGACAATTTCGTAAAAACAAAACCCGTCGATCGCCTTGCAAATATAAACTTGACAATAGCCACAGATGGGCGAGTTACAATCAATGCTTGAACACATAGTGCAGCACTGATCTGAAAATCTGGGCGGCTAAGGCGGTCCAGATTTTCAGATCGACGATCAGAGGCACGTCAAGCGAACCAGTCTCCTTGGAATTTCCATCGCCCCGGCGAGCCGTAAGGCCCAACCCAGCCTTTGCTCAGCAAACTTATCATCTTGGCGCCACAGCCGCGCATTACACGTTGATAAGCGGTCCATAATTTATTGTGCATATCTGCGGCGGGTCTAATATCGCCTGCCCTACAACCGCATGGATACCGCATCCAACTCTCATTACCTTCCTCAAATGCGGCGAGCACCCACCGATCTCGTCTTCGATACGGCATCAAGGTAGATTTGTCGCCAAGTTGAACAAGTCTATGTGAGCATATATCATTTGCAAGATATCCGTCGGAGACCCAGTTTGGATGCTCATAGATCAAAAAAGATTTAATCATATTTTCGAGTGCGAATGCACAAAGCAAGAAAGTTGCGCGATCAACCTCATCCCAGGTGTGCCGAACCGTTTCTTGCTGTGTGAACTGTAAATAACCCCGGCCTCTCTGGGCGTGGAGCGCCGTAGCTTGATCGTGGAGATTGCTCGCGCTCAAAAGCCATTGGTGGGGATTTGCAGCCATCGCAAATCCCTCACTCTCCGCTTGTGAGAAAACCGGCTTCAGCTTCTTGTTCATGCTGCGCGATGCTGGGCTGTGATTCGGGTTCTTAGCGCAGCTTAGCTCAAGCAGAGGTAGCCACCACGCTGCTGCATCCGACAACGGCGTGAGAACGGATGTCGAATCACTTGCTTGCTGGTTCAGCCTTTGAATGCCTGCAAAAAACTGGCGTTGGCATCGATCGGGCCGACTGAGAGCCGGCGAGCCCTGCAGGCATGGGGGCACCTCGATGGAGGCGCGAATGCCCGGAGAACATTGGCCGAGAGAGGAAATCGAGCTGGTCCGCAGTTTGGCACCCGATTACGAAACCCTCGAGCGCCTCCTACTAGAACGTACACGGACGCAAATAAGAAACCGTGCCTCCAAACTGGGAATGGCTCCTACACACAGGGCGTTTCTTCCGAGACTCGGCCGGGGCCTACGGGCTCCGGCCTCTTTCGTGGGGATCAACCATGTGACAGTGGTTGGCTGCCGTTCTGAGCCTTGAGACCGCGCTGTGCTCCGCGATCCTGGCTGAGGCTGCCCATGAACGTCAGGAAGAACAGGCGCCCGCGGCCGGGATCGCGCGCGTATCCGCGTGGCTCCTGTTGGCTGCTACCGGCTTCCTGCTCTGGTCGAAAGCCAGCTGACCGGCGGCGGCGCGGCTGGCATCACTTCGTTAGGTGGAACACCCATCTTGGCTACCTGTTCGCCTCTTGCAGCGACAGGAGCGCACAAGATGGCTGACCCCGCCAAAGGACCTGAGTGCGACCCGCCGGAATCAGAGCTGCCCCACGGCCGGCCCATGTCGCCCAACACCGGTGACATGCCGCCGCCGAGGCTGCCGCCGGCTCCCGAGGACGATCCTGCCCCGCTCAACAAAGAGTCGGCCCCCGACATTGATGATGTACCAGGCCTCTGATCGATCAGGCCTGCGGGCCGGATAATTGTGCCTGCGCAGCGAAGAGGAATGCAGCCTTCTCGTGTTGCGTTCGTGTTGCGTCGAGCACCCGCGAGCACATTGGATCGCGTCGTAACCCATTGTAATTTCATGATTCGTGTTACGGCGTGTTGCAAGCCTAGAACGAGGCGCCGCGGCAAAGAAAAACCCGCCAAGTTATTGATATGACGGGTAAAATCCTGGCGACCCCGGTAGGGCTCGAACCTACGACCTGCCGCTTAGAAGGCGGCTGCTCTATCCAGCTGAGCTACGGAGTCGGGGCCAGGCGGCCCCAGAAGCCACGGGCTCGCCCGAGGGTCAAGCGCGCGGGGCGAGGACCGGCGCGGCGTCCCGGATCGGGCCGAGGATGGAGAGACTGCCCCGCGGCGATGCGCCGGACGCGCCTTCGCGATCCGGCGCCGGGAGCGGGCCGGGGTTGCGCGCCGCCGCGGATCCGGTCAGGCCGGAGCGCGGTTCATGCCGGGGCGCCGCGCCCCCGTCGGGAGACCGAGCTTGACCGCGCCGAGTCCCACAGCCTCGCCCCCCGGACGTGTCCGGCGCCGCCGCCTCGCCGCCGGCCGGGGCAGCCTGAGCCGGCCGGGCGGCGATCTGCGGCGCCTGCCCACGGGCCTCGACCTCCGGAACGTGCGGCTCGTGGAGGGCGTGCGCGCCGCCTTCGCGTTCGGCGTCGTCATCCTCCTCAACATCTGGATCCAGTGGTCGCCGCTGCTGACCATGGCGCTCGCCGCCAACCTCGCCTGCTTCTGCGACAACGGCGGCCCGATGCGGGCGCGCCTGCGCGTCCTCACCGCCTTCTCGTTCCTCGGCGGCCTGCTCTGGGCCGGCCTCGGCCTGATCCAGCCCCTCGGCCTGCCGGTGGTCGTCCCGGTCGCCTGCGCGCTGATCTTCGCCTGCTCGTACGCGCGCGTCTGGAGCGTGCAGGCCCAGTCGGCCGGCAACGTGCTCGTGGTGGTCCTGTGCATCGCCCTCGACCGGCCGCTCGACGTCGCGCAGGCGGCCGTCACCGCGGCGATGTTCGCCGCCGGCGGTCTCTGGGCGACCTTCCTGGCCCTGGTCATCTGGCGGCTGCACCCGTACCGACCGGCCCACCGGGCGGTGGCGGAGGTCTGGCACAACCTCGCCCGGCTCTGCGGCGACCTCGAGCGGCTCGTCGCCCTGCCGGAGCCCGACACGGCCGCCTTCGACGGCCACGCGCGGGGCCACCGCCGCGGCGTGCGGGCGAGCATCGAGACCGCGCGGACCATGATCCTCGACCTCGCCCGCTCCCGCGAGCGGGTCTCGGACCGCACCGCCCAGGCCCTGCTGCGCCTGGAGAGCGCCGAGCAGATCTTCGCCGCGCTGATCGCCGTGGGCGAGTTGATCGACAGCCGGCCCGACGCGCGCCGCCGGGCGCTCGCCAAGGTCTTCCTGCGGCGCCTGCGCCCCCTGCTGGTGACCATCGCCCGGGCGATCCGCGACGACGTCAACCTCGACCTCGCCCGCCTGGAGCACTCCATCGCCCGGGTGGCCGAGGGCCTGTCGGAGGACCCGACCCTGGCCCGCCTCGCCGACCGGATCGCCGGGCGCGTGCGGCTCGGCGCCAAGCTGTCGACGCCGGAGGGCTACCGGCCCGGCGGCACGATCACAGAGGGCGGCAGCCTCGACCGCTGGACCCGCTACGTCGGGCCGCTGGCGCAGAACTTCACCCTGGCCTCGCCCAACCTGCGGCACGCCCTGCGGGCGAGCGCGGTCGCGGCGCCGGCGCTCGCCGCCACCCTGACCTACGCGGGCGCCTTCACGCACTGGCTGGTGATGACCGTGGTGCTCACCATGCAGCCCTTCTACGCGGCGACGTGGCAGCGGGCCCTGGAGCGGATCGGCGGCACGGTGCTGGGCGGCCTCGTGGGGGCCGGGCTAGCCTACTACGCCACGAGCCCGCTGGCGGAGGCCGGGCTCATCCTCGTGCTCAGCATCGTCGGCTTCGCGGCGCGCCAGATCTCGTACGGGTTCTTCGTCACCTGCCTGACGCCCCTCGTGGTGCTGCTCGTCGAGTTGCTGGAGCCCGGCCACAGCTCCTGGGAGATCGTCGCCATGCGGGGCGGCTTCACGGTGCTGGGCGGCGTGATCGCGGTGGCGAGCTGCCTGGTGCTCTGGCCGATCTGGGAGCCCGATCAGGTCCGGCAGGAGCTGCGCCGGGCGCTGAAGGCCCAGGCCGGGCTCGCCGAGGCGGTGCTCCGCGCGCCGCCCGGCGAGGGCCGCGAGGCCGCGATCGCGGCGCAAAGCCGCGAGGCCGGCCTCGCCCTCAACGATCTGGAGGCGGCGCTGTCCCGCGCCCTGCAGCAGCCCCGGGCCGGCAGCCACCCGGAGGTGGAATCCGCCCTGGTGGCCGACGCGACCCTGCGCCGGATCAGCGCCCGGCTGATCGTCCTGCGGCACGCCCCGGAGGCGGCCGCCCCCGAGGCGGAGACCTGGCGGGCCTGGATCACCGCGACCCTGGCGGCCCTGGGCGCGGACAGGCCCGTGCCCGAGCGGCCGGCGCTGGATCGCGGACAGTCGCTCGTGCGCCTCGTCAGCCAGGTCGATCTTCTGGTCGGAACCCTGCGGCCCGGGGAGATCCGGGCCGCGTCGGGGGTCGATGGCGGGGCCCCGGCTTCGGGCCAAGGGACCACGGCGCGGGCCGGTCAGCCCGTCCTGCCGTCCTGACGGACGGCCCCCCGTCAGAACCGCGGCAGGGCGTTGGCCGGGCCGCCGGCATGCGGGCCGCTGTAGCGGTAGGCGGCCGGCCGGGCCGGGCCGGCGGCGTCCCGGTACAGGACGGGGGCGTTGCCGACCCAGCCCGAATAGGCCGAGGCCGGGTAGGGCGAGTGCTTCGAGTCCAGGCCCTGCGCGAGGGCGGGCGTGGCGACCGCGGCGACCAGGGCGGCGGCGGCGAGCATGCGAACGGTCATGATGATCTCCGAGTGTCTTCGTATGACTTCAGCGGGAAGTCATCCGGTCAACCGTGTCGAGTGAGGAAGATCGTCGTCGCGATGCGCTGGGCGGCGGTCTTGATCGCTCCGGCTTTGCTTGGCCGAATGTGACCTCTCAACGGAGATACTCTGCCCCGGGTTCGACCGCCGCCGTGCGCTGGCGCACGGGGAGACGCGGCGCGGGCCGGAAGGCGCGCGACGGGCCCAGGCACGGCCGGGGATGCGTCCCGCGCCGAAGCGTGGCACAGACCGCGGCCTGAGAGGGATGCAGACCATGCGGCTGATCGTCGGCCTCGGAAACCCGGGCGCGCGCTACGCGGGCAACCGGCACAATATCGGCTTCCTCGCCGTCGACGCGATCGCCCGACAGCACCGGGCGAGCCCGTTCCGCCACCGGTTCCAGGGCGAGGCCGCCGAGGTTGTGCTGGGCACCGAGCGGGCGATCCTGCTGAAGCCCTCGACCTTCATGAACGAGTCCGGCCGCGCGGTCTCGGAGGCGCAGCGCTTCTACAAGATCCCGCTCGGCGACGTGATCGTGCTGCACGACGAGCTCGACCTCGCCCCGGCCAAGCTCCGGGTGAAGCTCGGCGGCGGCAATGCCGGCCATAACGGCCTGCGCTCGATCACCGCGCAGTGCGGCAACGATTACCGCCGGGTGCGGCTCGGCATCGGCCATCCCGGCGACAAGGCGCTGGTCCATGCCTACGTGCTCAACGATTTCGGCAAGGCCGAGCTGCCCTGGGTCGAGGATCTCTGCCGGGCGGTGGCCGACCACGCCGCCCTGCTCGCCGCCGGCGAGGACGCGAGCTTCCAGAACAAGGTCCACCTCGCCATGGCCGGCCGCGGCTGGGACGACGTGAAGACGCTGGGCGCCAGAAATTGACACGCCCACACGGGGACGGGATATCGGGGCGGGCGAGAGGGTCCGATGAAGGCGGTGCGCGTCGCGCCCGGCTGTCGGCGGTTCGATTGCCTCCCGGCGGCCGCGGCCCGGCGCGTCGGTGTCGCGCGCGCTCGACCGAGGACGGGGCGCGCGGCGTCGTGTTCGCGGGCCCGATTCTCATCAACCCATTCCGCGCGTCGCTCGACGACGCGCTGCGACGGAACTGACCCATGGGCTTCAAATGCGGCATCGTCGGCCTGCCGAACGTCGGCAAGTCGACCCTCTTCAACGCGCTGACGCAGACGGCGGCCGCCCAGGCGGCGAACTACCCGTTCTGCACCATCGAGCCGAATGTCGGCGAGGTGGCGGTGCCGGATCCGCGGCTGAATGACCTCGCCCGGATCGCCTCCTCGAAGGAGATCATCCCGACGCGGCTGACCTTCGTGGACATCGCCGGCCTCGTGCGCGGCGCCTCCAAGGGCGAGGGCCTGGGCAACCAGTTCCTGGCCAATATCCGCGAGGTCGACGCCATCGCCCACGTGGTCCGCTGCTTCACGGACGGCGACGTCACCCACGTGGAGGGCAAGGTCGATCCGGCCGCCGACATCGAGACCATCGAGACCGAGCTGATGCTCGCCGACCTCGACAGCCTGGAGCGCCGCGCCCAGTCGCTGGAGAAGAAGGCCAAGGGCGCCGACAAGGAGGCCAAGGAGACCCTCGACCTCGTCAACCGCGCCCTGCCGCTCCTGCGCGACGGCAGGCCCGCCCGCCTCGTGGAGCGCAAGCCCGACGAGGAGAAGCTGTTCCAGTCGCTCGGCCTGATGACGGCCAAGCCCGTCCTCTACGTCTGCAACGTCGACGAGGGCGACGCCGACAAGGGCAACGCCTACTCGGACGCGGTCTTCGCCCGCGCCAAGGCGGAGGGTGCCGTGGCGGTGGTGGTCTCGGCCAAGATCGAGAGCGAGATCGCCGTGATGCCGGAGGCCGACCAGGCCGAGTTCCTGGAGGCGGTGGGCCTCGCCGAGCCGGGCCTGAACCGGGTGATCCGCGCCGGCTACGACCTGCTCGGCCTCGTCACCTACTTCACGGTCGGCCCCAAGGAGGCCCGCGCCTGGACGATCACCAAGGGCACCCGCGCCCCCGGGGCGGCCGGGGTGATCCACTCGGATTTCGAGAAGGGCTTCATCCGGGCCGAGACCATCGCGTTCAAGGACTACACGGCGCTCAACGGCGAGTCCGGGGCCCGGGATGCCGGCAAGCTCCGGCTGGAGGGCAAGGATTACGTGGTGCAGGACGGCGACGTACTGCACTTCCGCTTCGCCAACTGAGGTCCGGCACCCGTCATCGCGAGCGCAGCGACGCGACCTAGGGCGGCGCGACCCCGGTGAGCGCGGCGCCGCCTGGATTGCTTCGCTCCGCTCGCGAAGACGGCGATCCCGATCGCCCACCCCACCGATCAACGTGACGAGCCCACCATGCCCGATCCCGCCCTGGAAGACTTCTCCGTCGGCGACGTGATCGTCGGGGAGCCGCTGACGGTGACCCGCGACGCCATCGTGGGCTTCGCGAAGGATTTCGACTTCCAGCCCTTTCACCTCGACGAGGCGGCGGCGGAGACGACCTTCGCGGGCCGGCTGATCGGCTCGGGCTGGCACACGGCGGCCCTGGGCATGCGCCTGCTCCAGCAGGGGCCGTTCCGGGGCGGCTCGTCGCTGGGCGCGCCCGGCATCGACGAGCTGCGGTGGCTCGCGCCGGTCCTGCCGGGGGACGCGCTGACGCTGACCTTCCGGGTCGCGGGCCTGCGCGACTCGGCCTCGAAGCCGGGCCTCGGCTTCCTGACCGCCGAGGTCGCCCTCGCCAACCAGCGGGCCGAGACGGTGCTGACCCAGCGCTTCACCTTCATGCTGGCCCGCCGCGGCACCGATCCCCTGCCCCCGCGGCCCGTGGAGATCGGCGTGCCGGGGCCGGTCACCGAGCCGGAGGATGCCGAGATCCTGCCGTTCCTGCGGGACGCCGAGATCGGCGCCGTGCGGGAGCTGGGCGCCTACCCGTTCAGCGCCGAGGCGATCGTGGCCTTCGCGCGGGCCTACGACCCGCAGGCCTTCCACCTCGACCACGACGCGGCCGAGCGCAGCCATTTCGGCGGCCTCTGCGCCTCCGGCTGGCACACGACCGCCGCCTACATGAACCGGATGCTCACGACCCGCGCCCGGGACGCCGCCTACACGGCCACCCGCGGGCCGGTCCCGGAGGCGGGCCCCTCCCCCGGGTTCAAGAACCTGCGCTGGCTGAAGCCGGTCTACGCGGGCGACACGGTCCGGTTCAGCGCCAAGCTCACCGACAAGCGTGCCTCGGCGTCGCGGCCGGGCTGGGGCTTGGCCTTCGCGCGCAACACCGGGGTGAACCAGCGCGGCGAGGCGGTCTTCGCTTTCGACAGCGCGGTCTTCCACCAGTGGGAGCCGTGAGCGGGCCTCAGGCCGGCGCCTTGCCGAGCACCGCGAGGGACTGACCCAGATACACGCCCGACGGCCACGGCGCCGCCGTGCCGTCGAGGAACGTCACGCTGTCGAAGCCGATATGGTCGGCCCAGGTCTGCCAGACGCTGCGCTCGATGAACGTGTTGAGGTGCGGCACCGTGCTGGTGCGCTGCTCGCCGACCGTCTTGGTGAAGACGCCCCAGTGCGAGGCCATGCTGAACTCGAGGAACGAGGCCACGACGCGGCCCCCGGGCCTGAGGGCGCGGTGCATCTCCTCCAGGTAGATGTAGCACTCCGTGTGCAGGAGATGCGTGAACACGCTGAAGGCCGAGACGAGGTCGACGCTGCCGTCGGCGACCGGCAGCGACAGCGCCGTGTTCCGGGCGAAGCGGTAGTCCCTGGGACAGCGGCGCTTCGCGTAGTCCAGCAGGTCCTGGACGACGTCGAGGCCCAGATACGCGACGCTCGCGGTGCGGGCGAGATGCACCGCCAGGCGCCCGGAGCCGCACCCGAAATCGACCACCGACTGGCCGTCCCGGAGCCCGAAATGCTGGAGGATCTCGCACTCGATCGCGCCGATGCGGTCGTAGTCGCCGCCCACCGCCACGCTCATCGCCTCGTCCAGGGGCAAGTCGCGCATCAGTTGGCGGACGTACGCCTCGTAATCCTCGACGAAATGAAATTTCGCCATCGCGGCCACCTCGAAGGTGTCGAGATCGGACTGGGATGATCAGTCCATCCGCCGTCGAGATTTGTTCTTCCCCACGACGCTCCGGCATCCGTTCTGCCGAACACCGTCGAGCCGCGAAAGCGGCTGCGCGGATACGGGGCGCGAATTGCCCCCGAGGCTGCCTTTTCGGTCACACCGCGTTCGGGAAGACCCGGATACTGCGCCGGGCGGCCGCGGCCGCGGGAGAATCCGCCCTCACGCCGCCCTCACGCCGCCCGGCGGCGCTCCGGGTAGAGCCCGTACAGGCCCTCGGCGCTGGCCTCGCAGATGCCGCGCTCGGTGATGATCCCGGTCACGAGGCGCGACGGCGTCACGTCGAAGGCGGGGTTGGCCACCGGGCTGCCGGGGGAGACGACCTCGATCGTGGCGAAGCCGCCGTCGGGCAGCCGGCCGGTCATGTGGGTGACCTCGCGCCCGTCGCGCTCCTCGATCGGGATCTCCTTCACCCCGTCGTCGAGGGTCCAGTCGATGGTCGAGAACGGCAGGGCGGCGTAGAACGGCACGCCGTTGTCGTGGGCTGCCAGCGCCTTCAGGT
This sequence comes from Methylobacterium sp. D48H, assembly GCF_053345715.1. Lineage (NCBI taxonomy): Bacteria > Pseudomonadati > Pseudomonadota > Alphaproteobacteria > Hyphomicrobiales > Methylobacteriaceae > Methylobacterium > Methylobacterium sp. D48H. The sequence goes on from NZ_JBKFAP010000010.1 coordinate 73,624, forward strand.
AGGTGCCGATCTTGTTGCAGACGTCGCCGCTCGCCGTGGTCCGGTCCGAGCCGACGATGCAGAGATCGACGCCGCCGTGCTGCATGAGGTGGCCGCCGGCATTGTCGGCGATGACCGTGTGCGGCACGCCGTGGCCGTTCAGCTCGAAGGCTGTGAGCGCGGCGCCCTGGCTGCGCGGCCGGGTCTCGTCGACCAGGACGTGGACCGGCACGCCCCGCTCGTGGGCGGCGTAGATCGGCGCGAGCGCCGTGCCCCAGTCCACCGTCGCCAGCCAGCCGGCATTGCAGTGGGTCAGGACCGTGACCGGCCGGTCGCCGCCCCTTGCCGCGTGGAGGTCGGCGATGATCTGGCCGCCGTGGGCGCCGATCGAGCGGCAGCTCGCCACGTCCTCCTCGGCGATGCGGCCGGCCTCCGCGAAGGCGCGGGCGAAGCGCTCGTCCGGCGCGACCTGGCGCAGGTTGGTGGAGACCCGGTCCAGTGCCCAGCGCAGGTTGATCGCGGTCGGCCGCGTCGCCGCGAGGGTCGCCACCGCCCGGTCGATCCCGTCGTGGGACGCGTCGGCGCGCATGGCGAGCGCCAGCCCGTAGGCGGCCGTGACGCCGATCAGCGGCGCGCCCCGCACGATCATCGTGCGGATCGCCACCGCGGCGTCCTCCAGCGTGGCGAGGCGCTTCAGCTCGAACGCGAAGGGCAGGCGGGTCTGGTCGATCACCTGGACGCTGAGGCCGTCCGGGTCCGGGAAGATCGTGCGGTAGGGCTGGCCGTCGATGTTCATGGCCGCTCCTGTGCCACAGCGGGGCGGATTTTGCACCCGTGGGCGCGGACGGCGGCAGCCTGGGGATGCGCGGCCGGGCGCCGGTGAGCCTTCCTCAACCTTAGCAGGTCGTTAAGGGGGTCGTGCCTAGCCTCGGGGGTAAGTCCCCGTCCTGCGTCCGGTCCCGCATGCGCTCGCTTCGCCGTCCCGCATCGCCCTACGAGACTTTCGTCGACAGCGTTCGCCCCTTCCTGGGCAAGCGCCTGACGGAGCTCGGCGGCTTCGTGCTGTTCACCGGCGCGGTCGCGCTGACCGTGGCCCTGGCCACGTGGTCGATCGACGACCCGAGCCTCAACCACGCCACCGACCACGCCGCCCACAACGTCCTCGGCCAGCCGGGCGCCGTCGTGGCCGACCTCGCCATGCAGATCCTGGGCCTGGGTTCCCTGGCCTTCGTGCTTCCGCCGGTGCTCTGGGGCATCCGGCTGATGCGGGAGCGCAACCTGCCCGAGGGCGGGCTGCGCATCGCCCTCTGGATCATCGGCTTCTGCGCCGCGAGCGCGGTGGCGAGCGCGCTCCCGCCGACGACCCGCTGGCCCCTGCCCACCGGCCTCGGCGGCGTGGCCGGCGACGGCCTGCTGTCGATGGCGCGGGTGATCGTCGGCGCGGTCTCGTCGGCGGCGGCCCACCTCGTCGGCTTCGGCTACGCCGCCGTGGCGATCCTCAGCCTGACCGGCGCCTGCCGGTTCGGCGCCGTCGAGGAGGACAGCCTGCACGACGATCCCTACCCCGTCCGGCGCGCGCCGGCGCGGGGCCGGGATTCCGGCCGCGACGAGCGCGAGGATTCCGACGAGCCGAGCCTCGGCCTCGTGGGTGTCGGCGCCCTGGCGCAGGGCCTGATGGGCCTGCGCGGCGCCGCGGCCGACCGGATCGCCGCGTGGCGCGCCGGCCGGGCCGAGCCGATCGACGGCGCGTCGCCCGCCCTCGCGGCCCGCCGCGCCTTCACGGACGCCGATCTCCCCTGGGCCGAGCACCTGCCCGAAGGCCGGCAGGCCGGCGCGAGCCGGCGCGAGCCCGTCTTCGACACGTCCGAGGACGCCCCCGCGGCGCCGGCCCGCCGCGCCGCGGGGGCGCGGGACGATGCGGAGGACGATCCGGAGGCTTTCGAGGCGCCGCAGCGCCCGGTCCCGCCGCGGGCGGAGCCGACCGCGTCCCGGGTGGCGCCGCCGCCCGCAGCGCCCGTGCCGGCACGGCGCGCGCCCGCGCCGCTCGTCCGTCCCGAGGATTACGCCCTGCCCGCCCTCGACCTGCTGGCGGCCCCCCGCGGCCCGTCCCAGGCGAGCCTGATCTCGGCGGACGCGCTGGAGCAGAACGCCACGCTGCTGGAGGCGACCCTCGGCGATTTCGGCGTGCGCGGCGACATCCTGGCGGTGCGGCCGGGCCCGGTTGTCACCCTCTACGAGCTCGAGCCCGCGCCCGGCACCAAGTCCAGCCGCGTGATCGCGCTCGCCGACGACATCGCCCGGTCGATGTCGGCGGTCTCGGCCCGCGTCGCGGTCGTCCCCGGCCGGAACGCCATCGGCATCGAGCTGCCGAACGCCAAGCGCGAGACGGTCTACCTGCGCGAGCTCCTGGCCTCGACGGACTTCGCCGAGAGCAAGCACAAGCTGGCGCTCTGCCTGGGCAAGAACATCGGCGGCGAGCCGATCATCGCCGACCTCGCGCGCATGCCGCACCTCCTGGTCGCCGGCACGACCGGCTCGGGCAAGTCGGTGGCGATCAACACCATGATCCTGTCGCTGCTCTACCGGCTGAAGCCGGAGGAGTGCCGCCTGATCATGGTCGACCCGAAGATGCTGGAGCTGTCGGTCTACGACGGCATCCCGCACCTGCTCTCCCCGGTCGTCACCGACCCCAAGAAGGCGGTCATCGCCCTCAAGTGGGCCGTGCGCGAGATGGAGGAGCGCTACAAGAAGATGGCCAAGATCGCGGTGCGCAACATCGACGGCTACAACGCCCGGGTCGCCGAGGCGGCGGCGCGCGGCGAGGTGCTGACCCGGACCGTGCAGACCGGCTTCGACCGCCACACCGGCGAGGCGGTGTACGAGGACGAGGCGATGGACCTGGCGCCTCTGCCGTACATCGTGATCGTGGTCGACGAGATGGCCGACCTGATGATGGTGGCCGGCAAGGACATCGAGGGGGCGATCCAGCGCCTGGCGCAGATGGCGCGCGCGGCGGGCATCCACCTGATCATGGCGACGCAGCGGCCGTCGGTGGACGTGATCACCGGGACGATCAAGGCGAACTTCCCGACCCGGATCAGCTTCCAGGTGACGAGCAAGATCGACAGCCGCACGATCCTGGGCGAGATGGGCGCCGAGCAGCTTCTGGGCCAGGGCGACATGCTGTTCATGGCCGGGGGCGGGCGCACGACGCGGGTGCACGGGCCGTTCTGCTCGGACAGCGAGGTCGAGAGCGTGGTCGCCCACCTCAAGCGCCAGGGCCGCCCCAGCTACCTCGACGCCGTCACCGCCGACGACGAGGAGGGCGCGACCGAGAAGGGCGGCGGCAAGGGCAAGGCCGGCGCCGCGGAACTCGAACTCGACGGCGCCGTGTTCGACCAGGGCTCCTTCGGCGAGGCCGGCGGCGACCTCTACGATCAGGCCGTGCAGGTCGTGCTGCGCGACCAGAAGGCGTCGACGAGCTACATCCAGCGCCGGCTGCAGATCGGCTACAACCGCGCCGCCTCCATCATGGAGCGGATGGAGATCGAGGGCATCGTCGGCCCGGCCAACCACGCCGGCAAGCGCGAGATCCTGGTCGAGGAGGCGGTCGGCTGAGAGCGCCGGCCTGCCGCGCTCGCGGCATCCCCTCCCCCGTGCGGCCGACACGTGTTCGCGGTGCGGCCTGCGGCGGAGCGCGACGCGCCCCCTTTCCCGTATGGGAGAGTGTTGGGGTGAGGGATGGGAAGTCTCCGGACAGGGCACGCGTTTGACGCGCGGACGGGGCGCGCCGTCTTCTGAACATTAGCTTTCCTCACCCTGTCCCTCTCCCGCACGGGAGAGGGAACCCGCGCTCTCATCCTGACGGATGGACCAACCGAGGCCGCGAGCGCGTGCAGCCGGCAGCTCAGCGGGAGAGGCAATGCGGATCGGATCACCGTATTCGGCCAGCCCCCGCCCAACCCGAAAAATTTCGCGCGGCGCGGAACCGGCCCTTCGCCCGCACGTTACGCGCGTGCGAGGCCTGGAAACGGGCTCGCTCTGAGGGCGCCGGGCACGGTGTCCGGCGCTGCTTGTAGTCACGTTGCTCGTCGGAGGATGTGGTTATGAGGACGTACGACGTTTCGCCCCTGTTCCGGTCGTCCATCGGGTTCGACCGCCTGTTCGAGCTGATCAACCAGGCCGACCGCGTCGAGCCGTCGGCCGCCTGGCCGCCCTACAACATCGAGAAGGTGGCCGAGGACCAGTACCGCATCACCATGGCGGTCGCGGGCTTCACGCCCGACGAGATCGAGCTGACCCAGCAGGACACCACGCTCCTCGTCTCGGGTCAGAAGGCCGCCCAGGAGGGTGAGAAGCACTATCTCTACCGCGGCATCGCGGCCCGCACGTTCCGCCAGACGTTCAATCTGGCCGAGCACGTGAAGGTCGTGGGCGCGTCGATGGAGAACGGCCTGCTCACCGTCGCGCTGAAGCGCGAGGTGCCGGAGGCGCTGAAGCCCCGCCGCATCGCCATCGGCGGCACGACGGCCGCGTCCGGCCAGGACAACGCCCCGGCGCAGATCGCCCGCGAGGCCAAGGCAGCCTGAATGGCAGCCTGATCGGACGATCTGATCCGGTGTCCCGGGCGGCGCGCCCGGGCACACTTGTCGACACGGATGACATCCCTCACGGGTCCGCGGACCCGCGGGCCCGTTCCCACGACTGCACCGCATTCGATGGAGCGAGGACCATGAGCGTGAGAGATCTGATTCCCTGGAACCGCACCCCCGCCCCGGCGCCGACCGCCCTGTCGCAGGAGCCGGCCAGCCCCTTCCTGACGCTGCACCGGGAGATGAACCGCCTGTTCGACGACGTGTTCGGCGGGTTCGGCGGCGTGCCGAGCCTCGCGGGCCGCGGCTTCGGCTGGCCCCATATCGAGCTGGCGGAGGCGGACGGTGCGCTGCGCGTCTCCGCCGAGCTTCCCGGGCTCGACGAGAAGGACGTCGAGCTGCTCATCGCGGACGGCGTCCTGACCCTGAAGGGCGAGAAGCGCGCGGAGTCCACCGACACGGGCCGCGGCTATTCCGAGCGCAGCTACGGCCGCTTCGAGCGGTCGATCGCCCTCCCCGTGCCGGTCGACGAGGACAGGGCCGAGGCGACGTTCCGCAACGGCGTCCTCACGGTGACGCTGCCGCGCGCGGCCGAGGCGCCGGAGCGCCGCCGGCGCATCGCCATCAACGGCACCGGCGCGCCGGCCGCCAAGCACTGAGCCGGGCCCGGGGCCGACCCTGGGGGGTGACCGCCTGCGCGGTCACGGACCCGAACGCATGACGCGACGGCCGGCGCGGCCCGATCGGGCGTGCCGGCCACCCCAGCCTTTGCTCACGATGAGGAGGGTCGCATGCAGCCGATCGATCTCAACCCCGTCCATCCCGCGTTCCGTCCCGAGATCGGGCGCGTCGGTCCGGTGGCGGCCGCCAGCCTGAGGCCGCAGGCGGTCGAGCCGTTCGAGGCCTTCGTGGCGCCGGGCGACGTCTTCCGGCATCCCCGGGAGGTGCTGCGCTATCCCGGCCTGTCGCGGGCCGAGAAGCGGGCGATCCTGGCCTCCTGGGCCTCCGACGCCCGCGCGGTCGAGTCCTGCCCGACGCTGCGCTGCCTGCCGGGCTGCCGGGCCGAGCCCGTGCCGCTGAGCGCGATCCTGGAAGCGCTCCAGGCGCTCGATGAGGGTTCGGTACCGCCCGCAGCCCCGCCGCCCGAGCCCCCCGTCCCCGCGGCGCACTTCCGGCGCTGGGAGCGCGGTCCGGCCGGACCGGAGCCCCTGCTGAACTGAGCCGGGGAGCCGCGTGATGGCAACCTTCGACCTGCGGGGTGGGCACGGGCTCCTGCCCCGGTCGCGGCGCGGCCGGCGCCGAGGGCCGGCGCGGACCACCGACAGCACGGTGCTCGGCCGCTGGTTCCTGTCCGTGGCCCTGTGCCTCGCCCTGTGCCTCGCCCTGGCGGCGCCCTGCCCGGCGCCCGCCCTGCCCTGGGTGCTGGCGGCCCTGCTGAGCCTGTCGGGCTTCGCGTGGCTCGGCCGGGCGATCACGCGGGCCGGGCCGCCGGCCAACGCCCGGCACCTGACCGCGTGGGACGCGGCCCTGCTGTCCTTCGCGGCGAGCTTCGCCGTCCAATCGGCGGCGCGCCTCGGCCTCTTCGGCGGCTGAGCGCGCCCGTCCAGGGAGGCAACCATGCAAGATGGGACGATCGGAATCCGAAACGCCATCCCGCCCGGCCCGGCGGCCGCGCGCCTGCCCGACATGGAGCGCGTCCTGGTCAACCCGGCCGCGGTGTTCGACACCCCGGCCGCGTTGCGCGATCATCCCCGGCTGCTCCCGAGCTGCAAGCGGGAGATCCTGCGGCGCTGGGCCTGGGACGAGTACCTGAAGGAGGTCGCCGCCGCCGAGGGCATGGCCGAGGGCGAGCCGTCGCGGCTCGACGCCGTGAAGGCCGCCCTCCTGGCGCTCGGCGAGGCGCGGCGTCCCGATCCCGCCGCCCCGGCCGCCGCGATCCCGGCGCCCCGGGCGCTCGATCGCGCGGCGGCCTGAGCGCGCCGCGGCCGTCACACGACCATCACACGACCGAGAACCGGAACTCCGTGGCGGCCGCGAAGGTCTCGCCCGGCCGCAGGACCGCGGAGGGGAAGCCGGGCTGGTTCGGCGCGTCCGGAAAGCCCTGCGTCTCGAAGCAGACGCCGTCGCCCGACCGGTAGATCCGCCCGGACGGGCCGATCAGGCGCCCGTCGAGGGTGTTGCCGCTGTAGAGCTGCAGCGCCGGCTGCGTGGTCCAGACGTCGAGCCGCCGCCCGCTGCCGGGATCGACGCAGGTGGCGGCCGGCCGCAGCGTCCCGGCGGCCCCGCGCAGCGCGAAGGTGTGGTCGTAGCCCTTGGCGTAGGTGAGCTGCGGGTCCCCGGCGCGGATCCGCGCCTCCAGGGCCTGCGGCGCGCGGAAATCGAACGGCGTCCCGGCGACCGGCAGCAGCGCGCCGGTGGGGATCTGGGTCGCGTCGGTCGGCGCGAAGGCGTCCGCCTCGACCTGCACGACGTGGCCGAGGACGCTGCCCGCCCCCTCGCCGGCGAGGTTGAAGTAGCTGTGGTTCGTGAGGTTCAGGACCGTGGGCCGGTCGGTCACCGCGGCGTAGTCCACGCGCAGCACGCCCTCCGCGGGCAGGCTGTAGGTGACGCGGACGTCGAGAGTGCCCGGAAACCCCTCCTCCCTGTCCGGCGAGCGGCGGCTCAGGACGAGGCGCGTCGCGTCGCTGAGTTCCGCCCGCCACAGGCGCCGGCCGAAATTCTCCGGGCCACCGTGGAGGGTGTTGGGGGGCTCGTTCACCGGCAGCCGGTAGTCGTGCCCGTCGAGGCTGAAGCGCCCGCCCGCGATGCGGTTCGCGTAGCGCCCGACGATCGCGCCGAAGCTCGGGCTCACGGTCTCGTAGCCCGCCAGGGTGTCGAGGCCGAGCACGACGTTGGCCGGACGGCCGGCGCGGTCGGGCACCTCGATCGCCGTGACGGCCGCGCCGTACTCGATGACGGCGACGCGCAGGCTGCCCCGGCTCAGGGTGTGGCGGCCGACCGTTCGGCCGTCCGCCGTCGTGCCGAACGGTTCGGCCGGCATCCGGCTAGCGCTTCCAGACGCCGAGCCGCTCGCTCCGGGCGTGGTCCTCGGCCGCGACCAGTTCGGGGCTCGCCTCCGGGGCGGCGCGGCCGCCGCCGTTGAACAGCACCACCTCGGAGAGATCGCGCCCGTCCACGAGGCAGTTCATGTTCGCGCTGCCGGGGGCGGGCTGGCAGGTCACCGACCGGTTGCCGATGTACCGGGCCAGCTCCTCCGCCTGGCCGCCCCGCACCCACTCGACGCCGAACAGGTGCACGACCTTGCCGCCGACCTTGAGGGTCGCGGTATCGATCACCTGGGCCTGTCCGGTCACGGCGTTCGGCGGCAGCGGCGCGTCGGGCTCGGGATCGCCGCCTGTCTCGGGGGGCGGCGTCACCGTGTCGGGGGCCGAGGCCGGGGGACCTGCGGGCCGCGCGTTCGGCGCGGCGCCGCTCGGGGCTTCCGCGCGGGAATCCGTGCGGGAAGCGGTCGGGGCGGCGGGGCGCCCGGATTCCGGCGCGGAGCGGTCCAGCACGAGCCCCGCGGCGAGCACCGCCACCAGGGTGCCGGCGACGGCGCCGAGGAGCAGCCGGCGCTGCCGGCGCGCGCCGTCATCGATCCCGCCCCCGCCGAGGCTGAGGCGGTCGCGCACGTGGCCGAGGCCGTCGCGCAGCGTCTCGCCGAACCGTCCGGGACCGCTGTTCCACGCCGCCGCCGGATCCGCGCCCGCGGCCGGCCCGGCCTCCGCGTCGACGGGCGGGCGGGCGAAGCGTCCGCGCAGGTTCGTCCGCAGGCTGGCGAACCGGCCGGCGGCGGTCTGCGCCAGCACGCGGCCCTGCTCGGAGGAGCGCTCCGCCAGGGAGCGCGCCCGCTCGGACTGGGTCCCGACGAAGCGGGCGGTCGCGGCCTTCATCTCGTAGGCGCCGCTCAGCAGGGACGAGTCCCGGGCCTCCTCGGCGGTCGCCGGGGCCGGTTCGGGCTCGGGCTCCGGCGGCAGGAACAGGGCGGGATGGCGCGCGCGCAGCTCCGCGACGAGGTCCGCCAAGGTCATCGGCTCGGAGGTGCCCTCCCGCCGCCGCGCGGCCCCGTGGCGGTCGAGGACGCGGAGGCCGGTCCCGGACTCGTCCGGGGCGCAGGCGGCCTCGGCCAGGAGCTCCAGGGTCCGGACCGCGACGGGACGCGGACGCGCGCGCGCGATCTCGGCCCGGATCGTCTCGCGCAGGGCGAGGCGGCCGGGACTGTCGAGAACCGGCCGGGCCGGCTCCGTCTCCTGTTGCTCCACCACCGTTGAAGACGTCATTCACCCGATCCCGGCATCACCGACGCGCGGCGCGAAGGAGGCTCGATCGCGCCTCCCGACGAAGGGCGCCCGCGGGCGCCCCACGGAACGCCCGACCCGCAGGACCGATCCCGCGACGCGCCCCGCCGCACGCTTCCCTCGCTGGCGCCCTTCTAGCCGCCCTTGCGGGCGTTCTTGTAGGGGCCGCCGCAAACCCCGCGCGAGCCCGTGCCCGCCGCGAGGTGGCGGACCGCGACGCGCGGCTCTTACGCCTTGCCGGGCGAGGCGGCCAGGGTTCCGGCCTGGATGCTCCGCCGCAGGACGCGACCGGTCTCGCCGAGGATGTAGGGCCGCGTCCCGGCGAAACCCACCTCCAGGACCAGCTCAGCCTCGCCGCTGGACACGGCGCCCCGGCCCGGATTGGCGGTGCGGAAATCGACGATCGTGCGGATCGTGCAGGTCTCGGTGTCGCAGGCGGCGCGCATCGCCCGCGGCTCGTAGCGCCGCTCGGGCCAGCGCTGGACGAAGCTGCGCTTCTCGGCGACCAGGGCCGCCGTGGTGATCGGCCGCCCGTAGAAGCGCACGCGGGTCGCGTAGTACTGGGTCGCGGCCCCGACCATGGTGTCGCTCGGGCCGGAGACGGTGGCGAGGTAGCTCGTCGTCAGCGCCCGGGCGGCGGCCACGCGCTCCGCCGACGCGCCCGGCACCGGGGCGGGCGCGGCCGGCGTCTCGGCGAGCCGGTGCGGGTGGCGCGCGGGGTGGTGCAGGTGTTCCCGGACCGGCGGACGCTCCAGGGCGGCCGCCCGCTTCGGTCCCGGCGCCCGCGTGGCCGCCGCCTTCGGCAGGGCGTCCTCGCCCGGCTCGGGTCTGGCGGCCTGCCGGACCGGCTCGGCGGCGCGCACCGGCGCTTTCGCCGCGTCCTTCGTCGATTCCTTCGCTGCCTCCTGCGCCGATTCCTTCCCCGGACCCTGCGCGGAACCCTGCGCCTGCGCGGCGGCCCGGGGCGGCGGGTCGACCCAAGCGCTCTGGGCGGCGGCACCGCCCGCGAGGGCGAACGGCAGGAGCATGCCGAGGGCGAGGGCCTGGGGACGGACGGGACGTGTGGCGGACATCGGTGCCTTCCTGGCGGCCGGGGCGGGCATCATGGAGAACGCGCCCGCGTGGGTCGGGGGTTCCACGAAGGGCTCGGGCGCGCCCACATCCTGCCGAACTCCGCGCCGGCGACCAGCCCGGAATTGCGGGGATGATGGGGTTGCGTTCGTGCGTTTGGGTACCAAGTCGGGGACAGACTTGGCCTTTGGCCGGTCCCAGGTTCCCTACCGCGTTCCAGACTGCCCGCTCCCCCGTGCACCGAGGATCCCTTGGCCCGACCTGAGACCGAGTCGCCCGCCGGCCCGCTTCCCGGGAGCGCGCGATGAGCACGCAGCCGCGCCGGGCCCTGCTGCTCTGCAACGCCAAGGCGCGCAACGGCGCCCTGGATCTCGACGAGGTGCGGGAGATCCTGCGGGCGGGCGGCATCGAGCCGGAGGAGCCGCCGCCGGAAGCCGATTGCCGCGACGTGATCCGCGAGCGGGCCGGCGCGGTCGATCTCGTGATCCTGGGCGGCGGCGACGGCACCATGAACTACGCCGCGCCCGCGCTGGTGGCGAGCGGCCTGCCCTTCGCGATCCTGCCGCTCGGCACGGCGAACGACCTCGCACGCTCCCTCAACCTGCCGCTCGACCCCCTGGCGGCGGCCCGCTTCATCCCGACCGCGCAGGCGCGGCCGGTGGATCTCGGCTGGGTCAACGGCCACTACTACTTCAACGTGGCGAGCATCGGCTTCTCGGCGGAGCTCGCGGGCGAGTTGACGTCCGAATCGAAGAAGACCTGGGGCGTCCTCGGCTACGCGGTGGCGGCCGTCCGGGTCTTGCGCCGGGTCCGGCCCTTCACGGTGACGATCGAGCACGACGGCGTGGTGGAGAAGGTCACCACGATCCAGGTCTCGGTCGGCAACGGGCGCCACTACGGCGGCGGCATGACCGTGGAGGAGAGTGCCGCGGTGGATGACGGCAAGCTCGATTTCTACAGCCTGGAGATCAAGCACTGGTGGCGGCTCCTCGCGCTGCTGCCCGCCCTGCGGCGGGGCACGCATGGACGGGCCGCCGACGTGCGGGCGTTCCACACCCAGGAGATCCGGCTCTCGACCCGCAGGCCTCGGCCGGTGAACACCGACGGCGAGCTGACCACGCGCACGCCCGCCCATTTCAAGGTCTTCCCGAAGATCCTGCAGGTCCTGGCGCCCGAACCGGTGCGCGGACCGGCCCCCTTCGACCTGACGGCCCTCGGGAGCCGCCTGTTCCCGACCAGCGAGGCACCGCGCCCGTGACCGATCTGCTCCAGCTCGCCAGTCAGCCCGCCGTCTGGGCTGCCCTCGCCACGCTCGTGGTGATGGAGGTGGTGCTCGGCATCGACAACCTGATCTTCATCTCGATCCTGACCAACAAGCTGCCGCCCGAGCATCAGACGCGGGCGCGGCGCATCGGGATCGGGCTGGCGCTGATCCTGCGGCTGGGGCTGCTCGGCACGGTGGCGTTCATCGTGCACCTGACCGAGCCGGTCTTCTCGGTGCTGGGCCAGGACTTCTCCTGGCGCGACATGATCCTGATCGGCGGCGGCCTGTTCCTGCTCTGGAAGGCGACCAAGGAGATTCACCACACGGTGGATCCGGAGCCCGAGACCCCGGGCGTGACCGGCGGCACGATCGGCTTCGGCGCGGCGATCGGCCAGATCCTGCTCCTCGACCTCGTCTTCTCCATCGACTCGATCATCACCGCGGTCGGCATGACCGAGCACGTGCCGGTGATGATGGTGGCGGTCGTGGTCGCCGTGGTGGTGATGCTGGTCGCCGCCGAGCCGCTCTCGGCCTTCATCGCCCGGAACCCCACCGTGGTGATGCTGGCCCTCGGCTTCCTGATCATGATCGGCATGACGCTGATCGCTGAGGGGTTCGGCGCGCACGTGCCGAAGGGCTACATCTACACCGCCATGGCCTTCTCGGCCGGCGTCGAGGGCCTCAACATGCTGGCCCGCCGGCGCCGCCGTCCCGCCCGGGACGGCGCCCCTGCGTCGACCGGGCCGACGCGGCGCGCCTGAGGGCGGAACGATTCTCATGCGACTCGGTGCGGCCCTCCTCCTCCTCCTGCTCCTCCCCGCCGCCGTCCACGCGGAGACGAAACCGATGGCGCCCGATCCGATGGTCCTGCACGACCTCGCCCCCACCGGCACGCTCCGGGCGGCGATCAACCTCGGCAACCCGGTCCTGGCCCAGGGCGGCGCCGACGGACCCGCGGGGGTCTCGGTCGACCTCGCGCGGGCGCTGGCGGCCCGGCTCGGCGTGCCGGTGGTATTCGTGACCTTCCCGGGGGCCGGCGCGGTCTCGGGCTCGGCGGGCTCCGGGACCTGGGACATCTGCTTCCTGGCGATCGACCCGAAGCGGGCGGAGGGGATCGCCTTCACGGAGCCCTACGTGCTGATCGCCGGCAGCTACCTCGTGCCGGCCGCCTCGCCGATCCGCTCCCCGGAGGCGGTGGACCGCGACGGCGTGCGCGTCTCGGTGGGGCGCGGGAGCGCCTACGACCTGTTCCTGAGTCGCGCGCTGCAGCACGCGACCCTGGTGCGGGCGCCGACCTCGGCCGAGGCGGTCACGGCCTTCGCCCGGGACGGGCTCGACGTCGCGGCCGGCGTCCACCAGCCCCTCGCCGCCTACGCGGCGGCCCACCCGGAGGTGCGGCTGCTGCCGGGGCACTTCATGGAGATCCCGCAGGCGATGGGAATGCCGGTCGGGCATCCGGCCGGCGCCGCGTATCTCGCGGATTTCGTCGCGCGGGCGAAGCGGGACGGGCTGGTGCGGCGCGGCCTGGAGGCCAGCGGACAGGATCCGGAGCTGGCGGCGCCATGAGTTATCGGCGGCCATCGAACCCGCACACCTCGTCCTGAGGTGCGAGCGGAAGGAGCCTCGAAGGAGCTTCGAAGGAGCCCTTTCAGGGCTCGTGCGGCCGACTGGATCCCTCCTTCGAGACCTGCCGGGGCAGGCACCTCACGATCGGATCTACGGACGGACAGAGGATCGAGCGGAACGTCACGATCCGGGGTTTTCTCCATGTCCCGAAGAGTCTCTCGGCCGGCGTCACGCGCTCCGTCATCACGAGCGAAGCGAAGTGACCCAGGGTAGCGCGACCTCGGTGGGCGTCGTGCCGCTGGATCGCTTCGCTGCGCTCGCAAAGACGGTCAGATCGATGCCATCGACCGGACGCCGGATCACACCACGAGGTTCACGATCCGCCCCGGCACCACGATCACCTTCCGCGGCGCCTTGCCCTCCAGCACCTTCTGGACGGCCTCCAGCGCCAGGGTCGCGGCCTCCACGGCTTGGGCGTCGGCGTCGCGCGGCACGGTCACGTCCGCGCGCTTCTTGCCGTTGATCTGGACCGGCAGGGTGATCTCGTCCTCGACCAGGAGCCCCGCCTCGGTCTCGGGCCAGGGCGCCTGGGCGACGAGGCCGCCGCGGCCGAGGACGGACCAGCACTCCTCGGCGAGGTGCGGCATCATCGGGGCGATGAGCTGCACCAGGATGCCGGCCGCCTCCTGGGCGGCACCGGCTGAGACCGGCCCGCGCAGGCCGTCCTCCAGGGCGTTGGCCAGGGTGTAGATGTGGGCGACGCAGCGGTTGAAGCGCAGGCGCTCGATATCGTCCTGCACGGAGGCGAGCGCCCGGTGGGCGGCCTTGCGCAGGGTCAGGTCCGCGGCGCCGTCGCCCGCCGCCTGTCCGGCCGCGTTCACCAGCCGCCAGACCTTCTGGACGAACCGGGCAGCGCCCTGCACGCCCTCCTCGGTCCAGATCACGTCGCGCTCGGGCGGCGAGTCGGACAGCATGAACCAGCGCGCCGTGTCGGCCCCGTAGCTCGCGATGATGTCGTCGGGGTCGACCACGTTCTTCTTCGACTTCGACATCTTCTCGATCGGGCCGATCGCGATCGGCGCCTGAGTTTTCACGTGAAACGCGCGGCGCTCACCCTCCTCGGTGGCGAAGCGGATCTCGGCCGGCGGCACCCAGGCGCCGGCCGCGTCCTTGTAGGTCTCGTGGACGACCATGCCCTGCGTGAACAGGCCGGCGAAGGGCTCGGCCACGCCGGCCCAGCCGGTCTCGCGCATCGCCCGCATGAAGAACCGGGCGTAGAGCAGGTGCAGGATCGCGTGCTCGATGCCGCCGATATACTGGTCCACCGCCAGCCAGCGGTCGACCACGGCCCGGTCGGTGGGCGCGTCCGCCAGCCAGGGCGCGGTGAAGCGCGCGTAGTACCAGGACGAGTCGACGAACGTGTCCATCGTGTCGGTCTCGCGCCGGGCCGGCGCGCCGCAATGCGGGCAGGGCACGTTCCGCCACGCCGCGTCGCGCTCCAGCGGGTTGCCGGGCTGATCGAACGACACCTCCTCGGGGAGCTTCACCGGCAGGTCGGCCACCGGCACCGGGACCGGGCCGCAGCTGTCGCAGTGGATGATCGGGATCGGGCAGCCCCAGTAGCGCTGCCGAGAGACGCCCCAGTCGCGCAGGCGGAACTGGACCTTGCGCCGGGCGACCCCCTCCCCTTCGAGGCGCCGGGCCACGGCCTCGAAGGCCTCGTCCGTGCGCATCCCGTCGAGGAAGCGCGAGTTGATCATCCGCCCGTCCTCGACATAGGCGGTGTCGGTGATGACGAACGTCGCCGGATCCTGCCCTTCCGGGCAGACCACGGGCGTGTTGCCGAGCCCGTACTTGTTGGCGAAATCGAGGTCGCGCTGATCGTGCGCCGGGCAGCCGAACACCGCGCCGGTGCCGTACTCCATGAGCACGAAGTTCGCCACGTAGACCGGCAGCTCCCAGGACGGGTCCAAGGGATGGCGGACGGTCAGGCCGGTGTCGAAGCCGTGCTTCTCGGCGGTGTCGATCGCGGCCTGGGCGGTGCCGGTGCGGCGGCACTCCTCGATGAAGGTCTGCAGCTCCGGCCGTCCCTCGGCCAGCGCGGCGGCCAGGGGATGGTCGGCGGCGATCGCCAGGAACTTGGCGCCGAACAGGGTGTCGGGCCGGGTCGTGTAGACGGGCACCGGATCGGCCGCGCCGGCCACCGGTCGGGCCAGGGCGAAAAGAACCTCCAGGCCCTCCGAGCGGCCGATCCAGTTCTTCTGCATCAGCCGGACCTTCTCGGGCCAGCGGTCCAGACCGTCCAGCGCGGTCAGCAGGTCCTCGGCGAAGTCGGTGATCTTGAAGAACCACTGGGTCAGCTCGCGCTGCTCCACCAGCGCGCCGGAGCGCCAGCCGCGGCCGTCGATCACCTGCTCGTTGGCCAGCACCGTGTGGTCCACCGGGTCCCAGTTCACCTTCGCGGTGCGGCGGGTGACGAGGCCCTTGGCCAGGAAGTCCAGGAACATGCGCTGCTGGTGCTTGTAGTAGTCGGGATCGCAGGTCGCGATCTCCCGGCTCCAGTCGAGCGACAGGCCCATGGCCTTCAGCTGGTCGCGCATCGACGCGATGTTGGCGTAGGTCCAGTCCCGCGGGTTGACCTTGCGCTCCATGGCGGCGTTCTCGGCCGGCAGGCCGAAGGCGTCCCAGCCCATCGGGTGCAGCACGTTGAACCCGCGGGCGCGCTTGTAGCGGGCGACCACGTC
Organism: Methylobacterium sp. D48H; assembly: GCF_053345715.1. Lineage (NCBI taxonomy): Bacteria > Pseudomonadati > Pseudomonadota > Alphaproteobacteria > Hyphomicrobiales > Methylobacteriaceae > Methylobacterium > Methylobacterium sp. D48H. Next base: position 89,177 of record NZ_JBKFAP010000010.1, read on the forward strand.
GCCCATCGCGTAGTTGCGGACGTGGCCCATGTGGATGCGCCCCGACGGGTAGGGGAACATCTCGAGCACGTAGTATTTCGGGCGGCCGTCGGCATTGTCGGTCTCGAACAGCCGCTTCTCGGCCCAGGCCTCCTGCCAGCGCGGCTCGGCATCCTTGGCGTTGTAGCGCTCGACGGGCTGGGGGGCGGTGCTGGCGGTCATGGATCCGGCTGCGTCAGGGGCTCGTCGGTCATTCCGAAGGATGACCACGGCACGGTCGCGCCGCGATAGCATATCTGCGCCGCAGCCGGTCAACGCGGCGCGCGATTCGGGCTTGCGCGGGGCGCGCGAACGCATAGGTCGGCGGGGATCAGGCGCGACGACGACGCGCGCCGAGGCTCATACCACGCAGACCGACGCCCGGCAGCGACAGGACAGGCACGCCATGGACGACGCGACGACCGGCACGAATGCCCCTCCGACCGACGGGATGGGACAGAGGACCGACAAGCTCCCCGTCGGTCAGGCCGATGTCGCGGCCGGGCTCGCCGAGGTGCGCGCCGCCATCGCCCGCGCGGCCGAGGATTCGGAGCGCGACCCGGCCGAAGTGCAACTCGTGGCGGTCTCCAAGACCGTCCCGGCCGAGGGCATCCTGCCGGCGCTGAAGGCCGGCCATCGCGTCTTCGGCGAGAACTACGTCCAGGAATCCACCGCGAAGTGGCCGGCCCTCCGCCACCGCTTCCCGGACGTGGAGCTGCACCTCGTCGGGCCGCTGCAATCCAACAAGGCCCGGGAGGCGGTGGCGCTGTTCGACGTCATCCACTCCCTCGACCGGCTGTCGCTCGCGGCGGCCCTGGCCAAGGAGATCGAGCGGTCCGGCCGGACCCCGAAGCTGCTCATCCAGGTCAACACCGGCGCGGAGCCGCAGAAGGGCGGCGTGCTCCCGGACCAGCTCGCCACCCTCCTCTCGGAGTGCCGGGAGACCCACGGGCTGGCGATCCAGGGCCTGATGTGCATCCCGCCCGCGGACGACCCACCCTCGGCCCATTTCGCCCTGCTGGCCCGGCTCGCCCACGAGCACAACCTGCCGATCCTCTCCATGGGCATGAGCGCGGACTTCCCGGCGGCGATCCAGCTCGGCGCCACCCATGTCCGGGTCGGGACCGCGATCTTCGGGGCCCGGACCCGGAAGGCCTGACGCTGGGCCCGGGCCTCAACCTGGGCCCGGGCCTCAGCCGATCCGCAGGTGCGTCCGCGGCCCGAGGCGCCCGAGCAGGCGCAGGAGATCGGCCCGGGCCAGGGCGACGCAGCCCTCCGTGGGGCGGTACCCGTCCCGGGCGATGTGCAGGAAGATCGCCGAGCCCCGCCCCTTCCGGATCGGGGCGCGGTTGTAGTCGAGGTCGATCACCACGTCGTAGAGCCCGTCGCCCCGCCACATCGATTCGGCGCTGACCCCCGGGGCCGGCAGGCGGATCGGCCGGTTGTAGCGGCGGTCCCGGCTCTCGTCGCACCAGCCGTCGTCGGGGCGGGTCGCCCGTAGGGTCAGCAGCGTGCGCGGCCGGACCGCGAGGTGGTCGGGCCGGTACGCGCCGCCGCGCAGGCGGAAGCGCCCGCGCGGCGAGCCGCCGTCGCCCTCGCGCTTGTCGCCGACGATCCCGCCCGCCCCGAGGGCGCAGGGAATCACCGCCGGGCCGACGAGGAGCTGCCCGCGCCGCCGGTCCCCGACGAGGGCGCGGACGCGGATCTCCCCCAGGGTCAGGCGGATGGGTCCTCTGCTCGGCCGCCGCATCTCCGTCCTCCCCGATCCGTCCAATCCCGGGGCCTTATGCCCGGGATCGGTACTTCGAACCGGTGAAAAATTGCGCACAAGGCAACTTCCGGCCACAAAGGATGCTCTATCTCTCGGTTGAACCCGGGCCGCCGAGCCGGGATTCGGGAGCGCGCCAGCCCCCCGCCGCGCCGCGGGGACCGCCGCCGTGATCCCGGAGCGGCGCGCCCCCGATCCCGCAGCCCGTTCGCCGGGGCGCTTGTCACGGCGGCGAAAGGATGCGGAAACACAAGCCTGGGTAGGGTCGTCGCGCGATCCTGCCGAGATCTGACATCATCGCATGCTGCACCCGGCAGGCGGCCCTCGCCCCTCCCGCAGCACGCACTGGGGCCCGGACGATGCCGAATGTCTACCGCCTGCTGATCTGCGACGACGACGCGGTCCTGCGCGATACCCTGACCGAGCAGCTCGATCTCTGCGACGAGTTCACGGTCTTCACCGAGGCCAACGCCACCGACGCGATCCGGCGGGTCGCCGCGGAGCGGATCGACCTCGCCGTCATGGATGTCGGCCTGCCCGACCTCGACGGGCGCGAGGCCGTGCGCCGGATGCGCGCCGCCGGCTTCCGCGGCCCGGTGATCATGCTGACCGCCCAGGATTCCGAGGCGGACCACGTCGAGGGGCTGGAGGCCGGCGCCAACGACTACGTCACCAAGCCGTTCAAGTTCGGCATCCTGCTGGCCCGGATCCGCGCCCACCTGCGCAGTCACGAGGCCTCCGAGGACGCGGTGTTCCAGATCGGCCCGTACACGTTCCGCCCGGGCGCCAAGCTCCTCGTCGGCGAGCGCGGCTCCAAGCTGAAGCTCACCGAGAAGGAGACCGCGATCCTGCGCTTCCTCTACCGGGCGGGCCGGGCCGTGGTGAACCGCGACACCCTGCTGGCCGAGGTCTGGGGCTACAACGCCCAGGTGACCACGCACACGCTGGAGACGCATATCTACCGGCTGCGCCAGAAGATCGAGCCGAACCCCGCCACCGCCGCGATCCTCGTGACCGAGGGCGGCGGATACAAGTTGCTGCCCTGACGAATTGAAGCTTTACGTGTAGGCGATCCGGCGGGTTCGCGTATGCGCAGGGTGGTGAGGCGTTCTTGGGGCTCGACGACGATATCGCGATCCTCGCGGCCGCGCCGCTGTTCGGCTTCCTCGACCGGGACGCCCTGCGCCTGCTGACCTTCGCGGCCGAGCGGCGCGACCTCGCGGACGGCGACCTGCTCTTCGCCCGCGGCGATCCGGCCGATGGCGGCTTCGTGGTGATGGCGGGCACAATCCGCCTGGAGCCCCGGGTTCCGACGGCCGAGCCGGTGCGGGCCGGGCGCTCGGCCCTGATCGGCCAGCTCGCCCTGTTCGTGCGCGGGACGCGCCCGACCGAGGCCCGGGCCGAGGGAAGCGCCGCGGTGATGCGGATCACCCCGATGCTGATGCGCCGCGTGCTGGAGGAGTTCCCCGCCGCCGCGCGGGCCGTCCACGACACCCTGGCGGACGACCTCGCCGGGCTGGTGACCGATCTCGATCAGGTCCGCGAACTGCTCGAGGTCATCGACGGCATCTCCTCAGGTGACAGCTCCGGTGGCCGCTTGTAAGCACGGGCTCCCGCCGCAAGAGTTCTGACCCGTCCCATGTCCCAGGCCGGCAAGCCCCATTCCGATCTCGCCCATTCCGATCTCGCCCAGACCATCGAAGCCGCCTGGGACGACCGCGCCAACGTGTCGACCGCCACCAAGGGCGCGGTGCGCGAGGCGGTCGAGGCGGCCCTGGAGCTGCTCGATTCGGGTAAGGCCCGCGTCGCCGAGAAGTCGGGCAACCACGACTGGGTGGTGAACCAGTGGCTGAAGAAGGCGGTGCTGCTCTCCTTCCGCCTCAACGACATGGCGACGATCGAGGGCGGCCCCGGCGGCGCGCCCTGGTGGGACAAGGTCGCGTCGAAATTCGCCGGCTGGGGCGAGGCCGAGTTCCGCGCCGCGGGCCTGCGCGCCGTGCCGGGCTGCTTCGTGCGCCGGGGCTCCTACATCGCTCCCGGCGCCGTGCTGATGCCGAGCTTCGTCAATCTCGGCGCCCATGTCGGCGAGGGCACGATGGTCGACACCTGGGTGACGATCGGCTCCTGCGCGCAGGTCGGGAAGAACTGCCACATCTCGGGCGGCGCCGGCATCGCGGGCGTCCTGGAACCGCTCCAGGCCAACCCGGTGATCATCGAGGACGACTGCTTCATCGGCGCCCGCGCCGAGGTGGCGGAGGGCGTCATCGTCGGCCAGGGCAGCGTCCTGTCCATGGGCGTCTATATCGGCGCCTCCACCAAGATCGTCGACCGGACCACCGGCGAGGTCATGTACGGCCGGGTGCCGCCCTACTCGGTGGTCGTCTCGGGCACGATGCCCGGCAAGGCGCTGCCGGACGGCACGCCGGGCCCCGGCCTCTACTGCGCGGTGATCGTCAAGCGCGTCGATGCCGGCACGCGGTCCAAGACCGCCATCAACGAGCTGCTGCGCACCTGATTCATCCGGGACCTGGCGGGAGCGCGATGGAGACGTCCGAGCTGACCCTGACGGTGGCGGGCCGGACGGTGCCGACCCCCTGCGACCGGATCGGGGCGGGGCCGGACGCGCTCCTGCTCCCGGCCCTGTCGACCATCTCGGCGCGGGCCGAGATGCGCGGCCTCGCCGGGCGGCTCGGGACGGAGTACCGCTGCCTCGTCCCCGACTGGCCGGGCTTCGGCGCCCGGCCGCGGGCGCGGGTCCCCCTCGCCCCGGCGACCTTCCACGCCTTCCTGGACGCCCTGTTGGCGGCCGCGCCCGGCCCCTACGCCCTCGGCGTCGCGGCCGGCCACGCCGCCGGCTACCTCGTGGCGGCGGCGCGGCGGCACCCGGGGGCCTTCGGGCGGCTGGTCCTGGTGGCCCCGACCTGGCGGGGGCCGTTGCCCACCGCGATGCCGGGGCGGGCGCACTGGTTCCCGCGCATCCGCCGGGCCGTGGAGGCCCCGATCCTCGGCGAGGCGCTCTACCGGATCAACATCAGCCCGCCGATCATCGGCCGGATGATGCGCGCCCACGTCTACGCCGACGCGGCCCGGGTCACCCCGGCGGTGGTCCGCGACAAGCACGCCATCACCCGCCAGCGCAACGGCCGCTTCGGCACCGCCGCCTTCGTCACCGGCGGCCTCGACCCGGTGGGCAGTCGCGACGCCTTCCTGGCCCTGTTCGGCGACGGCCTGCCGCCGACCCTGGTGCTGCGCCCCGCGGGCGCCCCGCGGCGCTCGGGCGCCGAGATGGACGCCCTTGTCGCCGGCGGCCGCGTGACCGGCGCCGCGATCCCCGGCGCCCTGAGCCCGCACGAGGAGCATCCGGACGCCGTGGCCGCCGCGATCCGGGCGGCGTGAGCGCGGCGCGCGGGCCGGCGCGTGTGACAAGCGGCCCGGATCGCCGCCGCCCCGCCCTGGACAGGCGTGTGTGCCTGTGCAGGGACTGAACGGGCCGGCTGAGCCGTTCCTCCGGCAGCGGGCGCGCCCCGCAGATTCCATCCGAGAGAGTCCCGGATCCGATGCTGCGCACGCCGTCCCTGCCCCTCCTCGCCCCGGCCGCCCTCGCCCTCCTCCTGGCCGTCGCGGCCCGCGCCGAGGATTCCCCCCGCCCGGCCCCCCCGGCAACGCCCGCGGCCCCGTCCCTCGGCGCCGACACGCTGAAGCCCGGCAGGCCGGCCGTGAAGCCCTACCTCGCCGACGGGGCGGTGCCGGACGCCGTCCAGTTCCTGCCCTCCCCGCCGGCCCACGACGCGCCCCTCGACAAGGCCGACCGGGCGGCCTTCAACAGCACCCGCGCCCTCAAGGGGTCGCCGCGCTGGGAGCTGGCCGCCAACGACGTGTCCGAGGGCGCCGCCGCCGTCCTGGAGAACTTCGCCTGCGTGCTCGGCACCCGGATCGATCAGGCGCGGGTGCCGGCGGTGATCAACCTCCTGGAGCGCGCCCGCCTGGATCTCGCCCGGGCGACGCGGGGACCCAAGGTCCATTACCGCCGCCTGCGCCCGTTCGTCGGCAACGAGGCGCCGATCTGCGTGCAGCGCAGCCAGGCCCTGGCCGACAGCTTCAGCTACCCGTCGGGCCACGCCACGCAGGGCTGGGCCTACGCGCTGATCCTCGCGTCCCTGGTGCCCGAGAAGGCGACCCCGATCCTGGCCCGCGGCCGGGCCTACGGCGAGAGCCGGATCGTCTGCGGCGTGCACTGGCTCAGCGACGTGGCCGCGGGACGCCTGACCGGCACCGCGGTCTTCGCCGCCCTGATGGGCGACGCGGCCTTCCGCGCCGATCTCGACAAGGCCCGCGCCGAGCTTCGCGGCGCCCTCGCCAGCCCCGGGACGGTTCCCGATCAGGCCGCCTGCACCCGGGAGGCGACCGCCCTGCGGGAGCCCCCGCTCGAGTTCTAGGCGCGAACGATTGTAGATTTGAACGCTTCCAAGTGTGTGATTTACAACACGTTTTCGGCTTGATCGAGCGGCCGTGATCGATGGTACGGGAGCCCCGGGCGCCGTGTAGAGGCGCGTTCGTGGGTCCCCGATGTCGTTTCGTTCCGCTCCGTCCGGTCTGCTCCTCGCCACCACCGCACTGACCACCGTCGCCCTCGTTCCGGCGGCCGCCGCGCAGGGCGCCGCCGTCCAGCTCGACGAGATCTCCGTGGAGGCCGCCCGCCCGGCGCCCGCCGCGGCCCCGACGGGCGGCGTCGGCGGCGGCAATGTCAGCCGCGGCGACGGCGGCGGCGCGGCCACCAGCGGCGGCGGCGGCGGCCCCTCCGGCGTCGCCGGCTACGTGGCGCGCGTGAGCCCCGCGGCGACCAAGACCAACACGCCCCTGCTCGAGACCCCGCAATCGGTCTCCGTGGTCACCCGCGAGCAGCTCAACGACCGCAACGTGCAGGATCTGGCCCAGGCGATCGCCTACACGCCGGGCGTGTCGAGCAGCGTGTTCGGCTTCGATCCCCGCTACGATGCCTTCTACATCCGCGGCTTCAGCGCGACCTACAACGGCATCTTCCGCGACGGCCTGCGCCTCAATGCCGTGGGCCTGACGATCCCGCGCAGCGAGCCCTACGGGCTGGACGCGGTCACCATCCTGAGGGGTCCGGCCTCGGGCCTCTACGGTCTCGGCTCGCCCGGCGGCATCGTCGACTCGACCTCGAAGCGCCCGGTCTTCGTACCCTTCGGAGAGGTGCAGTTTCAGGCCGGCAACTACGACCGCTTCCAAGGCAATTTCGACATCGGCGGCCCGGTGGCGGGCACCGACGGGACGGTGGCCTACCGCGTGACCGGCGTGAAGCGCCAGTCCAACACCTACCTGCCCGGCGGAGACGACGACCGCACCTTCATCGCCCCGTCCTTCACGTGGCGCCCGGATTCCGACACCAGCTTCACCTTCCTCAGCGAGTATTTCGAGTCGCGCCTGCCGGGAACGTCCTTCTTCTACAACGATCCGGGCTTCCGGGTGACCAATTTCTACTCCGGCGATCCGGCTCTCAACCAGTACAAGCAGCAGCAGTATCGCGTCGGCTACGCCTTCGAGCACAGGTTCTCGCCGGATCTGATCTTCCGTCAGAACTTTCGCTACTACGACGTCCGCGCGGATTACGATTACACGTCGATCACGGGGCTGAACCCGGCCCGGACCCTGGGCGCGCGGACGGCCGGCGCCTACCTGGACACGCTGGGCCAGATCTCCCTCGACAACCAGCTCGAGGGCCGCTTCACCACCGGTCCGATCCAGCACACTCTGATCGGCGGGGTCGATTACGCCCATTACGACTACACGCGCGCCTTCGGTTTCGGGGCCGCGCCGGACCTCAACCTCCTGACCTTGAACTACGGGCAGCAGGTCATCGCCCGGCCGCGCTACACGAACTTCCAGAGCCAGGCGCAGGATCAGATCGGCGCCTACTTGCAGGATCAGGCCAAGCTCGGGCGCTTCGTGCTGACCCTCACCGGCCGGCACGACTGGGTCTTCCAGAACACGAGCGACCGGACGGCCGGCACGGTCGCCGACCAGACCGATCGGGCCTTCTCGGGCCGCATCGGCCTGAATTACCTGCTCACCGACTTCCTGGTGCCCTACGCCAGCTACGCCACGACCTTCACGCCGCAGGTCGGCGTCGACGTGAACGGGAACCCGTTCAAGGCCGCGACCGGCGACCAGATCGAGGCCGGCGTGAAGGCGGCCATCCCGAACACCAACATCACGACGTCGTTCTCAGGGTTCGACATCGTGCAATCGTCGCTCCTGCGGCAGGATCCGAACAACATCGCCAATCAGGTCGCGACCGGGTCGGTCGAATCGAAAGGGTTCGAGGCCGAGCTGACGGCGAACTTCGCGCCGGGAACCAACCTGACGCTGTCCTACACCCATCTCAACCTTCGCTATCTGCGCCAGACCTCCCTGGTCACCGGGCGGCCGATCGACGGCAACGCCCTCTCGGGGATCCCGGGCGACAGCTTCACCGCCTTCGGGACCTATCAGTTCGCACCCGGCTCGCCGCTGGCCGGCCTGCAACTGGGCGGCGGCATCCGCTACGCCGGGACGAGCTTCGCCGACGACGAGAACACCGTCCGCAACCCGACCGTGACCCTGTTCGACGCGCTGGTCGCCTACGATTTCGCGGCCCTCGACCCGAAGTACAGGGGCTTCCGCGCGCAGATCAACGCGTCCAACATCTTCGACCGCAGTTACACGACCTGCCAGGCCGGGTTCTGCTACCGCGGCGCGCCCGCGACAGTCATCGGCAGCCTGATCTACCGCTGGTAATGTCCGGGAGCGGGGGCCGCGGCATGGCAGGTCCCCGCCCCCGGCACTGGAGCCGGGATCGGAAACCGTCCTAAGGCCGGAGCATCGTCCTCCGACCCGGACCCGCCATGCTCTCGACCCTGCTGGTCGTGCTGCCGATCTTCGCGCTGATCTTCGCCGGCTGGCTGGCCCGGCGCGTCGGCGTGCTCGGGGCCGCCGCCACCACCGAACTCAACCGGTTCGTGGTCTTCCTGGCCCTGCCGGCGCTGCTGTTCGACGTGACCGCGCACGCCCACTGGAGCACCATCTGGAAGCCCGGCTTCATCGGGGCCTTCGGACTCAGCAGCCTCGCGATCTTCGCCCTCGCCGTGCTGATCCGCGGCGGGGCGGGGCGGCCGCTGGCCGACGCCGCGGTCGACGGGCTCAACGCCGGCTACGCCAATACCGGCTTCATGGGCTTCCCGCTGGCGCTCGTCGCCTTCGGGCCGGAGGCGCTCGCGCCCACCACGGTGGCGGCGATCCTCACGGTCTGCGGGGTCTTCGCGGTGGCGATCGTGCTCATCGAGACCGGTCTGCGGCGCGAGGCGGCCGCGTCGGGGAGGGGCGGCGGGGCGCGCCGGCCCGTGTGGTGGACGGTCGGCCGCTCGCTGGTGCGCAACCCGCTGCTGGTGGCACCGGTGCTGGGCGCGCTGGTGCCGAGCGCCGGCCTCGCCGTGCCGGACGCGGTGGCCACGTTCCTGAAGCTCCTCGGCGGCGCGGCGGCGCCCTGCGCCCTGGTGGCGCTCGGCCTGTTCCTGGCCCAGCCCCGCCAGACCGGGGACGGGCAGGGGCGCACCGCCGCGCTGCTCGTCGGCCTCAAGTTGGTGCTCCACCCGCTCCTGGCCTACGGCCTCGGCCGCTACCTGTTCGACCTGCCCCCGCTCCTGCTGCACACCGCGGTGCTCATGGCCGCCCTCCCCACCGGCACCGGGCCGTTCATGCTGGCGGAGTTCTACCGGCGCGAGGCCGACCTGACCGCCACCGTGGTGCTGGTCTCGACCGTGCTGGCCGTCGTGACGGTCTCGGCCTACCTCGCGGCGATCGCCTAGGCGGCCCGGTCGATCCCGGGCTCTCCGGACGGCCGCGGCCTCACATTCGGAAACCGGGCGACCACGCTCCTGCCGCAGAGGAATCGTAACGTTTGCCCCGTAGCGTCGTGGCGCGGAACGCCGTGTCCGCGCTAGAACGATCCGACAGGCAGGGGCGGAACGACGGCGGATGGTGGGTTCGGGAGTTTCCATCGCGGGGCGGATCGCCCGCCTCGCCTGCGCGACCGGCCTGGCGCTGAGCCTCTCGGCCTGCTTCCGGCCGCTCTACGGGCCGACCGCCTCGGGGGAATCCGTCCAGGCCCTGCTCGCCTCGGTCCAGGTCGACGACGTCGCGATGGCCCAGGGCCAGGAGCGCCTCGGCCACTACCTGCGCAGCGAGCTGGTCTTCGACCTCGACGGGTCCGGCCACCCGGCGACCAAGCGCTACCGGCTGAAGCTCTCGGGCTCCGAGATCGTGCAGACCCCGATCGTCTCCTCCACCACCGGCCGCGCCGAGGCCGGCACCCTGGTGGCCAACATCAAGTACAGCCTCGAGGACATGAGCGGCACCAAGGTCTACACCGAGGGTGTCGCCACCTCGACGGCGACCTACGACCGCTCGATCCAGCGTTTCGCCAGCCAGCGGGCGGCGCGCGACGCCGAGATCCGGCTGGCGAGCGTGCTGTCCGACCAGATCAAGAGCCGCCTCGCGGCCGTGCTCTCGACGAAGCCGTAATCCGACGTGACGGCGGTCAAGGCCGGCGAGATCGAGGGGCTGATCCGGCGCGGGCCCGATCCGCGCATCCCCGTCATCCTGGTCTTCGGGCCGGATACCGGCTTGGTGACCGAGCGGGCCCGGAAGCTCGCCGAGGATTTCGTCGACGACCCGGCCGACCCGTTCGCGCTGGTACGGATCGACGGCGACGCCCTCGCCTCTGATCCGGGCCGGCTGTGCGACGAGGCCGGGACCCTGGGGCTGTTCGGCGGCCGGCGGTCGATCTGGGTCCGGCCCGGCACCCGCAACTACGCGCCGGCCGTCGAGGCCGTGCTGGGCGCGACGGTCGCCGACGCCCGCATCGTGGTGGAGGCCGGCGACCTCGCCAAGAACAACCCGCTCCGCACCCTCTGCGAGCGCTCGCCGAAGGCGCTGGCGATCCCGTGCTACGCCGACGACGAGCGAACCCTCTCGGACCTGATCGAGCGCACGCTCCAGGAGCGCGGCCTGCGCATCGACCGCGCCGCCCGGGAGGTCCTGGCCCGCAGCCTCGGCGGCGACCGCCGGGCGAGCCTGATGGAGATCGAGAAGCTCGCCCTCTACGCCGCGGGGGAGGGGGACCGGACCGTGACCCTCGAGCACGTGGAGGCCGTGACCAGCGACGTCGCGGCGAGCGTGCTCAACACCCTGATCGACGCCGCCTTCGACGGCCGCCGCGACGCGGTGGAGCGCGACTACCGCCGCTTCCGGCACGAGGGCCTCGACCCGGGCGTGGTGCTGGGCTCGGCGCTGCGGCACGCCCTGACGCTGCTCACCACCCGCCTCGACAATCCCGACAAGACACCCGCCACGATGGTGGCGACGTGGCGGGGCCTGCATTTCAAGCGCAGGGCCAGTATCGAGGGCCAACTCGGTGCGTGGCCGCCCGGGACCCTCCGGCAGGCCGTGGCGGCCCTGCAGGAGGCCGTCCTCGCCTGCCGGCGGGCCGAGCCCGACTTGGCCCACGCGCTGGCCTCGGCGGCCCTCCTGCGGGTCGCCGAGGCGGGCGCGCGGCGGCGGCGCTGAGGCCGCGCCGCCGGTGGCGCGGATTGCCTTTCCCGCACCGGAGAGGGGGGTACCGCGCGACAGTCTTGGCCGGAGGGGCCCGCAGGCGAGACGGCTGCGACACGACCCGACACGGACAGGGACGCGCGATGTCGGTGCTCCATCGCCCGGCCCGGACCGCCTGACCTGAGCGAGACACCACGCCCTCTACCACCGCGCGCCGCGGCCTGCTGACCGGGCCCACGCCGGGCCGGCGCCGGGCTCGCTCAGCCCGGGCCCCCGGGCTGGCCGGGACGGTTCCTCAGGCGTCCGAGACCTTGAACCGGTTGAGGAGGGCCTGCAGCTCGTCCTGAGTCTCGTAGCGGATGCGGATCTCGCCCGAATCGGCGTCCTTGGGCTTGTAGGAGACCGGGACGCCGAGGGCCCGGTGGATCCGCAGTTCCAGGTCGCGCACCGTCGCGGGACGCTCGGCCGAGAGGCGCGGGCGCCCGGGGCGAGGCGTCTCGGCTGGGGCTGCCTCCGCGGAGGCGATCGCCTCCACGTCCCGGACCGATAGGCTCTCGGCCACGACGCGCCGCGCCGTCGCCTCCGGATCGCGCACAGCCAGCAGCGCGCGCGCGTGGCCGGCGGTCAGCTCGCCCGCGGTGACCCGCTCCTGCACGGACAGCGGCAGGTTGAGCAGCCGGAGCGTGTTGGCGAGATGGCTGCGGCTCTTGCCGAGGATCTCGGCCAGCTCCTTCTGGGTGTACGAGAAATCCTTCATCAGGCGCTCGTAGCCGGACGCCTCCTCGATCGCGTTGAGGTCGGTGCGCTGGACGTTCTCCAGGATGGCGAATTCCAGGGAGCCGCGGTCGTCGATCTCGACCACCACCACCGGCACCTCGTCGAGGCCGGCGCGCTGGGCGGCCCGCCAGCGCCGCTCGCCGGCCACGATCTCGAAGGTCCCGGGCACGTCGCCGATCGGGCGGACCACGATCGGCTGGATGATGCCCCGCTGGCCGATCGAGGCCGCCAGCTCGGACAGCTCCGTCTCGGCGAAGCTCCGGCGCGGGTTGCGCGGGTTGGCGCGCAGGAACTCGATCGGAACCCGGCGCTGCTCCTCGGCCTTGGCCGAGGCCTTGCCGGCCTCGTTGAAGTCACCGATCAGCGCCGCGAGCCCGCGCCCCAGTCGAGGCTTCGCCCCCTCCTCCGCCATGATCGCCACCCGTGTCACGCTCCACACTCGCCCCTCGAACCGGGAGGGGGACTCAAACCCGTCAGGCCGCAGCCGGAACCCGGCCCTCGCGCTGGATCACCTCCGAGGCGAGGCGCAGGTAGGCCTGACTGCCGGCGCATTTCAGGTCGTACAGCAGCGCCGGCTTCCCGTGCGAGGGCGCCTCGGAGATCCGGACGTTGCGGGGGATCACGGTCTCGTAGACCTTGTCGCCCATGAAGCCGCGCACGTCCGCCACGACCTGGGCGGAGAGGTTGTTGCGCGGGTCGAACATCGTCAGCACGATGCCCTGGATCGTCAGCTTCGGGTTCAGGGCGCCGCGGACCTGCTCGACGGTGCGCAGCAGCTGGCTGAGGCCCTCCAGGGCGAAGAACTCGCACTGCAGCGGCACCAGCACCGCGTCGGCGGCGGCCAGCGCGTTGATGGTCAGCAGGTTGAGCGAGGGCGGGCAGTCGATCAGCACGTAGCTGATCCGGCTGAGGCTCGGCGCCTGGGTCAGGCTCTTCAGCACGCCGCGCAGCCGGTGCGCCCGGTCGGGGAGGGTGGCCAGCTCAAGCTCCAGGCCGAGGAGGTCCATGGTCGAGGGCGCCAGCGACAGCCGCGGCACGGCGGTGGGGACCACCGCCTGCGCCAGCGAGGCCTCGCCGGCCATGACCTCGTAGGTCGAGACCCGGCGCTTGGCGCGGTCGATCCCGAGACCCGTGGAGGCATTGCCCTGCGGGTCGAGATCGACGACCAGCACGTCCTCGCCGATCGCCGCCAGGGCGGTGCCGAGGTTGATCGCCGTCGTGGTCTTGCCGACGCCGCCCTTCTGGTTGGCGAGCGCCAGAACGCGCAGAGGGCGTCGCATGGATGAATCCATGGACCTGTCGGCGGGGTCGCCGAGGATCGCTTCGCTCATCGGTGGCTCGGGGCGGCGAGGGCAGTGACGCGCACGATCCGGGCTTCGGAATCGGTCCGGCTCGGCACGAGGTCGTTAACGACTCTCCACTGCGCGCCGGCCTGGGTCAATTCGGCTTGTACGTCCCGCCCCTTCGGAAACAGGCCGGTGGTGCCCGTTTTCAACAGAGGCTCCGTCCAGGCGAGGAGCTGCGCCATCGGGGCGAGGGCGCGGGCGCAGACCACGTCGGTCCCGACGTACTCGCCGATCACCGCCTCGATCCGGGCATTGCGCACCCGGGCCGGCGCCCCGGTGAGCCGGGCGGTCTCGGTGAGGAACGCGCACTTGCGCGCGTTGCTCTCGACGAGGTCGACCCGGACGCCGCGCTCTTGGCCGGCAATGGCCAGGATCAGGCCCGGGATGCCCGCGCCGGAACCGAGATCGAGCCACGTGCGGGCCTCCGGCGCGAGGTCGAGGAGCTGCAGCGCGTCGTCGATGTGGCGGCTCCAGACCTCGGCCAGCGTCGCGGGGCCGACGAGGTTCTTGATCGGCTGCCAGCGCCGCAGCTGCGCCACGTAGAGGTCGAGCCGCTCCGCTGTTTCACGTGAAACACCGGCCGCCGCGAGGATACGGGCGCGATCCGGATCGCTCATGCCGGGAGCCGGTCTGCGGGGGCCGACGCCGCGCGGGCCCCGCGCCGCGCGTGGGCGGCCAGCAGGGTGAGGGCGGCCGGCGTCACGCCCTCGATCCGCGCCGCCTGTCCGAGGGTCCCGGGGCGCACGGTCTCGAGCTTCACCCGCGTCTCGTTGGAGAGTCCGCTGATCGCCGCGTAGTCCAGCCCCGCCGGCAGGCGCACGGCCTCGTCCCGGCGGAAGGCCGCGATGTCGGCGTCCTGCCGGTCGAGATAGACCGCGTAGGTCGCGTCGGTCTTCATCCGGTCGGCGATCCGCGGGGCGACCTCGGCGAGGTCCGGCCACACCGCCGCCAGGTCGGACCAGCCGATCTCCGGGTAGGCGAGGAGCTGGAAGCCGGTGCGGCGGATGCCGTCGCGGTTCAGGACGATCCCGTGGGCCGCGGCCTGGCTCGGCGTCAGGCTCACCGCGTCGAGGCGGGCGCGCGCCGCGTCGAGCGCCGCCTGCCCGGCCGCGAAATGGGCCGCCCTGTGTCCTCCGACGCAGCCCAGCGCGATCCCGCGCGGCGTCAGCCGGGCGTCGGCGTTGTCGACCCGCAGGGACAGCCGGTACTCCGAGCGCGAGGTGAACATCCGGTAGGGCTCGCTGACTCCCTGGGTCACGAGGTCGTCGATCATCACGCCGAGATAGGACTCGGCCCGGTCGAAGCCCGCGATGCCGAGGCCGCCCGCGTGCCGGGCGGCGTTGAGGCCGGCCACCAGCCCCTGGCCGGCGGCCTCCTCGTAGCCCGTCGTGCCGTTGATCTGGCCGGCCAGGAACAGGCCCGGCAGGCTCTTCACCTGAAGGCCGACGTCGAGTTCCCGGGGGTCCACGTAATCGTACTCGATGGCGTAGCCCGGCCGCAGGATGGCGGCCCGCTCCAGCCCGGGTATCAGGCGGACGAGGTCGTGCTGCACCTCCTCGGGCAACGCCGTCGAGATGCCGTTCGGGTAGATGGTGGGATCATCGAGCCCTTCCGGTTCCAGGAAGATCTGGTGGCCCTCCCGGTCGCCGAAGCGCACGACCTTGTCCTCGATCGACGGGCAGTAGCGCGGGCCCCGGCTGGCGATGCCGCCGGAATACATCGGCGAGCGGTGCAGGTTGGCGCGGATCAGGTCGTGGACGGCCCGGCTCGTCCGGGTGATGCCGCAGCGGATCTGCGGCGTCGTGATCCGCTCGGTCAGCGTCGAGAACGGCACCGGCTCGGCGTCGGCCTCCTGCATCTCCAGGCCGGACCAGTCGATGGTCCGCCCGTCGAGGCGCGGGGGCGTGCCGGTCTTCAGGCGCCCGAGGCGCAGGCCGAGCCGGTCGAGGGTCCGCGCCAGACCGACCGCCGGCGCCTCGCCGACGCGGCCCGCCGGGATCTGCCGCTCGCCGATATGGATCAGGCCGCGCAGGAAGGTGCCGGTGGTCAGCACCACCGCGCCGCAGGCGAGGGTCCGGCCGTCGGCCAGGACGAGGCCGCGGAGGCGGCCCTCGGCGTCGAAGGCCAGGTCCTCGCAGGCGCCGGCGATGACCGTCAGCCCCTCGGTCCCGGCCACGGCCGCCTGCATGGCGGCCGCGTAGAGCTTGCGGTCGGCCTGGGTCCGGGGGCCGCGCACCGCCGGACCCTTGCGGCGGTTGAGCAGGCGGAACTGGATGCCGGCCGCGTCGGCGACCCGGCCCATCAGCCCGTCCAGGGCATCGACCTCGCGGACGAGGTGGCCCTTGCCGAGGCCGCCGATCGCCGGGTTGCAGGACATCGCCCCGATCGTCGCCGGATCGTGGGTGACCAGCGCGGTGCGCGCGCCGCAGCGCGCCGCGGCGGCGGCGGCCTCGACGCCGGCATGGCCGCCGCCGACGACCGCGACGTCGAACCGGGCGGAGGAGGGGGTGAGCATCGGGTACCGAGCAGCCTTTCGCGGACATCCCGCCGCGGGTGCGAGGAGCGCCCCGGGCCGTGCACGGCGGGTGGGCGCGGGACCGGCGGATCTGCCGGGAGGTCTAAGCGCGCGCGGGCGCGCCGGTCAACGCGTCCCGCCCGCCGGAACGACGCCCCCTCCGCCGGCGGCGGCGGATCCTCTGGATGCGGTATTCAGAACGCCCGCTGCGCGAAGATCTGTCGTTCCCGCGCCCATTGCTGTCGCGGATCCCGCGAGGACTTGGGCGTCGCGCCTTGCCAGTCTCTCCGGGCCGTGCAAATCTTGCGCCGTGACGCGATCCTGTGCGGACAACGCCGTCCGGCAGGCCCACGAGAGGGACTGTTTTCGCCGCGCCGCCGAGCGACGCGCGAGGAGGAGACTCGAGATGTCGTCGCTGACAATCGGCCTAGGCGCCGCCTGTTGCGCGGCCGGCGCCGCCGCTCATTTCCTCGACCGCACCCGGCGCAAGGAAGGCCTGTTCGGCCTCGCGGGCTTTGCCCTGCTCCTGACCGGGATGTTCCTGAGCCGCTCCTGAGGGGAAGCGGGGGCGCGTCGTCTCGGGCCAGGCTTCCCGGCCGAGCGTCGCGCCGGCCGGGATGACCGCACCGCGCGCGCGGACGGCCGCACGGTGCCTCCCGCGGCCCGCGAACGCGGGGCGCCGAGCCGGCTCAGCCGGTCATGGCCGTCGCGGTGTAGCCGGCCTTGGTCAGGGCCTCGGCGATGGTCAGCGCCTGCGCGTCGGTGCGGATCGCCACGCGCGCGGCGTCCCGGTCGACCTGCACGTCGGCCGCGGGATCGATCCGCTTCACCGTGCGGGTCACCGCGGCGGCGCAGCCGTCGCAGGTCATGCCCTCGACCCGCATCAGCAGGTCGGCGCGCGTCTCGTCCATCGGGGCCTCCATAACCGCCTCCCCGGGATGTCGGGGCCCGGCGGGGCCAGCGCAAGCCGGGTGTCGGCTCAGAACAGCGCCGGCATGCGGAAGGCGTAATCGATGCGCAGGCCGAACTGATACTGGTTGGGGTTGCCGAACGGGCGCCGCACCAGCGGGCTGTTGCCGGAGGCGCCCAGGATCCGGGTGTAGCCGGCATAGGCCGTGTAGGCCCAGGTCTCGCTCTGCGTGTAGGTCACGCCGCCGAGCACGCCGGCCGAGTAGAAGCTGCGCGGATCGTAGGGGGTGACGCGCCCGTTCAGCGCAGCCTCGATCGGCGAGACGCCGAAGTACTTCCGGGCGTAGCTGGCATCGCCGACATTGAGGCGCGGCCCGATGGAGAACAGGAACTTCTCCGCCGGGATCAGGTAGTCGGCCGCCACCGAGCCGACCGTTCCGTGGTGCCCGTAGACGCCCTGGCGCAGCTCGACGCGGGTCCGGATGAACGAGACCGGGTAGAACTCCGCGAACACGCCGGGCTCCACGGCGAAGCGGGCGTCGCGGAAACCGTACAGGTGGCGCCGGTCGTCGCCGTAGTAGCGCCCCGGCACGAAGCGCGCGGTCGGGCCGATGCGGAACGACTCGGTGTCGAAGAGCGAGAAACTGAACCCGTCATCCGGCGTCGAGAACCGGCGCGGCTCGCCGACCCGGCGGATGTCGATCGACGGGTAGCCGACGGCCGTGTAGTCGCTCGCGCCCGGATAGCGCGGCACGGCCTGGATCGAGCCGCTGAGCGTGACGATCCAAGTGTTGGGATCGACCATCGCGAAGGTCGGCGTGGTGCGCGGAAGATCCGCGCCGAGATCCGCGGCCCGCGGCGCCGTCGTGCCGAGGGTCGCGAGGAGCGCGCCGGCGCCGAGAACGGCGCGAAATCGGGGAGTACGCGGGGGGGCGGGCGTCATGGCCACGCTTTATGATCCTTTTTCATCCCGTCCGCATTCGCAAGCCGCGCAACCCTCCCCGGATCGCCCCGCAATCGGGTCCGCCGTGATGAATCCGCAACGTTCCAGCGGGCGCGGGCGTCACACCGCCCGGAATTAACAGGCGGCGGCGCGCCATCGCGGTCCCTGAGCCTTGCCGGGCGGGGTGCGGGCGGCCAATGATCCTGCGATTCGGTTCGCGCCCGGTGGGGATCGCTCGGGATGTCCCCCGGCGACCGGCGCGCGTTCCTGGCAGGTGTTCAGACGATGGTCCCGGTCCTCGGCCGGTACGCGGGGCTGCTGACGGTCGGCCTTCTCGGGCTCGTCGTTCTCGGGCCGCTCGCGGTGTTCCTGCCGCTCTGGAGTGCCCTGACGCTCGGCGCCGCGGCCGCCCTGGCGGGCGGTCTCGCCCTGACCCGTATCGCCACCCTCAAGGCGCGCTGCGAGAAGCTGTCCGGCGAGGTCGATCTGCTGTCCCGGCGCCTGCTCAAGGTCGAGACGGCGGCCGCGACCGCGGCGGCCCAGCCGCGGCCCGAGACCGCCGAGGCCGCCCTGCGCGCCCAGATCGAGGAACTGACCGTCGAGTTCGGGCTCCTCAGCGGGATCGTCCGCGACCTCACCACGGTCGTGAGCGCCCAGGATGCCGAGATCGCGGGCCTCAAGGCGAGGCCGGAGATCGCGCCCGAGATCAGGCCCGTTATCGGGCCCGCGATCGCACCCGCCGAGGCGCCCCGGCCCCTGCCCACGGTGCCCGGCGCAGCCCTTCCGGATGCCGCAGCGGCCCCGTCGCCGCAGCCAGCGCCGGTACCGCCTCCGCAGGTTCAGGCCGCCTCGCTCGAGCAAGTCCCGCCCCGGTCTCAGCTCGCCCCGGCCCCGTCCGTCCCGGCGCGGCCGATTCCGCCGCGGCCGATCCCGCCCCGCCCCGCGATCCCCCCCGCGGACGAGGGCGCGATCGTCGCGGCCTTCGAGGGGGACGGTCTGGAGATCCATCTGCAGCCGGTGGTCACCCTGCCGCAACGCAAGGTGGTGGCCTACGAGGCGCTGGCCCGGCTGCGGATCGGCGGCCCCGGCGCGCCGCCGGCCGAGCCCGAGGTTTTCCTGCCGGTGCTGGAGCGCTACGGGCGCACCACCGAGCTCGACCGCCGCATGCTGCAGCGGGCCACGATCGTGGCGCGCCACCTCGCCCGGCGCGGCAGCGAGACCCTGCTGACCTACGGGCTGTCGCCGCTGTCGCTGTTCGAGCCCGGCCTCCTGCGCGAGCTGGCCCGCACGGCCGCCGACGATCCGGCCCTGGCCGGCCTGACCATCGCGTTGCCGCAGGAGAGCTGGCGCCGTCTCGATGCCGGCCAGCGGGGCCTGCTCGCGCCCCTGCAGGGTCGGATCGGGTTCAGCCTCGACCGCCCGGACGACCTCCGCTTCGACGCGGCCGAACTCGCGGCGCTCGGCATCGGGCAGGTCAAGGTGCCGGCGGAGATGCTGCTCCGGCCCGGCGCGGGCCGCGGCAGCCTGTCGGACATCGCCCTGGAGGACACCGCGCCGGCCCTGGCCCGGGCCGGGATCCGCGTCGTCGCCACGGGCGTCGCCGACGAGGCCGACGTCCCGGACCTGATCGACCTCGACGTGCCGTTCGCGCAGGGGACGGCCTTCGCGGCCCCGCGCCCGGTGCGCGCGGAGGTCCTGGCGACCCAGCCCGCCGAGGAGCCGACGCCCCCGCCGGAGCCGGAGCGGCGCCCGTTCCGGTCGGTCCTGCGCAGGGCCGTGTGAGAGCCCGTGCGAGGGGCCGCGCCCGGGCACGCTGCGGGCCCGGCGAGCCCGGTCACCAGTAGATCTGCAGGCGCGCGATCACCGTGTCGACCGTGAACGGGCGGGTACCCAGCGTCTCGGCCTGGGCCACCCCCGGCTGCACGCGCCCGTGCACGACGTTCCCGATCAACCGGAGGTTGGGCTCGGGATACCAGCTCAGACCGAGGGTCACGTCCTGCTCCATGCCCCCGCGGAAGCCCCGGGCGTCCAGGTCGACGGCGCTGTAGCGCACCGCAAGCTCGAACACCCCGATCCCGCCCCGGGAGAGCCGCTGCGCCTCCGGAACCGTCACGCCGCGGAAGGTCGCGTAAGTGGTGCCGCTCTGCGGCGTCAGCGCGTAGGCGCGGCCCTCGCCGTTGAGCACCAGGGCCGCCTCGACGTAGCCGCCCTGGAAATCGAGCGCGGTGCCGGGCTGGCCGGGACCGCGGAACGGCTGCAACGCGGCCCGGATGTACTCGGCCTGCAGCAGGAACGGGCCGCGGCGATAGGCCAGCTCGGCGCCGAGGCGCGACACGCTGGCGGCGTCGGGGAGGTCGCCCGTATCCACCAGGGGGCGCTCGAACAGGAAGGCGCCGGCGGGGCTGGAGAAGCTGAAGGCCCCGTCCGACCGGGACCGGCTGCGGAAGACCCCGGCGAGACCGAGATGCAGGGTCTCGTCCCCTTCCATGATCGGCGCGACGGTGGCGCGGGCCGCCACCGCGACACCGTCCCCGTCGATGCCGCTGCTGGCGGCGTTGCCGAAGACGCCGACCACCGCGGTCCAGGCGGCCCCGTGGTGCCCGGCCGCGAAGCCGAACCGGCGCTCCGGCACGAGGGCGTTGGCCACCGAGCGCTCGGCGAACAGCGTGTCGTTGTTGCTCTGCAGCCATTCCAGGCTGAAGGGCTCCTTCATGTTGCCGAGCGTCAGGATCGTGTCCGGCAGCCCCTTCCAGGCGACCAGCGCGTCGTTGATCGGCAGCATCGGGTCGGCGAAATCGTACTGAAAGGCGATCACCCAGTCGCGGCCGATCGTGAGCGTCGGCTCGATCCAGGCCCGGCGCACGGCGACGTTGTCGGGGAAGGCCTCGGGCAGGTCCGGCCGGCTGAAACCCGCCGCGCCGCCGTCGATGTGCAGCCGCCCGCCGATCCGGAGCTTCACGTCGGGCTCGGGGAAGGTGAGCGTCAACCCCTTCGCGTCGTAGCGCAGGCGCTCGCCGTAGGGGCCGGCCATCCCCTCGAACGCGTCCTCGCCGGCGCCGGCGGGGCCCGCCAGGGCGAGGGACACGGCCAGGATGGCCGGTGCGGTGCGCGTTCCGATCACGCGACCAGCAGAGAGCAGGTCGGCCGGGCGGCGCCAATCACCTGGCGCAGTTGAAGCCGGAAATCCGCGCGTCGTGGCCCGGCGGCCACGACCGTCGGTGGTCGGACCGGCGCCGGCCTAGACGGCGCGATTGTCGATCAGCCGGGTCCGGCCCAGGAAGGCCGCGGCGATGACGCGGGCCGGGCCGTCGACCCGCTCCACCGGCACCAGGGTCCGGGCGTCGCAGACCGCGAGGTACTGGACGCGGAACCCCGCCGCCTCCAGCGCCGCCCGCCCGGCGGCGATCCGGCCGGCCACCGGGGTGCCGTTGCGGGAGGCGGAGGCGATCTCGGCCAGGACGGCCTGGAGCTTCGGGGCGACGGCGCGCTCCTCGGCCGAGAGGTAGCGGTTGCGCGACGACAGCGCGAGGCCGTCGGGCTCGCGCACGGTCGGCACGCCGCGGATCTCCACCGCGAGGTCGAGATCCGCCGCTACCTGCTGGAGCACGCGGAGCTGCTGGAAGTCCTTCTCGCCGAACAGGGCGACGTCCGGCCGGACCTGGTTGAGGAGCTTGGTCACCACCGTGGCGACGCCAGCGAAATGGCCGGGCCGGAACGGCCCGCACAGCCCCTCGGTCAGGCCCGCGACCTCGATCCGGGTGGCGAAGCCCGGCGGGTACATGGTCTCGGCGCCGGGCGTCCAGGCGGCGTCCGCGCCGGCCCCCGCCAGCAGGGCCAGATCCGCGTCGAGGTCGCGGGGGTAGCGGGCGAAATCCTCGTTCGGGCCGAACTGGGTCGGATTGACGAAGATGCTGGCCACGGTCCGGCGGCCGATCCGCCGCGCCTCGGCCACGAGGGCGAGGTGCCCTTCGTGCAGGGCGCCCATGGTCGGGATCAGGACGACGCGCTCGCCCGCCGCGCGCCACGCGGCCACGCATCCGCGCAGGGCTGCGAGGTCGCGGAAGGACTGGAAGGTCGACTCGGACACGGCACGGGCTCCGGGGGAGGGCAGGGCCGGTCTAGAGCATGATGCGGGGCGGTGGAATCCGGCAGTCGACGCCGGACCGAGTCGTCGCGATCGGCGTCAGGGGCAGTAGGGCAGGAGGGAGCGCCCGAAGGGGTCGTCCACGCCCAGCGGCGGCGTGAAGCCGTAATAGCTCGGATGCCCCAGGCCGTACTCGGAGCCGACGTAGCTCGGATCGTCCGGGGCGTTGGTCGGCACGGGCACCCGCCGGGGCGTGCAGCCCACCGGCACGCGACGGGACCGGACCGCGTAGACCGGCCGACGGTCGAGGCCGTCGTTGCGCGGGAAGAAGCGGGGGCTGCCGCCCACGCCCGCCTCGGCGCCGTAGCGGACGTCGAGATCGGCCGCCCGGCCCGGTGCCGCGAGCAGCAGGACGAATCCGAGCGCCGTCATCGCCCTGCGCGCCGTCTCCCGCATGCCGCCCCTGCACCGCCTTCGTCTCTATCGGAAGGCGACACCGTGCGACGGCAGGGTAAACGAGTGATTACCGCGGGATCACGTCAGCGACACGACGAGGGCGTCCAAGACGGCGGCGAGATCACCCTCGGTCAGCCGGATCTGCAAGCCGCGGCCGCCGCCGTTGACGTGGATCTCGGCCGCCGGCTCGGTCAGGGATCCGGCGTCGATCGCGGTCGGGAAGGACCGCTTCTGTCCGAGCGGGCTGATCCCGCCGACATGGTAGCCGGTCAGCCGCTCGGCATCGGCCGGCTTGAGCATGGACGCGGCCTTGCCCGAGAAGGCAGCGGCGACCCGCTTCATGGACACCTCCCTGTCGGAGGCCACGAGCAGGCAGACCGTCCGTCCGTCGACCGACGCCATCAGGGTCTTCAGCACGCGTCCCGGGTCCACCCCGAGCGCCTCCGCGGCCTGCAGGCCGATGCGCGGCGCGTCCGGATCGTACGCGTAGACGTGGAGGCTGTACCGGATGCCGGCCCTGTCGAGGGCGAGCGTCGCGCGGGTCGTCTTGGCGGCTGTCTTCATGGTTCGTCCGGTCAGGTCGAATGGGCGCGCGCGGCGATGAGACGGCCGATCTCCGCGTAGGCCGCCGCGCAGGTGTCGGGGGAGGCGGTCGATTCCGTGACGTAGACCGCTGCGAGGATCGGCGCGCGCCCCGGCGGCCGGAGGATCGCCACATCGTTGACGGTGCCGTTGTCGCCGCTCCCGGTCTTGTCGCCCGCGATCCAGTCGGGCGGCAGGCCGGCCCGCAGGCGCTTCCGGCCGGTCTCGCAGGCGACCATCCAGGCCTCCAGCCGGGCGCGCGAGGACGCCGACAGGACGGTCCCGAGGAGGACACGGCCCAGGGTCGCCCGCATGGCGTCCGGCGTGGTCGTGTCGCGCGGGTCGCCGGGCAGCGCGGTGTTGAGGGTCGGCTCGGTCCGGTCGAGGCGGGTGACGGGATCGCCGGTGGTCCGCAACCACGCGGTCAGCGCCTCGGGGCCGCCGAGATCCGCCAGGAGCAGGTTGGCGGCCGTGTTGTCGCTCCAGATCAGCGTGGCCGCGCACAGGTCCACGACGCTCATCCGCCCGGTCCCGGCGCCGGCCTCCAGCGCCTTCCGGGTCACGGGCGCGTAGCTCAGCAGGTCGCCGGCCCCGTAGCTGACGACCCGGGCGAGGGTCTCGCGGCCGGCATCGACCCGCGCCAGGACCGCCGCCACCGCCAGCGCCTTGAAGGTGCTGCACATCGGGAAGCGCGCATCGGCGCGGTAGGCGGCGAGGACGCGGTCCGCCGAGGCGGCCGCGATCCCGAGGCGGCCGCCGAGCCGGCGCTCGATGGCGGCCCAGTCCGGCTCGGCCTCCGCGGCGCGCGCGGGCAGGACCGGGGACGCGGGGAGGGCGGCGGCGAGGGGCGCGGCGAGCAGGCCGAGGCCGACGGCGCGGCGGGTCCAGACGATCATGGCGCATCCCCATTCGAGATCGCGACGGCGCAAGCGGGTGCGGCGCGTCGGCGCCGGGATGGTATAGGGCGGCCGCGATTGTTTCACGTGAAACTCCGCCCCTCGCGCGGCCCTGTGGGACCATGATCGATACCGACACGCTCTTCGCGCCGGCCAGCGGCTTCGGCCGGGCCGCCGTCGCGGTGATCCGCATCAGCGGCCCGGCCGCGCGCGACGCGCTCGTCGCCATGGGCGGACGCTTGCCGCCGCCCCGCCGGCTGTCGCTGCGGAGCCTCCGGGATCCCCACGACGGCACCGAGCTCGACCGGGCGCTGGTGGCGTGGTTTCCCGGGCCCGACACCTACAGCGGCGAGGATATGGGCGAGCTGCACCTGCACGGCGGCGCGGCCGTGCGGATGCGTGTCCTGGCCACCCTCGCCCGCCTCCCGGGCTGCCGGGCCGCCGAGCCCGGGGCCTTCACGCGGCGGGCCGTCCTCAACGGGCGGATGGACCTCGCCGAGGCGGAGGCCGTCGCCGACCTGATCGACGCCGAGACCGAGGGCCAGCGCCGGCAGGCCCTGCGCCAGCTCGACGGCGCGCTCAGCCGGCAGGTGGCCGCGTGGCGCGCGGAGGCGATCGACTGCCTCGCCGCCGCGGAGGCCGCGCTGGATTTCGCCGACGAGGGGGACGTGGACGATGCCGGGCTCGACGCGGCGCTGCTCGACCGCGCCGCCCGCCTGCGCGACGCGATCGCCGCGGCGCTGCGCGACGGCCAGCGCGGCGAGCGCCTGCGTGACGGGTTCATGGTGGTGCTGGCGGGGGCTCCGAACAGCGGGAAATCGACCCTGCTGAACGCGCTGAGCCGACGGGACGTGGCCATCGTGTCGGACAGCCCGGGGACGACCCGCGACGCCATCGAGGTGCGGCTCGACCTCGGCGGCCTGCCGGTCATGCTGGTCGACACGGCCGGGCTCCGCGAGACCGCGGAGCCGATCGAGGCCGCGGGGATCGTGCGGACGCGGGCGCGGATCGACATGGCCGATCTCGTGGTCGCCCTGGTGCCCCCCGGCGGCGCGGTCCCGGATCTCGGGCCGGCGCAGGGCCCGGTCCTGACCGTGCGTACCAAAGCCGATCTTTTTGCCGGCTCAGAACAGGGGGGTGATCCGGTGGACGTGACGGTCTCGGCCCATACTGGCGCCGGCATGGACGCCCTGCTCGATGCGATCCAGGCCGCGGCCGAGGATGGTCTCGGCACCGGCGACGCGCTGATCACCCGCGCCCGGCACAGGGCCGCGCTGGAGGCCTGCATCGGCCATCTGGATCGCGTCTCGGGGAGTGCCGGCAGTCTCCCGGAGCTGGCCGCGGAGGATCTGCGGCTCGCGGTGCGGGCGCTCGGCGCGGTCGCGGGCCATGTCGGCGTCGAGGACGTCCTCGACCGGCTGTTCAGCGGGTTCTGCATCGGGAAATAGATTTAAAGCCGGCAACCAATCGGGCTGGAATCGGGCCCGACGCGGCTTCGCTACTGGGGGATCCGCAGGATCCGCGGCCGCCAGATCCCGAGCGCCACGTTCGCGGTCGCGACCGCCAGCAGGACCCAGAGGGTGCCGCGCTCGCCGGTCAGCGAGACGGCCAGCACCGCGGGGTCGACGAGGCCCGCCACCGCGCGGGCACTCTGCTCCGCCTCCTGCTTCATCGGGCCCTGGACGTAGACCAGCCCGCCCTCGAACATCAGGACGCCGGTGGCGAGCTTCACCCACGCCCATCCGGCGTTGAGGAAGGCGCGGTTCAGCGCCATCGCGAGCAGGCCCGACATCAGCGTCACCGCCAGGGCGGGCAGGAAGATCCAGGTGGCGACGGCGCCCATCGCGCCCCGCATCGCCGCGTAGCCCGTCAGGGCGGACGGCGCGGGCGCCAGGCTCAGCATGACGACCAGGGACGCCATGGCGCCCAGCAGCCCCGCGGACCCCATCGTGTGGAGGAATTTCAGCAGGCGTCGCACGGCGTCTCACCCGGGCCGTTTCGGCGCAGCCTAGCGCGGGGCGTCGGGGGGCGATAGCGGCGCGCCGGTCGCAGGGCTCCCGGCCGGAACGCGGCGCCCGCGAGGACGGAGCGGACCGCGTCAGCTCCGGAGGCCCGGCGCCTCCTGGCCGGTGCGGGCCACGTACTCGGTGTAGCCGCCGCCGTACTGGTGGATGCCCTCCGGCGTGACCTCGAGCACCCGGTTCGAGAGGGCGGCCAGGAAGTGCCGGTCGTGCGACACGAACAGCATCGTCCCCTCGTAATTGGCCAGCGCCTCGATCAGCATCTCCTTGGTGCCCATGTCGAGGTGGTTGGTCGGCTCGTCGAGCACCAGGAAATTCGGCGGGTCGTAGAGCATCAGCGCCATGACCAGCCGAGCCTTCTCGCCGCCCGAGAGCACCCGGCAGCGCTTCTCGACGTCGTCGCCCGAGAAGCCGAAGCAGCCGGCCAGCGCCCGCAGCGACCCCTGGCCGGCCTGCGGGAAGGAATCCTCCAGGGTCTGGAACACCGTGCGGTCGCCGTCGAGCAGGTCCATCGCGTGCTGGGCGAAGTAGCCGAGCTTCACGCTGCCGCCGACCGTGACCGAGCCGTCGTCGGGCGCGGTGGTGCCGGTGACGAGCTTCAGGAGCGTCGACTTGCCGGCGCCGTTGATGCCCATCACGCACCAGCGCTCCTTGCGCCGCACCGAGAAGTCGAGTCCCTCGTAGATCGTGCGGCTGCCGTAGCGCTTGTTCACGCCCTTGAGCATCACGACGTCGTCGCCCGAGCGCGGTGCCGGCTGGAACTCGAAGGCCACCGATTGCCGCCGCCGGGGCGGCTCGACGCGCTCGATCTTGTCGAGCTTCTTCACCCGGCTCTGCACCTGGGCGGCGTGGGAGGCCCGCGCCTTGAACCGCTCGATGAAGGCGATCTCCTTCGCCAGCATCGCCTGCTGGCGCTCGTACTGCGCCTGGGCCTGCGCCTCGTTGAGCTTCCGCTGGCCCTCGTAGAAGGCGTAGTCGCCCGAGTAGGTGGTGAGCGCGCCGGCGTCGATCTCGATGATCTTGGTGACGATGCGGTTCATGAACTCGCGGTCGTGCGAGGTCATCAGCAGGGCGCCGTCGTAGCCCTTCAGGAACGATTCGAGCCAGATCAGGCTCTCGATGTCGAGGTGGTTGGACGGCTCGTCGAGGAGCATCACGTCCGGGCGCATCAGCAGGATGCGGGCGAGCGCGACCCGCATCTTCCAGCCGCCCGAGAGGGCACCGACGTCGCCGTCCATCATCTCCTGGCTGAAGCTCAGCCCGTCGAGCACCTCGCGAGCCCGGCCCTCCAGCGCGTAGCCGTCGAGCTCCTCGAACCGGGCCTGGACCTCGCCGTAGCGCTCGATCAGGGTGTCCATCTCGTCGGCGCGGTCCGGGTCGGCGAGCGCCGCGCCGAGCTCGGCGAGCTCGGCCGCGACCGCGCTCACCGGGCCGGCGCCGTCCATCGTCTCGGTGACGACGCTGCGCCCGGACATCTCGCCGACATCCTGGCTGAAGTAGCCGATGGTGATGCCCCGGTCGGCGGCGACCTGCCCCTCGTCGGGCTGCTCCTGGCCGATGATCATCCGGAACAGCGTGGTCTTGCCGGCCCCGTTCGGGCCGACCAGGCCGACCTTCTCGCCCCGCTGGAGGGCGGCCGAGGCCTCGATGAAGACGAGCTGCCGCCCGTTCTGCTTGGTGATCTTGTCCAGGCGTATCATGGCGGCGGGCGCTGTCCGGGAGGTCGCTGTCCGGAAGGTGTCCGGGAGTATCCCGGCCGCTTACGGCATCGGCCGACGCGGCGCAAAGGCAGGGTGCCGCAGTGCGGGATAACGCTTGCGTCCGGCGCAGGCCTGGGCGCATCCCGGGACCCGGGATGAGGCTCGGCCGTTGCCCTGGGCAACATGAGGATCGCGATGCTGTTCGGTTGGTGGATGACGGGCATGGACATGGCCATGCTGGGGCTGGAGGCGCAGGGCGTCATCGCGCAGCGCATGGCGATGTTCGCCCTCGGCGGCCCGGCGGCCCAGGCCGAGGCGCAGCTCATGGTGACCGAGAAGATGCTGGCCGCCGGCGAGGCGGCGCTCATGCTCGCCGCGGGCGCCTCGAACGGCAAGGTGATCCGCAGCTACCGGCGGAAGGTCCAGGCCAACGCCCGGCGGCTGAGCCGGGGGTGAGGCGCGCCCGCCGGATCGCCGCGCGCCGTCATCGCGAGAGGAGCGAAGCAATCCAGCGGCGCCGCATCCGGCGACGTCACGTCGCTCCGGGTCGCTTCGCTGCGCTCGCGATGACGGGGGCGGCTCGCGAAGCCGCGATCCGCCTTCAGTTGTTGGCCGTCCGGAACGTGTCGCAGGACTTGGTCTGACCGCTCTTGTAGCCGGCCATGAACCAGCGCTGGCGCTGGGCCGAGGAGCCGTGAGTGAAGGAATCCGGCACCACGTAGCCCCGCGAGCGCTGCTGGAGCGCGTCGTCGCCGATCTGCGCGGCGGCGTTCAGCGCCTCGTCGATGTCGCCCTTGTCGAGCTCGGCGTACTTGTCGTTGGAGTTCTTGGCCCAGACGCCGGCGAGGCAGTCGGCCATCAGCTCGATCCGCACCGAGAGGGCATTCGCCTCGGTCTTGCTGGAGGCCTGCTGCTGGCGCTGCTGGACCTTGCCGAGGATGCCGAGCACGTCCTGGACGTGGTGGCCGACCTCGTGGGCGATCACGTACGCGTAGGCGAAGTCGCCCTTCACGCCGAACTTCGAGGCCATCTCCTTGAAGAAGCCGGTGTCGAGATAGACCTTCTTGTCGAGCGGGCAGTAGAACGGGCCCATCGCGGCCTGGGCCGAGCCGCAGCCGGAGCGCGTGCCGCCGGTGTAGAGCACCAGCGTCGTCGGAGTGTACTGCTTGCCGGTCTGCTGCGGCAGGATCTGACTCCACACGTCCTCGGTGTTGCCGAGGATCTTGGACGCGAACCGGCCGCTCTCGTCGGTCGGGGCCTGGCGCCGCTTGGCCTGGGTCTGCGGGTCGACCTGCTCCTGCTGGCTGCGGCCGCCGCCGCCGATCTGCTGGGCCCCGCCGATCAGGATCGCCGGGTTGATGCCCGTGAAGTAGCTGATGATCAGCAGCACCACGATGGTGCCGATGCCGAGCCCGCCGGCGCCGCCGCCGGGAAAGCCCATGCCGCCACCGCCGCCGCCCTCGCCCCGGCGATCCTCGACGTTGTCGGAGCTGCGTAGATCTTCCCAGCGCATGGTTGGGTCCCGCCATCGGTGCTGCGCCGGCCGCCTCGGGCGGGCCGGGATTGGCTGTGCGTCGTCGTGTCCGGCCGATGGCGCGCCAGCAGCGGGAACGAAGCTCTAATGGCGGGAGGGGAGAGCCGGTTCCGTCACTCCGGTCAAGCTCGCGGTCACGCTTTCCCGTCGAGGAGGGTGCGCAGGGACCGGAAGTCCCGCCACGCGAGGCGCTTCTGGACCGGCTGGCGCAGCAGGAAGGCCGGGTGGAGCGTGGCGAGCAGCCTCACCTCGCGGCTCGGCAACTTGTACGGGAAGAGGCGGCCTCGGGTCCGCAGGATGCCGTCCTTGGTGCCGGTCAGCGTCTGGGTCGCGGGCGCGCCGAGGCAGACGATGATGTCCGGGTCGACGAGCTCGATCTGGCGCTCCACGAAGGGCCGGCACACGGCCACCTCCTGGGGGGTCGGGTTGCGGTTGCCCGGCGGCCGCCAGGGCACGATGTTGCCGATATAGGCGCTCGTCCGATCGAGCCCGACCGCCTTCATCATCTTGTCGAGGAGCTGGCCCGAGCGGCCCATGAACGGCTTGCCGATCCGGTCCTCGTCGGCGCCGGGCGCCTCGCCGAGAAACATCACCCGCGCCTCGGGATTGCCGTCGGCGAAGACGAGGTTCTTCGCCGTGAAGCGCAGCGGGCAGGCGTCGAAATCCGCGAGAATCCGTTCGAGCTCGTCGAGGGACTTGGCCTGCCGCGCCCTAGCGCGGGCGTCGCTCGCGGCCTCGTCGGGCTGGGCGCTGGCGGCGCGGCCGAAGGTGCGCGGCGCCGCGATGGGCGCGGCCGTGCCCGGGGGCGCCGATCCGGGGGGCGGCACGAGCGTGTTGGCGACCGGGCTAACCGGCTGCTCGGCGGCCCGGGGGGGCGCCCGGCGCGGCGTGCGCAGGGTAGGCGCGGGCGTGTCGGCCTCGTTGAAGCGGTCGTGCGGCTGCTCGTCGAGCGCCGCGTCGGCCCCGGCCTCCACGTGGAAGTCGAGATAGGCGATCAGGTCGGCTTGCGCGTCGGTGGGGCTCGGCATGGGACTCAGCATGTGGGATCGCCGGGGCCTGTGGACAACTCGCCGAATCGCTCCGGGTGGCAAGGACTTGCGTGACCGAACAGCGCGGCGCGGCGCAGCGCTGTGACGCCGTTCCCTGCGGCAAAGGGAACTTTGCCTTGAGCTTGAGCGTCGGCAACTTGCCTTTCTAGCTTGGAATCGCTTGAGACGGCATCAGGAAGGCCGGCCCGGCGACGAACCGGGCGCCGGAACAAGAAAAGGAACCCGAGGATGGCGCTGCCCGAACGCGAGAGCATGGATTTCGACGTGGTCGTGGTGGGCGCCGGCCCGGCCGGCCTCGCCACCGCGATCCGCCTGAAGCAGCGCGCCGCCGAGATCGGCGAGGAGATCTCGGTCGTCGTCGTCGAGAAGGGCTCGGAGGTCGGCGCCCACATCCTGTCGGGGGCGGTGATCGACCCGATCGGCCTCGACCGGCTCCTGCCGGAGTGGCGCCAGGACCCGGAGCGGCCGCTCAAGACGGAGGTGCAGCGCGACGAGTTCATGATGCTCACCAAGAACAGCGGCATCACCCTGCCGAACGTGTTCTTCCCCAAGCTCATGTCGAACCACGGCAACTTCGTCGGCTCGCTCTCGAACGTCTGCAAGTACCTCGGCGCCCAGGCCGAGGCGCTCGGCGTCGAGATCTACCCGGGTTTCCCGGCCTCCGAGGTGCTGTTCGACGGCAACGGCGCCGTGGCGGGCGTCGCCACGGGCGATCTCGGCATCGGCCGGTCCGGCGAGCCGCGCGAGGACTACACCCGCGGCATGGAGCTGCGCGCCAAGTACACGGTGTTCGGCGAGGGCGCCCGCGGCAACCTGACCAAGGGTCTGATCCAGCGGTTCGAACTCAACCGGTACAGCGACCACTTCAAGTACGGGCTCGGCGTGAAGGAGCTCTGGCAGCTCGCGCCCGGCAAGTTCGAGCCCGGGCTGGTGCAGCACACGATGGGCTGGCCGCTGCCCAACAAGGCCGGCGGCGGCTCCTGGCTCTACCACTTCGATGACCACCTGCTCTCGGTCGGCTTCGTCACGCACCTGAACTACGAGAACCCGACCCTGTCGCCGTTCGAGGAGTTCCAGCGCTTCAAGACCCACCCGATGATCGCCGAGACGTTCGAGGGCGCCAAGCGCATCGGCTACGGCGCGCGCGCCATCATGGAGGGCGGCTGGCAATCGGTCCCCAAGCTGGTCTTCCCCGGCGGGTGCCTCGTCGGCTGCTCGGCCGGCTTCGTGAACGTGCCGCGGATCAAGGGCTCGCACAACGCGATCCTGTCCGGCATGCAGGCGGCCGACGCCATCGCGGACGCCCTGAAGGCGGGCCGCGCCGGCGACGAGCTCACCGCCTACGAGGCCGGATGGCGCGACAGCCCGATCGGGCAGGACCTGAAGGCGGTGCGCAACGTCAAGCCGCTCTGGTCCAAGTACGGCACGCTGGTCGGCGTCTGGCTCGGCGGGATCGACATGTGGGCGACCAGCATCCTCGGCGCCTCGCCGTTCGGCACGCTGTCCCACGGCAAGCCGGATCACGCCTGCCTCAAGCCGCTCTCGGAGGTGACGCCGATCGTCTACCCGAAGCCGGACGGCAAGCTGACCTTCGACCGGCTCTCCTCGGTCTACCTGTCGAACACCAACCACGAGGAGGACCAGCCGCCCCACCTCAAGGTCCGCGATATGGAGCTGCAGAAGCGCTCCGAGCACGACGTCTACGGCGGCCCGTCCGGCCGCTACTGCCCGGCCGGCGTCTACGAGTGGGTGGAGGATTCTTCAGCCCGCGACGGCGTGCGCTACCAGATCAACGCGCAGAACTGCGTCCACTGTAAGACCTGCGACATCAAGGATCCGAACCAGAACATCGACTGGGTGACGCCGGAGGGTCCGGGCGGGCCGAACTACCCGAACATGTGAGGTCAGCCCTCGGCCGAGGGGCCGAGGCTCACGTCTTTGCGAGCGCAGCGAAGCAATCCAGTGAACCGCTCCGTGGGCAGACGTCCCGCCGCCCTGGGTCGCTTCGCTGCGCTCGCGATGACGGGACGGCCGACCAACCCGGCCTCAACCCCCGCGCCATCCTTTCGCCTTGCGGGGCTGGCGGGATGGGTTCAGTGTCCCCAACGTTTTTTCGGGGATGCCCCGCCATTCTCGCGCCCGGCCCCCGACGGGCCGGCGCCCAGGAGCCGCGATCGGTTCATGATGATGACACGCGCCCGCCGGAGCGTTTCGGCGCTCGCCCTGCTGCTCGCCGCCGGGCTCCCGCAGACCGTGCTCGCCGCGCAGCCGAAGGAATCGACCCCGGTGCTCGACTACGAGCCCGCGGACTCGCTCGAGGGCAACTTCCTCTCCGCCTACATCGCGGGCGCGTCGCGGGACACGGCGGCGGCGGCGACCTTCTACCGCGAGGCGGTGAAGGCCGACCCGCGCAACGCGGAACTCGTCGAGCGCGCCTTCATCTCGCTGCTGGCCGATGGCGCCCTGCCGGACGCGTTCCGCACCGCCGAGAAGCTGATCGCCCGCGATCCGACCAACGGCCTCGCCAACCTCTCCCTCGGGGTGCGCCAGATCAAGGCCGGCCAGTGGGCCGCCGCCCGCCAGAACTTTTCCCGGAGCGGCCGGGGCGCCGCCACGGACCTGACCGCGACGCTGCTCACCGCCTGGTCCTACGCGGGCGCCGGCGACAGCAAGAAGGCGCTGGAGACGGTCAACAAGCTCCGGGGTGAGCGCTACTACAACACCTTCCGGGACTACCATGCCGGCCTGATCGCCTCGGTGACCGGCGACAACGCAGAGGCCGAGCGCCGCCTCAAGGCCGCCTACGACGCCGACCACAACACCCTGCGCATCGTCGACGCCTACGCCCGCATGGAGGCCAGCCTCGGCCGCACCGACCTGGCGATCCAGGCCTATTCCGACTTCGACCAGCTCTCGCCGCGCCACCCGCTGGTGCGCGACGCCCTCGAGAAGCTGAAGGACGGCAAGCCGCTCACGCGGCTGATCGGCACCGCCCAGGAGGGCGCCGCCGAGGTGCTGTACGGGCTGGGCTCCGCCGGCTCGACCCAGGGCGACGAGCTGCCCGCGGTGATCTACCTGCGGCTCGCCCTCTACCTCGCCCCCGACCACGCGCTGGCCCGGCTGACGCTCGCCGACACGCTCGACCGGATGAAGCAGCCCGAGCGCGCCAACGAGGCCTACGCGCAGATCCCGGCCAATTCCCCGCTCAAGCTCAACGCCGACATCCAGATCGGCCTGAACCTGGAGCAGATGGGCAAGGGCGACGAGGCGCTGGCCCATCTCGACGCGGCGATGAAGGCCCACCCGGACGACATCGACGTCATCACCGCGCTGGGCAACGTGCAGCGCGCCCGCAAGAAGTACGAGGAGGCGGCGGCCACCTACACCCGCGCCATCGACCTGATCGGGAACCGGCCGCAATCCAACTACTGGACGACCTACTATTTCCGCGGCACTGCCTACGAGCGCGCCAAGCAGTGGCCGAAGGCCGAGGCCGACCTGAAGAAGGCCCTGTCCCTGGTGCCGGCCAACCAGCCGGCCGCCAAGGCCCAGGTGATGAACTACCTCGGCTATTCCTGGGTCGACCAGAACATCAACATCGACGAGGCGTTCAAGCTGCTGCAGCAGGCCGCCGACGCGAGCCCGCGGGACGGCATGATCGTCGACAGCCTCGGCTGGGCCTATTACCGCCTCGGCCGCTGGGACGACGCGGTGCGCGAGCTGGAGAAGGCGGTCGAGCTGAAGCCCGGCGATCCGACCATCAACGACCACCTCGGCGACGCCTACTGGCGCTCGGGCCGGCGCCTCGAGGGCAAGTTCCAGTGGCAGCACGCCAAGGACCTGAACCCCGAGCCGGACGACCTCACCCAGATCAACGCGAAGCTGAAGGACGGGCTGCCCGACATCGAGAAGCCCACCGCCACCGCCGAGACGGTGCCGGCCCCGGTCGCCGCCCCGCACAATCCCGACAACCCGGAACTCCCGAAGGGCGCGCCCCAGCCGCACGAGGCGCCGGGCTCCGCCGACAAGGCCAAGAAGTCGGGGGGCTAGGCCTCCCGCCAAGTCCCGCCTCGGGGCGGTGCGGCTGCCGCGCCGTCCCGACGATGCGCGGGCCATTTCGGGACGCGAGGCCGCGAGATCCGGCCCGCGCCCGCCGCCCTGTCGCGGCTTCGGGCGCCCGCGCTGCGGCCCGGAGGCCGTAGGTCGAGCGACCTAATTG
Organism: Methylobacterium sp. D48H; assembly: GCF_053345715.1. NCBI lineage: Bacteria > Pseudomonadati > Pseudomonadota > Alphaproteobacteria > Hyphomicrobiales > Methylobacteriaceae > Methylobacterium > Methylobacterium sp. D48H. The sequence continues at coordinate 123,603 of NZ_JBKFAP010000010.1, forward strand.
CCCACCGATCCGCGCCCGCTATCGTCGCGCCTCCGCAACGTTCCGGAGTGCGACGTGAGAGCGCTGAAGCCTGTCTGTGTCCTGCTGGTCCTCGCCTGCGCGGGGTCCGGGATCGGGGCCGATCCCGCGCGGGCGCAGGACGCGGCGGCGGCGCCGAAGGCCTTCGCGCTCGATTCCGTTCCCGTCTCGGCCGCGCCGCTCGGCCGCTTTCCCTACTTCGCGCTGCCCGACGGCTACCAGCCGGTGAACCCGCCCGAGACGCGGGAATTCGGGCATTTCCTGTTCTGGACCGGCGCGGCGCTCCACGAGGTCGAAGGCAAGGTCTTCCAGTCCCTGATCGGTCCCAAGGACGGCAAGACCTACTCCGCCTACGAGCTGAAGAAGAACATCGAGGCCGTGCTGACGCAGGCCGGCGGCCGGAAGATCGCCGACGGCCGGATCCCCAACTCCGTGACGGAGACGCTGCCGGAGGAGATCCGGATCGGGATGTATGAGGGCCTGGGCGACATCTACAACGTGCCCGCCCAGACCTGGGTGATCCGCCGGCCGGACCGGCAAATCTGGGTGCATTTCGTGCCCGACAGCTTCACCGCGGCCTGGACGATCCTCGAGACGAAGCCGTTCGTGCAGACCGCCGGCCTCCTGCCCGCCGAGCGGCTGAAGCAGGATCTCGACAAGACCGGGAGGGCGGTGATCCAGGTCAACTTTGCCACCGACAGGACCGAGATCCTGCCGGCCTCCGCCCCGCAGATCGACGCGGTGGCGGCCCTGCTGCGGACGGATCCCGGCCTGCGGCTCGCGATCAACGGCTACACGGACGGGACCGGGGCCGCTTCGCATAACCAAGCCCTATCCGACGGCCGTGCCAGAGCGGTCATGGCGAGGCTCGTCGGCGCCGGCATCGCGAAGGACCGGCTGAAGGCCAAGGGCTTCGGTTCAGCCAGCCCGGTCGCCGCGGACGACAGCGAGGCGGGGCGGGCGCAGAACCGGCGCGTCGAGCTGGTCAAGTTCTGAGCGGCGCGGGCACGCGAAGACCCCCGCCGGCCGGGCTCGGACGGACCATCCGGGAGCGCTCCGGCGTCGGAGCGGGGGACAGCGCGATCGACAAGAGTATTTTGTCCGCCAGCTCATAAAAATCGACGCGCATTTTCGCGAGCTTTGACGCACAGTGCGTGGCCGTTCGCGGGCGGCCACGCCGCGTCCCGCCCGGCAGGAGATTCGCACGGCAAGAGCCGGCGGGCGGGCACGTGCCCGCGACCCAGGGAGGAAGGCCCATGCCGTCAGACATCGAGATCGCCCGCGCCGCGACCCTGAAGCCGATCGCGCAGGTCGCCGAGAAGCTCGGCATCCCGGATGACGCGCTCCACAATTACGGCAAGCACATCGCCAAGATCGACCACGGCTACATCGCCGGGCTGGAGAGCCGGAAGCCCGGCAAGCTCGTGCTGGTCACCGCGATCTCCCCGACGCCCGCGGGCGAGGGCAAGACCACCACCACGGTGGGCCTGGGCGACGCCCTGAACCGCATCGGCGAGAAGACCATGATCTGCCTGCGCGAGCCCTCGCTCGGGCCGTGCTTCGGCATGAAGGGCGGCGCGGCCGGCGGCGGCAAGGCGCAGGTCGTGCCGATGGAGCAGATCAACCTGCACTTCACCGGCGACTTCCACGCCATCACGTCGGCCCACAGCCTCGCGGCCGCGCTGATCGACAACCACGTCTACTGGGCGAACGAGCTCAACATCGACGTGCGCCGCATCCACTGGCGCCGGGTCGTCGACATGAACGACCGGGCCCTGCGCGCGATCAACCAGTCGCTCGGCGGCGTCGCCAACGGCTTCCCCCGCGAGGACGGGTTCGACATCACGGTGGCCTCCGAGGTGATGGCGGTGTTCTGCCTCGCCAAGGACCTCGCCGACCTGGAGGAGCGCCTCGGCCGGATCGTCATCGCCGAGACCCGCGACCGCAAGCTCGTCACCCTCAAGGACGTGAAGGCCACCGGCGCCATGACGGTGCTGCTCAAGGACGCCCTGCAGCCGAACCTCGTGCAGACCCTCGAGGGCAACCCGGCGCTGATCCACGGCGGCCCCTTCGCCAACATCGCCCACGGCTGCAACTCGGTGATCGCCACGCGGGCCGGCCTGCGGCTCGCCGACTACACGGTGACGGAGGCCGGCTTCGGCGCCGATCTCGGCGCCGAGAAGTTCCTGGACATCAAGTGCCGGCAGGCGGGCCTGACCCCCTCGGCCGTGGTGGTGGTGGCGACGGTCCGCGCCCTCAAGATGCACGGCGGCGTCGACAAGAAGAACCTCGGGTCCGAGAACATCGACGCCCTGGAGAAGGGTTTCGCCAATCTCGCCCGTCACGTCACCAACCTGCGCGGCTTCGGCCTGCCGGTGGTGGTCGGCGTCAACCACTTCCACGCCGACACCGACGCCGAGCATGCCAAGCTCAAGGACCTGTGCCGCGAGCGGCTCGACGTGGAGGCGATCACCTGCCGCCACTGGGCCGAGGGCGGCGCCGGGGCCGAGGAACTCGCCCGGGCGGTGGTGAAGCTCAGCCAGGCCGAGCCGGCGCCGATCCGCCACGCCTACGAGACCGAGAGCCGGCTCACCGACAAGATCCGGGCGATCGCCACCAAGCTGTACGGCGCCGCCGACATCCAGATCGAGACCAAGGCCGCCGGCAAGCTCGCCACCTTCGAGAAGGACGGCTACGGCCACCTGCCGATCTGCATGGCCAAGACCCAGTACTCGTTCTCCACCGACCCGACCCTGATGGGCGCCCCCGAGGGCCACATCGTCGGCGTGCGCGACGTCCGGCTCTCGGCCGGCGCGGGCTTCGTGGTGGCGATCTGCGGGGAGATCATGACCATGCCGGGCCTGCCCCGGGTGCCGGCCGCCGACACGATCCGGCTCGACGCCAACGGGCAGATCGACGGGCTGTTCTGAGAAACGTCGCGCGGGGCTCGCCCACGGGCGGGCCCCGCCGTTCGTCGTTGCGAGCGGAGCGAAGCAATCCAGGGACACACCGCATCCGGAGATCGCGCGCTGCCCTGGGTCGCTGCGCTCGCGATGACGGAGCGGGTCGGATCAGGGGCCGCCCCTACGCGTCCCCGAACAAGTCCACCGCCAACCGGGAATGCGCCTCGCGCAGCATCCCGGTATCGACCCCGAGCGGCTGCCCGTCGATCACCCGCCAGCGCCCCGCGACCATCACCCGGTCGGCCCGGGTGGCGCCGCACAGGACGAGCGCCGCCAGCGGGTCGTGGGCGCCGGAGAAGCGCAGCTCGTCCAGGGTGAACAGGGCGAGGTCCGCCTCGCGGCCCGGCGCGATCCGGCCGATATCGGAGCGGCCGAGGCAGGCGGCCGAGCCCTCGGTCGCCCAGCGCAGGGCGTCGAGATGCGTCACGGCCTCCGCCCCGTAGGTGAGCCGGTTGATCATGAGGGCGTGGCGCACCCCCTCCATCAGGTTCGAGCTGTCGTTCGAGGCCGAGCCGTCGACGCCGAGGCCGACGGGCGCGCCCGCCGCCTCCAACTCGCAGGTGCGGCAGCGGCCCGAGGCCAGGGTCATGTTCGAGGTCGGGCAGTGGCAGACACCGACGCCGGCCGCGCCGAGCCGCGCGACTTCGGCATCGGTGAAGTGGATGCCGTGGGCGAGCCAGACCCGGTCGCTCAGCCAGCCGACCTCTTCGAGGTACTCCACCGGGCGGCAGCCGAACATCTGCTGGCAATAGGCCTCCTCGTCGCGCGTCTCGCCGAGATGGGTGTGCAGCCGGCACCCCCTGCGGGCGGCGAGCTCCGCGCTCGCGCGCATCAGGCGCTCGGTCACCGAGAAGGGCGAGCAGGGGGCGAGGGCGATCTGCACCATCGCCCCGGAGGCGGGATCGTGGAACAGGTTCAGCACCCGCTCGCAGTCCGAGAGGATCGCGTCGTCGTCCTGGGTCAGGGCCGCGGGCGACAGGCCGCCCGCCCGGTCCGACAGGCTCAGGGATCCGCGGGTGAGCGCGGCCCGGATCCCGAGGTCGCGGGCCTCCGCGACCTGGATGTCCATCGACGCCTCGAGGCCCTTCGGGAACAGGTAGTGGTGGTCGCCCGCCGTGGTGCAGCCCGAGAGCAGCAGCTCGGTGAAGGCGACCCGCGTGGCGAGCCGGAACGCCTCCGGGGTGATCCGTCCCCAGACCGTGTAGAGCGCCTCCAGCCAGGGGAAGAGCGGCTTGTTGAGCGCCAGCGGATGGGCGCGGGTCAGCGTCTGGAAGGCGTGGTGGTGGGTGTTGATCAGCCCCGGGATGACCACGTGGCGCGACGCGTCGAAGGTCGCGTCCACGGGCGCGGCGGGCCGCGCGCCCGCCGGCACGCACTCGACGATCCGGGTGCCCGCCACCACGATCCCGCCGCCGGCGCCCTCGGCCAGGACGGCGCGCGGGTCGCGGATCCAGAGGCGTCCCGATCCCGGTTCCCCTGCCTCGGCCATGCGCGTCCGCTCCCGTCGCCCGAGGGCCTGCGTAGCGGAGGCGTCGGACCGGGGGCAATCCCGCGGGTACACGCTTGAGGATCCGGGGCGGTCGGCGCCCCGGCCGCCCCGGCCAGGGTTGACGGGCCCCGGCCGCCTTGAGAAACGTCATGGGGACTGACCTATCACCCGTTGGGAGCGGCCGCGCCGTGACACGGACAGCCCCGCGCGAGGAGATGTTCGCGCCGAAACCCGTCCCGGGCGCCGCGCCGGCCGCCCTCGGCAGCGACGACCTGATCGAGCTCCTGTTCTTCGCCTACCGGGACTTCGTCGGCGATCCGGACAGGATCCTGGCCGATTACGGGTTCGGCCGCGCCCACCACCGGGTGCTGCACTTCGTCGACCGGTACCCGGGCCTGACGATCGCCGAGCTCCTCGACATCCTGCGCATCACCAAGCAGAGCCTGAACCGGGTGCTCAAGGACCTGATCGGGCAGGGCTACGTCGCGCAGAAGCCCGGATCCAGCGACCGGCGCCAGCGCCTCCTGTACTGCACCGAGGCCGGCGCCGGGCTCGCGGCCGACCTGACGCGGGTCCAGGCCCGCCGCCTCGCCCGGGCGCTCGCGGCGCCGGATGCCCGGGGCTCCCCGGAGGACTTCCTGATGGCGATGATCGAGCCGGAGGACCGGCCGGCGGTCCAGCGCCTGATGGCGCGGCGCGGGGGCGGGGCCGAGGGGCGCCTCGACGCGGAGGAGCCCGCGTGAGCCACGCCGCCCGGTCCGACCTGCCCGACGAGGCGCCCCACGTCCTCGTGGTCGACGACGACCGCCGCCTGCGCGAATTGCTCGCCCGCTACCTCACCGACCAGGGCTTCCGGGTCACCGCGGCGGCGAGCGCCGCGGAGGCGCGGGCCCGGGCCCAGAGCGTCGTGTTCGACGCCATGGTCCTCGACGTGATGATGCCCGGCGAGAACGGCTTCGACTACGCGCGCAGCGTCCGCGAGACCTCGCGCGTGCCGATCCTGATGCTCACGGCCCGCTCCAACCCGAACGACCGGGTGATGGGGCTGGAGATCGGCGCGGACGATTACCTGCCGAAGCCGTTCGAGCCGCGGGAGCTGACGCTGCGGCTCAACAACATCATCAAGCGCAGCGTGCGGCCCCGCGCGGCCTCCGCCGAGGCCGTGACCTTCGGGCCCTTCGCGTTCCGGATCGACCGGGGCGAGCTGCGCCGGGACGACGAGCTGATCCGCATCACCGAGCGCGAGCGCGAGATCCTGACGATCCTGGCGACGGCGGGCGGCGCCAATGTCGAGCGCGAGCAGCTCGCCGGTCCGGGCGGCGCGGCGGCGGAGCGCACCGTCGACGTGCAGATCAACCGCCTGCGTCGCAAGACCGAGGTCGATCCCGCCAACCCGGTCTTCCTGCAGACCGTGCGGGGCGTCGGCTACCGGCTCGCGGTGGATTGAGCTGCCCGCGGGCCGCCGCCGGGCGGCTCAGACCACCCGCGGCGTGTCGGGCTTCAGCTTGAGGGCCTTGGCGATCCGGGTGGACAGGCTCCCCACGATCGCGAGGCTGGCCGAGGGGCCGGCGAGGGCGCGGACGGCCTCCAGCGCCTCCTCGGCGCTGGGCTTCATCACGGCGTAGACCGTGGCGCCGGGCGCCGCGCCGGCGCCCTCCGCGGTGACGGAGACGAGGAAGGTCGTGTGGCGTCGCCGCGGGCGTCCAGGCATGGTCCAGCATTTGGCATGTCGGCTAACCATCACCAATGCCTGAGACCCGGAGCCGGCCGGGAAACCGCACGCACCCGGCACGATAACCCGTGCCGGGTCTCTCAGATCAGGGCAAGGTCGATGCCGGGAAGCCGCAGCCCGTCGAGGCGCGTGCGCCAGCGCTGACCGGAGGCGACGGGCAGCGCGTCCGTCAGCGTGCCCGTCGTGACGACAGTCCCGGCGTCGAGCGGTGGGGCCACCGGATCGTTAGCCAGCGCATCGACGAGGTGGGCCAGGGCTGCGAGCGGCCCCGTCCCGAGCACGCAGCCGCCGCCGCCCCGGTCCGCGACGGCCCCGTCCCGCAGCAGCTCGGCGGTGAAGCCGGCGAGCTCGCCGAGCCAGGCCGATCGCGCGTCAGCGGCGATCCGCACCCGCTCGCCCACCACCAGCAGCCCGTGCAGCCCGAAGGCCGCGACGGTGTCGGGCGCCGCGAAGCGCCAGCCCGGATAGAGCGACTGCACGATCTCGAAGCCGCTCGCCGCCCAGTCGAGGCAGGCGATCAGCGCTGCGGCATCCATGCCGGGCTCGGGCGCGCGCGCCAGCCCGAACACGATCTCCGGCTCGATCCGCGGCTCGACGAAGGCGGCGAGCGGCACCGGTTCCGACAGCGCGGCCCGGTCGCGCAGGGTCGTGTCGTAGACGTGCCCCCAGATCGGCGCGCGGACGCCGTAGCGCTCCCACAGGGTCGTGTTGGTGAAGCCGATCTTGTAGCCGACCGGCCGCTCGCCGCGCGCCGCGCGCAGGACCCGGACCGCCTCGGCCACCCGGTAGGCCGCCGGCAGGTCGAGGGCCGGATCCCAGTCGGTCAGCGGCGCGATCGGGCGGCGATGCTCGTGCGCGGAGAGGATCGTGCGGGCATGGGCCGCGGCGGAGATCGGCTCGGTCATCGGCGCACGGCGTGAGGGCCGACGGGGCGGCACCCGCGCCGGGCCGCCTCGATCGCGGCCGACTGATCTTACCCGAGGTGACCGTCGCCGGGAACGCGCGCTCTGTCGCTGCGCCGCCGACGCTCGCCGGCCCGTCCCCCGCGCCGAGCGCGCCCGGGGCGTTCGCTCCCGGCTCGGCCGCCCGCAGCATATTTTCATTAGAGGAATACCAAAATACGTTTCTTAAAGATGTGTCATCGGAGGCACATACTGCTCACGGATCCGTGATAGCTGGGCATCGGTGCGTATCTTCGCCCAGTAATTCCTGTTTAGAGTCGGTATAATGTCGAGATATGTCAATGAACGGGCCGCGTCGCGCGCGTTCGATCGCGCGGAGAGGCTGCTCCGGATCGGGTTTGTATCGTCGACATCTATACTCACGCTCGGGGCGGCCGCGCTCGCCCAGCCCGCGCTCGCCCAGCCCGCGCCCGTCCAGCCGGCGCCCGCCACGGAGATCGAGCTGTCCGAACTCAGCGTGAGTGGCGAGGCGCGCGCGCGCAGCCTGAACAGCGATCTGTACGGGCGCGGCGGGGCGACCGGGCCGGTGCCCGGCTACGTCGCCAGCCGCAGCACGGTCGGCACGAAGACCGACACGCCGATCCTGGAGACGGCGCAGTCGGTCTCGGTCATCGGGCGCCAGCAGATCGAGGATCAGAACGCCCTGACCATCAACCAGGCGCTGCGCTTCACGCCGAGCGTCACCACCGAGCAGCGGGGCGGCGCCGGCTCGACGCGCCTGGAGCAGTTCTACATCCGCGGCTTCACCGCGCCGATCTTCCTCGACAACATGGCGCTGCCCGGTAACCGCGACGCTTTCCCCAGCGTCGATCCCTACCGCCTGGAGCGGGTCGACATCATCAAGGGGCCGGCCTCGGTCCTCTACGGGCAGTCCGGTCCGGGCGGCCTCGTCAACCTAGTCTCGAAGGTCCCGCAATTCGTCCGCCACGGCGAGATCTTCGTCCAGGGCGGCGGCTTCAGCGAGGTCCGCGGCGGCTTCGACGTCGGCGGCCCGATCGCGTCCGACATCCCGGGTCTCGCCGACCAGTTCGCCTACCGGGTCATCGGCCTCGGCTGGAACGGCGACGGCCCGGCCGTGACCACCAAGGTCGAGCGCGCCTTCATCAACCCGAGCCTCACGTGGCGGCCCTCCGCCGACACCTCGCTCACGGTCATCGCCAACTACCAGCGCGACCCGTTCTCGGGCTTCTACGGCGGCTTCCCGGCCGTCGGCACGGTGTTCCCGCGCAATTTCGGCAGCGGCGTCTTCGGCCGGCTGCCGGTGAACTTCTACGACGGCGACCGCAATATCGAGCGCTCCGACCGCACGCAGGCCTCCGTCGAGTACCTGTTCGACCACCGGATCACCGAGAACCTGCGCTTCCACTCGGCCGGCCGCTATCTGCGCTCGAACGGCGACTACCGCAGCGTGTTCACGACCTTCGGCGACGTCAACGGCCCGTACACGAGCGGCCCGATCATCGGCCGGTCGGTCGGCGGCACCCAGGTCGACATCGAAGCCTACACGATGGACAACAACTTCATCGCCGATTTCGACACCGGCCCGATCGCCCACACGGCGCTGCTCGGCGTCGACCACCGGACCTTCAGCACGCGGTCCGTCACCGGCCCGTTCCCGGCGACGACGAGCCTGAACGCCCTCGCCCCCGACCACGACCTGCCGATCCGGTTCCCCGCCTTCACGTCGACCTCGCGGATCGACGCGCAGCAGACCGGCGTGTACTTCCAGGATCAGGCGAAGTTCGACCGCTTCATCCTGACGCTCGGCGGCCGCTACGACACCGCCCGGCAGACCGGCCCGACCCGCACCTTCGCGCCGAACGGGCTGACCATCCAGGACGTCCCGGCCGAGGCCTTCACCGGCCGCGCCAGCCTGCTCTACCTGTTCGACAGCGGCGTCGCCCCGTACGTCTCCTACAGCGAGGCGTTCGAGCCGATCGTCAACGGGCGGATCTTCGACGCGGCCTTCGGCTCGGCCGGGCGCATCCCCGTCCCGATCGCCAGCAACCAGTACGAGGCCGGCATCAAGTACCAGCCGCCCGGCACCGACATCCTGCTGACCACCGCGTTCTTCGACATCCGCCGCTCGAACGCCACCACCACCGACCCGGTCAATCCCGGCTTCGTCGTGCAGACCGGCGAGGTCGGCGTGCAGGGCGTCGAGTTCGAGGCGCGGGCCACCCTCGCCGAGGGCCTCAGCCTGATCGGCGGCTTCTCGCTCCTCGACATCCGCAACGTCCGCGACACCGGCTTCACCACGAACGACCTGACCCGCCGGCAGGTGCCGCTCCAGGGCCTGCGGCCGGTGCAGGTGCCGGACACGACGGCCTCGCTGTTCGTCGACTACCGCTTCACCGACGGCCCGCTCATCGGCCTCGGCCTCGGCGGCGGCGTGCGCTACCTCGGCCCGTCCTGGGGCGATCCCGCCAACACGTTCCAGGTGCCCGAGAGCGTGCTGGTCGACGCCGTCGCCTCCTACGACATGAAGCACCTCGACCCGCGGCTCGCCGGCCTCAGCGCGCAGATCAACGTGCAGAACCTGCTCGACGAGCGCTACGTGACCGGCTGCTTCACCTACTCGGGTTGCTATTACGGCCTGCCGCGCACGGTCTACGCGACCCTGCGCTACCGCTGGTGAGGCGGCCGCCGTGGGCAAGACCTTCCGGCAGTCGATGGCGTGGCTCCACGCCTGGTCGGGCCTCGTCGTCGGCTGGGTGCTGTTCGCCGTCTTCGTGACGGGCACGGCGAGCTACTACCGGCCCGAGATCTCGCAGTGGATGCGCCCCGAGCTCCGCACCGACCGGACCTTCGGGCCGGCGGAGCTCGCGGCGGCGGCCGAGCGCGGCGTCGCCCACCTGCAGGCCCATGCGGGCGGCGCGCGGACGTGGTTCCTCGCGCTGCCGCGGCCGGACCGGCCGGTGCTGGAGCTGTTCTGGCGGACGGGCCCGGGCCGCCCGCCCGGCCACGTCCTCCTGGATCCCGACAGCGGCGCGCCGGCGGCGGTGCGGGCGACGCGCGGCGGCGACTTCCTCTACCGCTTCCACTTCGAGCTGAATCTGCCGCCGCTCTGGGGCCGCTGGATCGTCGGCGCCTGCGCGATGATCATGCTGGTGGCGCTGATCTCAGGGATCGTCACCCACCGGCGCATCTTCGCCGACTTCTTCACCTTCCGGCGGGACAAGTCCGCCCAGCGGGGCTGGCTCGACGCGCACAACGTCACGGGCGTGCTCGCCCTGCCGTTCCACCTGATGATCACCTATACCGGCCTCGCCACCCTCATGGTGATGTACGTGCCCTGGGGCCTGAACACGGCCTATCGCGGCGACAGCCAGCGCTACTTCGCCGAGTCCGGCCAGATCACCGCGCCGCGCCCGCCCGCCGGCCAGCCCGGCACGCTCGTGCCGGTCGGGCCGCTGGTGGTCCGCGCCCTGGCGATGCGGCCGGAACCCCTGGAGCGGATCACGGTGGTCAACCCGGCGGACGCGCGCGCCACCGTGGTGGCGGTGTTCGAGGAGCCGCACGGCCTCTCCCACGAGCACCCGCAGATCGCCTTCGACGGCGTGACGGGCGCGGTCCTGGAGGTGCGCGCGGGCGGCCTGCGGCCGGCGACCAAGACGTTCACCGCGATGGTCGGCCTGCACGAGGCGCACTTCGCCGGCCCGGCCCTGCGGGTGCTGTTCTTCCTGTGCGGCCTCGCCGGCAGCGCCATGGTGGCGACCGGGCTGCTGCTCTGGGCGGTGGCGCGCCTGCCCAAGGGGGACGCGCCCCGGGGCTTCGGCCTGCGCCTCGTCCAGGGCCTGAATGTCGCGACGATCGCCGGCCTGCCCGCGGCCGTCGCCGCCTATTTCCTGGCCAACCGGCTGCTCCCCGCCGCGCTGCCCGCGCGGGCGGAGTGGGAGGTCGGGGCCTTCTTCGCCGTCTGGCTGCTCGTCGCCGTGGCGGCGCTCCTGCGCCCGGCCGGGCGGGTCTGGCCGGAGACGCTGACGGCGGCGGCCGCGTTGTACGGCGCCGTCGCGGCCGCGGATGTCGGGCGCCTCGTCGCGCTCCGGCTCGGCGGCGACGCGCCGGTCGAGCCGGTCTTCCTCGCCTTCGACGGCGCGATGCTGGCCCTCGCCGCCCTCTTCCTGCTCGCGGTCCGCACGATCGCGCGGCGCGGCGGAGCGTCCCGCGGCCCCGCGAAGGCCGCCGGGCTCTCGATCGCGGGGCACGCGCGGCGGGACCAGGCCCGGCCCGGCATGCCGGTACCGGGAGATCGGGAGCCGATATGATAAAATTAAACTGGTATATTGAACCCAGTGCGGCGAATTAATTCAAAATAATTCCCGAAGCCTGACATATATCGGATGCGCGTCGACTGTATCTGTGCAGAATGGTTCGGCCGGCATGCCAGCCGGTCGCGCCTGTGTCGTCGATTTTCACGCCCTTGATCCTTCGGCCCAGGCGTTCCAGCGCGGTCCATCCCAAGCGCACGCTGGACATGTCCCCGAGACCCAGAACTTGAGCCTCGAGGCGCGGCCCTCGGGGCTCTTTTTCTGCCGCGCCGGGCGATGCGGGCCCGGCGGCTGTTCACAGGCCCCGCGTCCCCGTACCAGAAGGCCACGGGAGCGGCAGGACGGGCATGCAGCGCATCACCATCACCATCGACGACGCCCTGCTGACGGCGGTCGACGACCTCTGCGCGCGGCGCGGCTACGGCAGCCGCTCGGAGGCGGTGCGCGACATCGTCCGCGACGCCCTGGCGCCGGTCCGCGCCGCGGAGCCCGACGGATCGGCGGCCTGCTACGGGGCGCTGAGCTACGTCTACAGCCACGGCACCCGCGACCTGGCCCGCCGGCTGACCGGCGAGGGGCATGAGCACGGCGTCTCGATCGCCAGCCTGCACGTGCACCTGACCCACGACGCGTGCCTCGAGGTGGCGGTCCTGCGCGGGCCGGTGGCCCGGATGCAGAGCTACGCCGACGCCGTCGTCACGCAGCGCGGCGTCCGCTACGGTCACCTGCACCTCATCCCGGAGGGTGACGACGCCCACGCCCATCCGGGCCACGGCGACGACGGCCCGGGGTGAGGGCGCCCCCCGCCCGCGATCCGGCGCCCCGTCGACTGCGCCCCACGCGCAACACGGCCGGCCTAATCCGCCCGTATGACTTTTTCATATGTTTATCATACGGGCGGCGTGCGAGAGTCCGGGGATCGCCACGCCTCGCCCGGTCTGCCGGTGTCCCGCCCGACTTCCCGCTCGACTTCCCGTCCTGTCTGCCGCCACCGGCCTGCCGCCCCCGGCCTCCGCGCCGTGACCCGGCTGCTTGCCGCGGGCGGCCTCGTCGTCGCGACCGCCGGGCGCGGCTGGGCGGCGCCTGAGGGCGCCCCGACACCGTCGGCCGTCACCCTGTCCGAGATCTCGGTGGTCCCCGCGGCGCCTCCAGTCATCCCCGCGACGGACGGGCCCGGCGCCAGCGCGGGCTATGTCGGCGGCGTCACCGGGATCGGCGGCGCCCTGCTGAGCGTCGACGCGGCCAGCGCCGGCCTCATCGGCGGGGCGGTCCTCAACGCCCGCCCGGTCACGCGGCCCGGCGAGGTGCTGGAGGCAGTGCCGGGCCTGATCGCCACCCAGCACAGCGGGGAGGGGAAGGCCAACCAGTACTTCCTGCGCGGCTTCAACCTCGACCACGGGACCGACATCGCCATCAGCGTCGACGGCATGCCGGTCAACATGCGCACCCACGCCCACGGCCAGGGCTACGCCGACCTCAACTTCCTCATCCCCGAACTCGTCGGCGCGGTGGAGTACCACAAGGGGCCGTACTTCGTGCGCGACGGCGACTTCGCCTCCGCGGGCTCGGTGCGCATCGACTATCTCGACACCGTGCGGGAGAATCTCGCGCTGACCTCGATCGGCAGCTTCGGCTACAAGCGGGCCCTGTCGATCGCCTCGGCCCCGCTGGGCGAGGGCACCCTGCTGGTGGCCGGCGAGGCGCAGGTCTACGACGGGCCGTGGACCGTCCCGGACGCGCTGCGCAAGCTCAACGGCGTCGCCCGCTACAGCCAGGGCACGGCGCTGGACGGGTTCGCGGTCACCGGCATGGCCTACGCGTCCCGCTGGACGGCCACCAACCAGATCCCGGAGCGGGCCGTCGGCGCGGGGCTGATCGGCCGCTACGGCACCCTCAACCCCAAGGATGGCGGCGACACCGCCCGCTTCTCCCTGTCGGGGCGGTTCAGCGCGACGGACGACACCGGCATCACCCGGGCCTCGGCCTACGTGATCCGCTACCAGATGAACCTGTTCAACGACTTCACCTACTTCCTCAACGATCCCGTCGGCGGCGACCAGTTCCACCAGCTCGACCAGCGCGTCCTCGGCGGCGGCGAGGTGCTGCACATCTTCCAGGGCGACCTGTTCGGCCGGCCGCTGGAGGTCGAGGTCGGCGCCCAGACGCGGACGGACTCGATCCGCGTCGGCCTGTTCAACACCGCCTTCCGCCAGTACCGCTCGACCGTGCTCGACGACCGCGTGCTGGAATCGAGCGGCGCCCTCTACCTCGACACGCGGGTGCGCTGGACCGAGTGGCTGCGCACGAGCGTCGGCGTGCGGGCAGACGGCTACTACGCCGACGTCCGCTCGGACACGCCGGCGAACTCGGGACGGGCCACCGACGGCATCGTCAACCCGAAGCTCGGCCTCGTGCTCGGACCGTGGTCCGACACCGAGATCTACGTGAATTACGGCGGCGGCTTCCACTCGAACGACGCGCGCGGCGTCACCGCCACGGTCGATCCCGCGAGCCCCCTGTTCAACATCACCCGGTCGCCCTTCCTGGTGCCCTCCACGGGCTACGAGCTGGGCCTGCGCAACCGGTCGATCGCCGGACTGGAGACGAGCCTCGCGCTGTTCCGGCTCGACTTCGCCTCGGAGAACATCTTCCAGGGCGACACCGGCACCACGGAGCCGAGCCGCCCGACCCGCCGGTTCGGCGTCGAGTGGACGAACCGCTACGCGGTGACGCCGTGGCTGTCCCTGGACGGGGATCTGACGATCACCAACGCCCGGTTCTCCAGCTACGACCCGGCGGGCAACCGGGTGCCGGAGGCCCCCACGACCATCGCGTCGGCGGGCGTGACCTTCGGCGAGCCCCTCGGCTGGTTCGGGAGCCTGCGGGTCCGCTATTTCGGGCCGCGCCCGCTCATCGAGGACAACGCGATCCGCTCCCGGGCGACCGCCCTGCTCAACGGCCGCATCGGCTACCTGTTCGACACCGGGGTGAGCGTCTCGCTGGACGTGCTCAACCTGACGAACAGCAAGGCCGACCAGATCACCTACGCCTACGTCTCGCGCCTTCCGGGCGAGCCCGCCGAGGGGCTGATCGACCGCGTCTTCCACCCGGTGGAGCCCACGGCCGTGCGCCTGACGATCGCCGGGCGGTTCTGACCGCCGGCGCCACGACGACACGCGGGTCCCGCCCCCCTCGCGGCAGACCCACGCCGTGACGGACTTCGTCCCGGCGTCCCGGTCGCGTCAGCCGCCGCTGCGCGAGACCCGGTAGTCGCGCGGGGTCAGGCCGTAGGTCTCCCGGAACGCGCGACTGAGCTGGGCGCCGCTCCCGAAGCCGTAGGCCTCCCCGATCGCGCCGATCGACCGCGGCTCCAGCGGATTGTCGAGGGCGGCCCGCACGGCCGCGAGGCGCTGCCGCGCGCGGTAACGCGCCACCCCACCTTCCGGCTCGAACAGGCGGTAGAGCTGGGAGCGCGATATGCCGAGCGCCCGCGCGATCGCGTCGATCCGGGGCGGCGTGTCGAGCTGGCCGCGGATGAGCCGCTTCGCGGTCCTGAGCCGGGCGGCCTCGAGCGGCGCGGCCGCGCGGGCCGCTCCCTCCAGGCTCGGGCGCGCGCAGGCCGCGACCATGTGGAGCGTGGCCTGCGCGATCGGGGCGGCGTCGGTCGCGGTGATCGCGCCGCTATGCGCGGCCAGGCTCCGGATATGGTCGGCGAGCAGGCGGCCCGCGCCGCCGGTCAGGATCAGCCCGTGCATCGCGTCCTCGTCCGGCAGCACGGTGGCGATGGAGGCGCGCGGGACGGCCAGGATCAGCGAGTCCGTCTCCGGCACCCGGCTGCGGCGGTACGGCTGCGACAGGTCGTTGAGGCTGACCGCGCCCGCCGGAACCTCCGCCACGCCCCGTTCGGTCTCGACGCTGTAGGCGTGCCGGCTGAGGTGCAGGACGAACCCGTCCTGACCGTCGCGCCGGATCCGGGAGCGGGATCGGGCCGGCGCCTGCGGTGCGGCGCTCATGACGCGCAGGGCCATCGGGCCGATCAGCGTCGTCTCGATCCGGCCCGAGAAGCCGTGCGGATCGGCATCGAGGTCGTGGGCTGCGAACAGCGCGCGCCACGCGGCGAAGCGGTCGCGCTCCGGCAGGGCATCCGTCGTGAAGAGGGAACGGGGTACGACGTTCACGGCGGGACCGATGAGCGAGGGTTGAGTGATTTTACCTTACGTTGCGCGATCGACCAGTGCGCACGGGACACAATCTACGATCTGACGCGATCGCTTCCGGAGGGGCGACTGGCTATACCGCTGAGCCATCGTCCCATCGCGGCAGTGCCGCGATGCGCCGACCTTCGAATTAAGAGGACTTGCGTAAAGCATAACGCGTTATATAAATCGTGTCGGGAGGACCGACATGCCGGCAGACATCCTCGACGAACTCGGGCCGCTGTTCCTGGGCAGCCGCCTCAAGCGCCTCGCCGACCGCTTCCAGGCCGACGCCGCCCGGATCCTGCGGGACGAGGGGCTCGGCATCCAGCCGGCCCAGTTCCCGCTCCTCGCCGCCATCGACCGCTACGGGCCGCTGACCATCGGCGACGCCGCCGCCGCCCTCGGCGTCAGCCAGCCGGCGGCCACGCGCACGGCGGCGAGCCTCGTCGCGCTCGGCTTGCTCGAAGAGGCGCGGTCGGACGCGGACCTTCGCCAGAAGGCGCTGTCGCTCAGCGGTGCGGGCGAGGCCCTGATGGCGCGCGCCAAGGACGCGCTCTGGCCGCGCGTCGACAGGGCCGTCGCGAGCCTGTGTGCCGGCCTGTCGGGCCCCCTGCTGGACCAGGTCGCCGCCCTGGAGCGCAGGCTCGACGCCGTCCCGTTCGCGGCCCGCATCCGCCAGGACGGCGCGGCCGGCGACGCCGCGACGGGCCTGACGATCCGGGACTACACGGACGCGCTGGCGGACCGCTTCCGCGACATCAACGCCGAGTGGATCGAGGCGATGTTCGCGCTGGAGGAGAACGACCGCCGGATCCTGTCCGATCCCCGCGGCGAGATCCTGGACCGCGGCGGGCTCATCCTGTTCGTTGAGTCGGCGGATCTCGGGATCGTCGGCACCTGCGCGCTGATGCGGACGGAGGCGGGCTGCTACGAGCTGACCAAGATGGCCGTGTCCGCGCGGGCCCGGGGCCGCAAGGCCGGCGAGCACCTGCTGCGGGCGGTGCTGGCCCGCGCCGCGGCCATGGAGATCGAGACGCTCTACCTGCTGACCAACACCAAGTGCGCGGCCGCCGTGCACCTGTACGAGAAGGTCGGGTTCCGGCACGACCCGGAGATCATGGACCGGTTCGGCCGGCGCTATGCCCGCTGCAATGTGGCCATGCGCTATCCCCTGTGACGCCGCGCGCACGACGCGCCGAGGGCGACCCGTTCCCGGTCGTGCCGCCCGGCGCGGCGACGAAGCGCGGATCCCGGCCGTGCGCGGGCCCGCGCGGCGCCGCAGCGAGCCGCTCCCATCCGCGGAGGATAGCCGCGAGCTCTGCGTCAGATCTCGTTCAGCAGTGACGATGCGCGGACAGACAAAATGATGGGCGCGAAGAGTTCAACTGAAAATTGATTTGGGCGATCTGCTTGTGAGAGCATCAGCAACAGATCCCGTAACGGAATCTTATCGTCGCGCTTCCATCTTGGTGGCCCCGCTCTGGAGCTGCGCTCGGACAATGAAAGCTTGGTTCGCGAAACTCTCGATCCAGCACCGGCTGGTCGGAGCACTCGGGCTGCTCATCGTCTGTCTGCTCCTCGTCGGCGGCGTGGGCCTGCACGCCGTCGGCGATCTCGCCGAGGACCAGATCCGCCTCGGCAACGGCACCCTGCCCAGCGTGCGCTACGCCGGCGAGCTGCGCGGCAACGTGATCGACGTGCGCGTCAGCGTCGTGAACCACATCCTCTATCCCGAGGCCGCCCACATGCGGGCCGAGGAGGCGGCCCTGGCGAAGAAGACGGAGGCGGTGGCCGCGGCGATGCGCAACTACGCGCCGCTGATCGACGGTCCGAAGGAGCGCGCGCTCTTCGACGTGTTCGACCGGGAATGGAAGAGCTACCTCGCGGCGATCCCGGCCGTGCTGGAATACTCGCGGACGGGCCGCAAGGATCTGGCGCTACGCGAGAGCTTGGTCGGCGTCCGCCCCCACATCAAGGCGGCCTCCCAGGCGCTCGAGGAGATCGTGGCGCTCAACAACGCCAGCGGCGAGACGGCGATCGCCCAGGGAGCGGCCGCCGCCTCCGGCGCGAAGCGGCTCATGCTGGCGATCGGCGCCATCGCCCTCGTGCTCGCGACCGCGCTCGGTGCGCTGATCGTGCGGAGCATCGCCGCCAGTGTCCGCGCCGTGCTGGAACCGATGCGGCGGCTGGCGGCCGGGGACCTCGCGGTCGCGATCCCGCACCAGGGCGAGCGGAACGAGATCGGCCAGATCGCCGACGCCGTGCAGGTCTTCAAGGATTCGGGGATCGAGGCGCGGCGGCTGGCCGCCCTCCAGGCCGAGGCCGACGCCGCCAAGATGCGCCGCGCCGAGCTGCTCGACCGCATCACCCGCGGTTTCGAGCGGGAGGCCGGGGCGCTCACGGACGAGCTGACCGCCGCCGCCACCGAGATGGAGGCGACCGCCGCCTCGATGACCGAGATCGCCGCGCAGACCAACACCCTCGCGGCGAGCGTCTCGGTCGCCGCCGAGCAGACCTCCGGTAACGTCCAGCAGGTCGCGAGCGCGACCGAGGAGATGGCGGCCTCCGTGCAGGAGATCAGCGGGCAGGTGACCCATTCGGTCGAGATCGCCGCCTCGGCCATCGCCCGCGCGCAGGAGACCGGCACCATCATCCGGGAGCTGTCCGACAGCGCCGACCGGATCGGCGCGGCGGCCGGCCTGATCTCGGGCGTGGCGAGCCAGACCAACCTGCTCGCCCTCAACGCCACCATCGAGGCGGCGCGCGCCGGCGAGGCCGGCCGCGGCTTCGCGGTGGTGGCCGCCGAGGTCAAGACGCTGGCCGAGCAGACGGCCCGGGCGACCCAGGAGATCTCCGCCCGGATCGGCGCGATCCAGTCCGCCACGCGGGGCGCGGTGGAGGCGGTCCACGGCGTGAGCCGCACGATCGACGACATGTCGGGCATCGCCACCCACATCGCCTCGGCGATCGAGGAGCAGGGCGCGGCCACGCGCGAGATCGCGCGGAACGTCCAGGCGGCCGCGCACGGGACCCGGCAGGTCACGGGCCATATCGGATCGGTGCGCGAGGGGGCCGGCGAGACCGGATCGGCCGCGACGCAGGTTCTCGACGCCGCGCGCACCCTCGCGGTCCGGTCCGACGGGCTCAGCCGGGCCGTCCGCAGCTTCCTGGACGAGGTCCGGGCCGCCTAGAGCTGCGCCCGATCGAGGCGCGACGGGGCAATCGCCGAGCCCGTGCCGTCCGCGGTGCGGGCCCCTCTCCCGCACGGTAGAGGGGGCATGGCGTGGCTGCCCCGCCGGAGCGTCTGTCTCCCGGATCTATATTCCGGAACGGTGCACAACGACCGGGACCGCCGCCCGCGTGAGGCCCCGCGGGTCGACGCGCCGGTCGGCCCGGGGATCGGGCAGCCCCGCCCGCGCTCAGTTGCAGCCGTCGCAGATGCTGCGCTCGATCTTGTTGAGCCGGGCGCGCTCGTGCTCCTGCACGGCGCGCGGCGGCACCTCGCCCGGACCGAGGGACGTGCCGGGGGGTTTGGTCACGCCGAGGCTGTTGGTGTTCGGCGCCGTGATCGTCGTGGCCGGGCCGCCACCCGTGCCGGTCTGGTCGGGCGCTAGGCCCTGGGCCGCGAGGGTGGCCGGGACGGCCAGGCTCAGCAGGGCCAGGCCCGCGGAGCGGAAGAGGGTTCGGGTCATCGTACCTCCCGTCGTCGAGCGCGCGTGAAACAGCTTGGCAGTATCCGTCGCCTCCCGAAACCGCCTTCGTCCAGTCGTGAGCCGGATGGCTCCACTATCCACCGTAATCCGACTGGCCGATAGAGTCCCGACTGCGCTCGGAGCGATCGCTTGGCGGACCGGTTCGGCTGCCGGCCCGGTCGGTCCGATCCTATCGCGCGATCATCGGGCGAAATCTATCCAGTCGGATCTTAGTCGATCGCTAATAAATATTAGCTAAGTCTTTACAAGAGCGGGATCGGGTCCCGTCGGGAGCGGATCCGGGAACAGGGAGCCTCGCATGTGCGTCGCGTGTGACTGGGCGCCCCATTTCCAGGCCTTCGGGGGCGGGCGCGCCGTCAATCGGCGCGCGGTGCTGCGGTCGGGCGCGGCCATCACCGCGACGGCGCTCGCGCTGGACCTCGTCCCGACGGGCGCCCGCGCCGAACCGGGGAGCGGTCGCGCGGCCGCGGCGGGGCCCGCCGACGTCGTGTTCCACAACGGCCCGGTCTACACGGTAGCGGGGCCGGCCCCCTGGGCCGAGGCGGTCGCGGTGCGCGGCAACACCATCGTCCATGTCGGTGACGCGGCCGGCGCGCTGGCGCTGGCCGGCCCGGCCACGCAGGTGGTGGATCTCCAGGGCCGGCTGCTGATGCCCGGCTTCGTCGAGGGCCACACCCACCCCTTCCTCGGCGCGTTCCTGACGTCTGGGGTCGACCTGCAGCGCGAGAACCTCGACCAGGTCCTCGCGGCCATCGAGGCCTACGCGAAGGCGCATCCGACCGGGCCGATCCGCGGCTTCGGGTGGCGCGTCGACATGTTTCCCCCGGAGGGCCCCAACCGGGCCGAACTCGACGCCATCCTGCCGGACCGGCCGGCCTTCTTCTTCGCCATCGACGGGCATAGCCTGTGGGCCAATTCCAAGGCGCTGGCGATGGCCGGCGTCGACCGGGACACGCCCGACCCGATCCCGCGCTTCAGCTACTACGCGCGCGACCAGAAGGGCGACCCCACCGGCTACGTGCTCGAGGTCAACGCGGTCCTCGGGCTGGTCAACGCCGTGGAACCCATCAGCGTCGCCGCCATGGGCAGCCTGCTGGAGGGCTGGCTGCCCAAGGCCGCGGCCGCCGGCATCACCACGGTCTTCGACGCGGGCGTCCCGCCCGTCGGCAGCGATCAGGCCGCCATCATCGCGCTCTACGTGGAGGCCGAGAAGCGCGGCACGCTGCCGTTCCGCGTCTCCGCCTCCTACTCGGTGAAGTCGCTGCCGATCGACGACACGGTCGAGCAGTTCAACGCCGTGCGTCGGCAGGTCTCCGGCGAGCTCGTGCACGTCGACATCGTGAAGATCGTCGGCGACGGCTCGCAGGGCGGCTACACGGCGTGGCTGATCGAGCCCTACGCCGACCTGCCCGACTCGACCGGAGGGTCGCCCTTCACCGAGGCGCAGTGGCACGACCTCGTCGGCGCGGTCGACGCGGCGGGCTTCGACGTCCACGTCCACGCCTGCGGCGAGCGGACCGCCCGCGTCGCCCTCGACGCGATCGAGAAGGCCGTGGCGAACAACCCGGCCCGCGACCGGCGGCACGCCATCGCCCACTTGGTCTATGTCGAGGACAGCGACGCGCCCCGCTTCGCCCGGCTCGGCGTGACCGCGCAGTTCTCGGCCAACTGGTCGTCGGCCGACCCCGACACGCTGCAGAACATGATGGCGCGCTACGGCGCGCACCGCGCCAGCCGGATGTACCGGACCAGGACGATCCTGAAGCAGGGCGGGCGGGTCTCCTTCGGCACGGACTGGCCGGCTGCCGGCTACGTCTCGACCTACGAGCCCCTCACGTCGATCCAGGTCGGCGTGACGCGGCAGCTGGTCGGCCGGCCGGACGCGCCCGTGCTGAGCCCCGCCGACGAGCGCCTGACGGTCGCGGAGGCGATCCACGCCAACACGATGGGCGCCGCCTACCAGCTCCGCATGGACGACAGGATCGGGTCGGTGGAGGTGGGCAAGCGCGCCGACCTGATCGTCCTCGACCGCAACATCCTGACGATCGATCCGCACGAGATCCACCGGACCAAGGTCGCCCTGACCATGATGGACGGCGTCGTGCGGCACCGGGCCTGAGGAGCTGGCCGACCGGTCAGGGGCCCGGCGCGGCGCCGGCGGCCGTCCCGCCCGGATCCGCGAGCCGGTCCGCCACCAACCGGCAGAACGCCTCGGCCGCAGGCGGCATCGTCCGCCCGGCCTTCTTGATCAGGCAGACCGGACGCTCGAACAGCGGGTCGTCGATCGGCCGCGAACGGAGCAGGGGCTCGGCCCGGATCTCCCGCGCCGCGCCCGGGAGGATCGTCAGGCCGAGGCCGGCCCGGACCATGCTGACGGCGGTCATCATGTAGGTGGCCTCGCAGGCCACGCGGGGCAGGCGGCCCGAGCCAACGAAGGCGCGGTCGACCACCGCCCGCACGCTCGTGGCCGGGTCCATCAGGATCAGGGGGTGCTCGGCGAGCGCCGCGATCGTGACCTGGGGCAGCGCGCCGATCGGGTGATCGGCGGGATAGATCACGTGCAGGGCGTCGCGCGTCCGGTGCAGGACGCCGATCTCCGGATCGCGGACGTCGCCGCCGACGATGCCGAGATCCGCCTCCTCGTCGCGCACGAGGTCGAGCACCCGCTGCGCGATGACGTCCTTGATCCGAAACGTCACGGCGGGGTGCTCGGCGCGGAAGCGGACGATCGCGTCGGACAGCACGCTCGCCGCGAAGGACGGCAGCGTCGCGACGCGCACGACCCCGTGGCGCCGTGCCGCGAGGTCGCGGGTGTCGACCACCACGGCGTCGAGGTCGCGCAGCACCCGCTCGAACACGGGCAGCAGCTCGCGGCCGAGCCGCGTCGGCGCGACGGTGCGGCTGGTCCGGTCGAGGAGCCGCCCGTCGAGCATCTCCTCCAGGCGCTGGATCTGAACCGTCAGGGCGGGCTGCGACAGGTTCAGCAGGGCGGCCGCGCGGGTGAAGCTGCCGGCCTGGACGACGGTCACGAAGGCCCGCACCTGCCGCAGATTCAGATCCATCATCTCAGGCTATCGCTGCAATCCGATCTTTTCAATTGTGTCATGAAGTATTCCGCCGTTTCCTGACCCGATACAGGCGCGGATCCGAACCGCGCCGGCGCCAACGGGAGGAACGGATGCTGGCCCTGCTCGGCCTGTGCACGATCGCGCTGCTGCTCGCCGTCATCCTGACCAAGCGGATGTCGCCCCTCGTGGCGCTGATCGTCATCCCGGTCGCGGCTGCCCTGATCGGCGGGTTCGGATTCGACACCGGCAAGTTCGTCCTCGCGGGCCTGCAGAGCCTCGCGGGCGTCGTCGGCATGTTCGTGTTCGCGATCCTGTTCTTCGGCATCGTCAGCGATGCCGGGATGCTCGACCCGATCATCGACCGGATCCTCGCCCGGGTCGGCACCCGCCCCACCCGGATCGTGCCCGGCACCACCCTGCTGGCGCTGCTGATCCACCTCGACGGGTCGGGCGCGGTGACGTTCCTGATCACCATCCCGGCGATGCTGCCGCTCTACGACCGCGTCGGCATCGACCGGCGCATCCTGGCCTGCGCCGCCTCGATGGCGGCGGGCGTGAACTTCCTACCCTGGACCGGGCCGATGATCCGCGCCTCCGCGGCCCTCAAGCTGCCGATCCCCGAGATCTTCTCGCCCCTCGTGCCGGTTCAGGCGGTCGGGCTCGTCTTCATCTTCGCCGCCTCGTACTGGCTCGGCCTGCGGGAGGAGCGCCGTCTGGCTCTCGTCCCCGGGGCGACGGGGTCCGCGGGAGCCGCGCCCGGCCCGGCCACGAC
Organism: Methylobacterium sp. D48H; assembly: GCF_053345715.1. NCBI lineage: Bacteria > Pseudomonadati > Pseudomonadota > Alphaproteobacteria > Hyphomicrobiales > Methylobacteriaceae > Methylobacterium > Methylobacterium sp. D48H. The sequence goes on from NZ_JBKFAP010000010.1 coordinate 146,790, forward strand.
CGCCCGGACCCTCAGCGACGCGGAGCGGGCCCTGCGCCGGCCCGACCGCTTCTGGATCAACATCGTCCTCACGGCCGCGGTCCTCGGGACGATGGTGTTCCTGGCCGAGAAGGTGCCGCCGGCGCTGATGTTCATGCTCGGCACGGCGCTCGCGCTGGTCATCAACTACCCGCAGGTCGACGCCCAGCGGCAGCGCGTCGACGCGCACGCCAGGGCCGCGATCCTGATGGCCTCGATCCTCCTCGCCGCCGGCGTGTTCACGGGGATCATGCAGGGCACCGGCATGCTCAGGGCCATGGCCCAGACGGCCGTCACCTTCGTGCCTCCCGAGATGGGGCGCCACATCCCGTTCGGGCTCGGCCTCGTGTCGATGCCCCTGTCGATGCTGTTCGACCCGGACTCGTTCTACTTCGGCGTCCTGCCGGTGGTGGCGGAGGTGGCCCACCAGCTCGGCGTCCCGCCGGTGCAGGTCGCCCAGGGGGCGCTGCTCGGCCAGATGACGACGGGCTTCCCCGTCAGCCCGCTGACGCCCGCGACCTTCCTGGTCTGCGGCCTGACCGGGATCGACCTCGCCGACCACCAGAGATTCACCTTCCCGTTCCTGCTGGCGGCCTCGGTGGTGATGACCCTCGCCTGCGTCGTCTTCGGCGTCTTCCCCATCTGAACCCCTCTGACAGCGGAGAGCGAGCCATGAGAACCGTCCGCCTCGGCGCCGGCGCCGGCTATGCCGGGGACCGCATCGAGCCCGCCGTCGAACTCGCCGAGCGCGGCGACCTCGACTACCTCGTGTTCGAGTGCCTCGCCGAGCGCACCATCGCGCTGGCGCAGCAGGCGAAGCTGCGCGACCCCGAGGGCGGCTACGATCCGCTGCTGGAGGCGCGCCTGCGGGCCGTGCTCGGGCCGTGCCGGGCCCGCGGCATCCGCATCGTCACCAACATGGGCGCGGCCAACCCGATCGCCGCCGCCCGGAAGGCCGGGGCGCTCGCGCGGGAGCTGGGCCTCGCCGGCCTGCGGATCGCCGCGGTGACCGGCGACGACCTGCTCGACGCGGTGCGGGCGGGCGACTTCGTCCTGGAGGAGAGCGGCGAGCCGGTCGCCGGCCTCGGCAACCGCGTCGTCTCGGCGAACGCCTATCTCGGCGCGGCGCCGATCGTGGCCGCCCTCGCGGACGGCGCCGACGTGGTCATCACCGGCCGCGTCGGCGATCCGGCCCTGTTCCTGGCCCCCCTGGTGCACGCCTTCGGCTGGGCGATGGACGACTGGGAGCGCCTGGGCCGCGGCACCCTCGCGGGCCACCTCCTCGAATGCGCCGGCCAGATCACCGGCGGCTACTTCGCCGATCCGGGCTGCAAGGACGTACCGGACCTCGCGCGCCTCGGCTTCCCCATCGGAATCGTGGCCGAGGACGGCACGGTCGAGATCACGAAGGTCGCGGGCTCGGGCGGCCGGATCAGCCTCGCCACCTGCAAGGAGCAGCTGCTCTACGAGGTGCACGACCCGGCGCGCTACATCCAGCCGGACGTGGTCGGCGACTTCTCCGATGTCGAGATGGAGCAGGTCGGCCCCGACCGCGTCCGGGTGCGCGGCGCGACGGGCGCGCCGGCGACGGGCCTCCTGAAGGTCTCGGTCGGGTACGTGGATTCCTATATCGGCGAGGGGCAGATCTCCTACGCCGGGCCCGGCGCCCTGGCCCGCGGCCGGCTCGCCCTGTCGGTGGTGCGCGAGCGCCTCGCCCTCACCGGCGTGGCGACGACCGAGCTGCGCTGCGACCTGATCGGCGTCGACGCGCTCCACGGCGCGGCGCTGTCGGGCGGGCGGGAGCCCTACGAGGTCCGCCTGCGGGTCGCCGGGCGGACCGAGACCCACGCCGAGGCCGTGCGGATCGGCAACGAGGTCGAGACGCTCTACACCAACGGCCCGGCCGGCGGCGGCGGCGCCTGGAAATCGGCCCGCGAGGTGGTGGCGGTGCAGTCGGTCCTAGTCCCGGCCGCCCTCGCCCGGCCGCGCGTGCACGTCGTCGAAGCCTGAGAGCCGGGAGACCCGAGGATGAAGCTGCGCACGCTCGCCCATGCCCGCACGGGCGACAAGGGCAACACGTCGAACATCGCGCTGATCGCCTACGACGCGGCCGATTACGAGCACCTCGCGGCGCACGTCACGGCCGAGCGGGTGCGGGCGCATTTCCGCGGGATCGTGACCGGCGACGTGACCCGCTACGCGCTGCCGAAGCTCGGGGCGCTGAACTTCGTGCTCACGGGCGCGCTCGGCGGCGGCGTCACCCGCTCCCTGGCCCTCGACGCGCACGGCAAGGGCCTCGGCGCCGCGCTCCTCGATCTGGACATCCCGGACCTTGGCGCCGGCCGAGCCGCACGCGGAAGCCCGAGACGGTGAGGGTCGAGGCCGCCGGGGCATGATCGCGATGCGGGTTCGAACCAGAGGCCGCCCATGACCGTTGACGGTCGTTCAGCGTGACCGTTCGAAGAGCCCAGATGGACCGCCCCCGCCGCGTCGGACTGCCCTGGTACACCCCGGAGCAGTACCCAGCCCTGCGCACCAGCCTCGCGGACGGCGCCAAGCTGCCCCCCGACTACGAGACCTGGCGCGTCGCCACGGAGCAGATGGAACGGGAGGTGCAGCGCAGCGGCGTCGAGGTCGTGCGCGTGCCGGTCGAGCCGGAGATCTTCGCGGCGTGGTGCGAGCGCGCCGGGCTCCCGCGCGACGCCGCGGCGCGCGCCCGGTACGCGGCCGCCGCGCTGGCGGCGGACTGGGCCGTCTGAGAGCGGACCCCGAGCCGGGCCCCGAGCCGGGCGATGTTCGGCGGGCCCCCGCGCCCGCGTCACGGATCACGTCGATCCCGCCATCCCTGCCGGGTTGTCCTGCGAGGACTAGCACATCGCAGTAGAGCGGTTGCGCGCAACTCGTTTCCGCCGATCTCACGCGACTCGTCCCGACGGGGCGGTCCGGGGAAATCTCGCAAATTAGAATTATTACATGTTGATTTTGTCTCTGATCTGCAACTGAACTGCCGTTATAGGCTCACAGGCGAGCTTGACCTATTGCGTTCCTGTACGGCGGCCGCGCAGATGGAGGTCTCGCAGCCGAATCCGACCGCGGCGGCTGCAGCGCCCAAGAGTTGCCTGCATGTGCGTCGATTTCGCTCCCGCTCCGTCCGATCGACCACAGAAGCGCCTCCCGTTTTGGGGGCCGCTCCTGCTGTCGGCGGCCGTCGGTATCTCGTTGCCCGCCGACGAATTGGCCGCGCAGCCGGTGAGCGGCGGGCAGTCTGCTGTCACCCTCGACGAGATCCAGGTTGTCGGACAGGGAGGATTGTCGCCCAACACGGCGACCGGGCCGGTCAACGGTTACGTCGCCAAGGCGAGCGCGTCCGGCACGAAGACGGACACGCCGATCATCGAGACGCCGCAGACGATCAACGTCGTGGGCGCCCGTCAGATACGCGACGAGGGGGCCTCGACGCTGGCCGAGGCCCTGGCCTACACGCCCGGCCTGAGCAGCCAGGCCGTGGGCGGCTTCGCCAAGGTCTCGGACGGTTTCACGATCCGCGGATTCACCGTCGAGGCGGGCAACTCGGGGCTGCTGCGCGACGGTCTGAAGCTGCAATCGGGCGTCTATGACGGGACGCAGGAGCCGTACGGGCTGGAGCGCCTGGAGGTCCTCAAGGGCGCGGCGTCGATCCTGTACGGCCAGCTCTCGCCCGGCGGCATCGTCAACGCCGTCAGCAAGCATCCGCTCCAGACGCCGTTCAACGAGATGAACGTCACCTTCGGCCAGTACAATCGCAAGGAAGTGTCGGGCGATTTCACCGGACCGCTCACCGACGACGGCGCGTGGTCGTACCGGCTGACCGGGCTGATCCGGAACAGCGACAGCTATCTCGCGTACACGCCCGACGACAAGCGCTACATCGCGCCCGCGATCACGTGGCGGCCGTCGACGGCGACCTCCGTCACGCTGCTCGGCTACTATCAGGAGATCCACACGCGCTTCCAGCCGCCGCTCTCGGCGGTCGGCACGCTGCTGCCCAACGGCCGGTTCCCCCGCTTCGCCATCGACCGGTTCTACGGCGAGCCCGCCTTCGATCGCTTCGATTCCCGGTCGGGCGCGATCGGCTACCAGATCGACCACGCCTTCTCGGACTCGGTCCGGCTGCGCCACGCCCTGCGCTACTACCAGTCGGGGGTCGACTGGGACTACCTGCTCCCGAACGGGCTGCTGGCGAACCGGCAGGTCGCGACGCGCGGCATCAGCATGCGCAACGAGAACGCGACGGGCGTGGCGTCGGACACCTCGCTCGAGACGAAGTTCGTCATCGGCCCGACCGCGCACACGCTGCTGACCGGCATCGACTACTACCGCAGCTTCCTGAACTCGGAGCGCTACACCAACGGCACCGTCGGCAATCTGAACGTCTACGCCCCGGTCTACGGCCTGACCTACCCGCGGATCAATTACGCGATCAACACCGGCTCGAAGAGCCTGCTCGACCAAGTCGGTATCTACGTCCAGGATCAGGTCAGGTTCGACCGCTTCGTCTTCCTGGCCGGCGGCCGCCAGGACTTCGCGCGCACGCAGGTCCTCACCTACCGCACCGGCGCGCAGCTCGATCAGAACGACAGCGCCTTCAGCGGGCGGCTCGGCCTGCTCTATCTCGGCGATTACGGGCTGGCGCCCTACGTCTCCTACAGCCAGTCCTTCCAGACCTTCGCGGTCACCGACCGGAACGGCAATCCCTTCCAGCCGTCGCTCGGCGAGCAGTACGAGGGCGGCCTGCGCTGGGAGGTCCCGGGCGCCGACACCCTGCTCAGCGCCGCGTTCTACCGGATCAACCAGACGAACGCGCTGGTGGCGGACCCGGTCAACCCGGTCTTCAGCACGCAGGCCGGGCAGGTCCGCTCGCAGGGCTTCGAGGCCGAGGCGCGGACGAATTTCGGCCCGCTGGAGGCGGTCGCCTCCTACTCGTACACCGATGCCCGGCAGACGCGGACCACGGTCGCGGCGAACTTCAACCAGCGCCTCGACCTCGTGCCCTACAACCAGGCCGGCGTGTTCGGCACCTACGACATGGGCCTGTTCGGGATCCCGGGCCTGCGGCTCGGCGGCGGCGTGCGCTACGTCGGGAGCTCGAACATCTCGGGCGCGACCTTCGACTCGCGCGCGGCGACCCTGTTCGACCTCGTGGCGCTCTACGATTTCGGCGTCGCCGACCCGAGCCTCAAGGGATGGCGCGCCCAGATCAACGCCCGCAACGTCCTCGACCATTCCTACGTCACCTGCGTCACGGTGAATGGCTGCCGGTACAGCGAGCCGCGCAACGTGTTCGGGACGCTCACATACCGGTGGTGAGCCTCTCGCCGGCGGCCGCCCCACGCGGGGCGGCGGGTCCGGACGCGGCGGGACCGCGCCCGGGCATCCGCGTCGGACGGCCGCCGTGACCCCGCCGCCGTGATCCCGGCCGGATCGGCGCGCGATCCCTGATCCGACGCACCCCTGCGCCCGCCGCGGACCGGGAGCGCCGCGCGCTCCGGGTCCCCGCCGCCGCCGCGGCCCCTCGTCCCGCGCGCGGGAGCAGAGATCGGCGCCGTCCTGTCGGGATCGACGCGGGCCCTCGCGGAAGGGCCCGCGCCCGGATCAGGCTTCGGCCGCGTCGAGGGCCTCGGCGAACGCGTCCTGGAACGCGGTGCTCCGGAGGATGTCCAGGTGCCGCGCGCCGGGAATGATCCTCAGGTCCGCGACCGGCGCCAGCGCGCTCCAGTCGCGCAGGCGCTCCGGTCGCGTCAGCGAATCAGCGGCCTGGAAGACGTGCACGGGCCGCGCCAGCGGCGCGAAGGCGTGGCGCTTGGCCCGCACGCGCTTGTCCAGGAGGGCCCACAGCTCGAACTCGCGCGCCGTCAGGTCGGGCCCGTCCGCGGGCAGCTCCGGGTTGTCGATGAGGTAGGCGTCGAGCGCCTCCCGCTCGTCCGCGTCCATGCGGGCGATCAGCCCGCGCCACTGCTCGGCCATCCGCGAGCCCTCCAGCCAGTCCGCGCGCCGCCGCGCGGCCAGCGCCCGCGCGTCCGCGTCCAGGGTCCGCGGCGCCGCGAAGGGCACCGACTCGAACACGTCCACGAGGCCCAGGAAGTCGACGCGCACGCGCCCGTCGAGACGGCGCGCGGTCTCGTAGGCGAGGTCGCCGCCGGACGACCAGCCGACCAGCGCGCACCGGCCGCCCGGCGCGTGCGCGGCGATGCACTCCGCGTAGGCGCCGCTCAGCGCGGGCACATCGTACCCCTGCCAGCGCGCCTCCGTGTAGACGTGGCTGACGAAGCCGTGGACCGGCCGCTCCGGGCCGAGCCGCGCGGCCAGCGCGGCGAACTCGGTGGCGTTGGCGATCAGGCCGGGGACGCAGAAGAGCGGAATCCGTCCGCCCTCGCGGCGGAGATGCACGATCTCCGGCCCGCGCGGAGCCGCCGGCGCGACGCGTTCGGCGAGCTCGGCGAGGCTCTTCGCGCCGAGGATCTGGGCGAGGGTGAGGGTCTTGCTCCCCGCGACGCCCTGCCGGCGGATGCGCGCGAGCATCTTCAGGCTCAGGATCGAGTCGCCGCCGAGGTCGGCGAAGGCGTCGTGGCGGCCGATCGCGGACGGATCCAGGCCGAGGAGGTCGGCCCAGAGGGCGGCGAGTGCCCGTTCCGTCCCGTCCCGGGGCGGATCCTTCCCGTCCGTCCCGCGCGCCGCCTCCAGCGAAGCCAGGGCGCGCCGGTCGAGCTTGCCGTTGGGGGTCAGGGGCAGCGCGTCGAGCCGGGTCAGGCTCGTCGGCACGAGGGCCGGCGGCAGGCGCTCGGCGAGCCGGGCGCCGACCGCGGCGAGGTCGAGGTCCGGATCGGCCACGACGTAGCCGGCGAGGCGCGGGCCCTCCGCCCCGTCGGCCTCCGGTTCGGCGAGCGCGATGACGGCGGCGTCGCGGATTCCCGGAAGCTCGCGCAGGGCCGCGGCCGCCTCGCCGGGCTCGACCCGGTGGCCCCGGATCTTCACCTGGTCGTCGGCCCGGCCCACGAAGGCGAGGCTGCCGTCGCGGAGAAGCCGGACGCGGTCGCCGGTCCGGTAGAGGCGCGCCCCGGGGCCGGCGTAAGGGTCCGGAACGAACCGCTCGGCGGTGAGGCCCGGCCGGTCGAGATAGCCCCGCGCGACCTGCGGCCCGCCGAGGTAGAGCTCCCCCGTCGCGCCCGGCGGCACCGATGCGAGGAATCCGTCGAGCACGCGCGCGCGGACGCCCGGGAGCGGCGTCCCGATGGGCGCGCCGCCGGCCCAGCGTCCGGCCCCGTCCTCCGGGCCGAGCGCACCGCCCCGGTGTTCCGCCCCCGCGCGGACCTCCTGGCACAGCGCGCCGACCGTCGCCTCGGTCGGCCCGTAATGGTTGACCACCCGGCAGCCGGGCTTCAGCGCGGCGATCCGGTCGACGAGGGGCCAGCGCAGCGCCTCGCCGCCGAGGATGATGAGCCGTTCTGGCAGCGCGGCGGCGGGGTCGGCCGCCTGGAGCAGCGCGCCGAGGTGGCTCGGCGCGATCTTCAGGGCGTCGATCCTCCGGCCCCCGGCCGCGTCCCCCCCGACCGCGGCGGCGAAGCGGTCGGGGTCGAGGGCGGTCTCGTGGTCGAGGAGGTCGAGTTCCGAGCCGCCGGCCAGCGCGCCGAACAGCACGGTGTTGCCCAGGTCGGCCGCAACGGTCGAGGCCATCGCGACGCGGCCGCCGACGGGCAGGCCGACGCGCGCGAGCATCCCGGCCACGTACTGCGCGAGGCCGCCGCGGGTCACGACGACCCCCTTGGGCCGGCCCGTGGAACCCGAGGTGTAGAGGATGTAGGCCGCCGCGTCGGGATGCGGCGGCGCGGCCGCGAAGGGCGGGGCCGCTGCGTCCTCGGCCGGGTCGAAGCGCGCCGCGATCACCGGCCGGTCGGGCCGGTCGCCCGGGACCGGCTCGCCCAGGACGAGGCAGGCCCCGCACTCGGCCACGAGGTCGGCCCGGCGGGCGGCCGGGAGGCCGGGATCGATCGGCACGTAGGCGGCGCCGGTCTTGAGGATCGCCAGGAGGCCGAGCACCCATTCGGGGCCGCGGCCGAGATGGAGGGCGACCCGCGTCTCCGGCCCCGCTCCGTCCGCGGCCAGCCGCGCGGCGAGGCGGTCCGAGGCGGCATCCAGCTCGGCCCGGCTGTGGGAGCGCCGGCCCTGCCGCAGGGCGGGCGCCTCCGGCGCCTCGGCCGCGCGGGCGCGCCAGGCCGCGACCACGTCGGGCGCGACCCCGTCGGGCGCGGCCGGGTCCGTCGCCGCGGCCGGGGCGGGGCACGCCAACGCGTAGAGCGGGCGGTCGGGTTCGGCCACCGCCGCGGCGAGCAGCGTCGCGAAGGCCTCGGCCAGGCCCGCGACGGTCTCGGGGTCGAACAGGTCGCGGGCGAAGGCCAAGCGGCCGCACAGGCCCTCGGCGGAATCGACGAGATCGAGGCTGAGGTCGAAGTGGACGTCGCCCCCGTCGAGGCCGCGCAGCCGCATCGGCCGTCCGGCGAACCGGGCGTCGGGCGGGGGCGCGGCCTGCTCGGTGACCTTGACCTGGAACAGCGGGTGGAGCCCGGGCCGGCGCTCCGTCGCCGACGCCGCGACGATCCGGTCGAACGGCAGATCGGCGTGCGCCTGGGCGGCCAGCAGCCGATCGCGGACCTGCCGGAGATGGGCGCGGAACCCGTCGCGCGGGTCGACGCGGGCCCGCAGGACCCCGATGCCCGTCAGGTGGCCGACCATGCCGCGCGTCTCGGGCCGCGCGCGGTCGGCGAGCGGCAGGCCGACGCGCACGTCCGCGCCGTCGCCGTAGCGGGCCAGCGTCAGGGCGAACCCCGCGAGAGCGGCCATGAACGGCGTCGCGCCCTCGCGGCGGGCGAGGCTCCGCAGGGCCTCGCTCACTTCGGGCGGGATCCGGAACGCGTGGATCCCGCCCGAAGCGGCGCGCTCCGCGCGGCGGGGCCGGTCGAGGGGCAGCGGCGTCTCGGCCGGGGACGCGCCCAGCTCCGAGCGCCAGTACGCGGCCTGGCGCTCGGCCTCCCCGGCCTCGAGCCGGCCGTGCTGCCAGAGGGCGTAATCCGCGTACTGCACGAGCAGCGGCGGCAGGCCGTCGGCCCCCGCCTCCCGCGACCGGGCCGCGTACAGGGCGTCGAGGTCGCGCAGCAGCAGGGGGATCGACTGCCCGTCGGCGGCGATGTGGTGCAGGCCGAGCAGGATCCGGTCGGTGCCGTCCCCGAGGCGGTGCAGCTCGACGCGGAGCAGGGGGCCGGCCTCCAGATCGAACGGCGTGCGGGCCAGGGCCTCCGCGAGGGCGTCGCTGCCGGCGGCGCCGAGCCCCTCGCGGACCCGGATCGGGACCGGGGCGGCCGGGTGGACGCGCTGGCACGGCTCGCCCTGCGGATCCAGCCCGAAGGTGGTGCGCAGCGGCTCGTGGCGCCGCACGAGGTCGTCGACGGCGGCCTGGAGCCGCGCCGGATCGAGGGTCCCGGCGATCTCGACGATGCCGGTCAGGTTGTAGGCTGGGCTCAGGGGCTCGCGTTGCCAGGTCAGCCACAGGCCGCGCTGCGCCGCCGAGAGCGGCAGCGCCGTCCTGTCGCCGTCCGCCGGGACGATCGGCAGGGTGGCGAAGTCGATCCCGTTCTCGGCGAGCTTGGCGAGGAAGGCCCGGCGCTGCTCCGGCGCGAGCCGGGCGAAGCGTCGCGCGATCTGCGTGGCCTGAAGGGTCATGTCCGCGTCGCTCCTGCCGCCGTCTCGATCGCGTCGAGCCAGCTCTCCATGTCGGTGAGGTCGGCCACCCCGGCCCCGCCGGTGCTGCCGTCTGCGTCGATCCGGGCGGCCAGATCCGCCAGCGTCGGGTGATCGAAGACCGCGCGCAGCGGCAGGCGCGGTCCCAGGCTCTCCTGGACGGCGGCGACGAGCTTCATGACGAGGATGGAATCGCCGCCGCGCTCGAAGAAGGTGTCGGACCGGGCGACGGCGTCGGGGCCGGGCAGGCCGAGCACCGCGGCCCAGAGATCGGCGAGGCGCCGCTCGGTCGCCGTGCGCGGCGGGTCGGCGTCCCGGGCGGGCGCGTCCGCGTCGGGCTCGGGCAGGGCGCGGGCGTCGAGCTTGCCGCTCGTCGAGAGCGGCAGGGCGCCGAGCAGGACGATCGCGGCCGGCACCAGGGCCTCGGGCAGGTCGCGGGCCAGGGCGCGGCGCAGCTCCTGCGGGTCGGGGTGCGCGCCCGGCGCGGGCACCGCGTAGGCCACGAGCCGCGCGGGGCCGTCGGGTCTGCGGCGGGCGACGACGGCGGCCTGGGCGATGCCGGGCTGCGCGCGCAGGGCGGCGGCGACCTCGCCGGGCTCGACGCGCTGTCCGCGGATCTTGACCTGCTCGTCGGCGCGTCCGAGGTAGTCGAGGGCGCCGTCGGGGCGGCGTGCGGCGCGGTCTCCGGTGCGGTAGAGGCGCGCGCCGGGCCTTCCGAACGGGTCGGGCACGAAGCGCTCGGCGGTCAGGCCGGGGCGTCCGAGGTAGCCGCGGGCGAGGCCGGTGCCGCCGATGTAGAGCTCGCCCACTACCCCAACCGGCACCGGGTGCAGCGCGTCGTCGAGGACGTGGAGCTGCGTGTTGGCGATCGGGTGCCCGATCGGCACCCGCGGGGCGTCCGGCTCGGGCCCGCAGGTCCAGGCGCTGACGTCGATGGCCGCCTCCGTCGGCCCGTAGAGATTCGCCAGGTCGGCCCGGCTCTGGGCGCGGACGGCGGCCGCGAGGTCGGGGGCGAGCGCCTCGCCGCTGCACACGATGCGGGACAGGCTCGGGCAGGCGGCGAGCCGGCCGGACGCCAGGAACGCCTCCAGCAGGGCGGGCACGAAGTGCACGATCGTCACCGCCTCCCGCCGGATCAGGGCGGCCAGCGCGTCCGGATCGCGGTGGGCCTGCGGCGGCGCCATGACGAGGCGTGCGCCGCTGACGAGGGGCAGGAGGATCTCCCAGACGGCGACGTCGAAGGAGACCGGGGTCTTGTGCAGGATCACGTCGGCGGGGCCGACCGCGAAATGGGCCCGCATCCAGGCGAGGCGGTTGGCGATGGCGGCGCGGGTGTTGGCGCAGCCCTTGGGCGTGCCGGTCGAGCCGGACGTGTAGATGAGGTAGGCCAGGGCGTCCGGGTGCGCCGCCGCGGCCGGCAGGGCGGGATCGTCCGCCGCCTCTGCCAGATCCGGGGTGAGGATCTGCAGGTCCGGAAGCTCCGCCGGCCCGGGCATCCGCGCGGCCAGGCCGGACTCGGTGACGAGGAGGCGCAGGGCCGACTCGCGGGCGGTCGCGACGAGGCGCGGGCGCGGCAGCTCGGGGTTGAGGGGCAGGATCGCGGCCCCCGTCTTGAGAACGGCGAGCCAGGCGACGAGCAGCGCGCAGGACCGCTCCAGCCCGACGCCGACCAGAGTGTCGGGACCGGCCCCGGCGCGGGCGAGGCGGCGGGCCAGCGCGGAGGCCGCGCTGTCGAGGGCGCGGCGGGTGAGCGCGCCCTGCCCGTCGGTCACCGCGATCGCGTCCGGGTCGTGCGCCAAGTGGCCTGCGAAGGCGGCGAGGACGTCGCCGGCGCCGTCCGGGTAGGCCCGCGCGGTCGCGTTCGCCGAGCCGATCATCGCCCGGTCGCTGTCGGGCAGCGGCGGCGGCAGCGCCCCGAGCGGGGTTGCCGGGTCGGCCTCGGCCAGGGCGGCGAGCTGGGCCACGAAGGCGGCGAGCAGCGCCTCGGCATCCGCGTGTCCCAGGCGGTCGGCGGCGTAGCTCAGGCGCAGGGCCAGCCGCGTCCCGTCGGGGCCGGTCTCCGGGTGGACCACCAGGGTGACGGGGTAGTGCGTGGTCTCGGCGACGATGGCCGGGCCGAGACGCAAGGCGTGCGGGTCGGCAGCGTCGCCGTTTCCGTTTCCGTCGCCGTCCCGTCCGTGGCGCGCGGCGGCGAGGGCTTGGTCGACGGGGTAGTTCTCGAACACCACGAGGCTGTCGAACAGGCCGCCCGTCCCTGTGCCCGTCCCTGTGCCCATGCCCGTGCCCGCGGCGCCGGCGAGGCGCTGGATGGCGGCCAGGGGCAGGTGGCCGTGCTCGCGCAGGCCGAGACCGGCCTCCTGCACGCCCGCCAGCCACGCGCCGAGGGGCTGGGCCGGGTCGAGGTCCACGACCACCGGCAGGGTGTTGATGAACAGCCCGAGCACGGTCTCGGCCCCGGGCAGGTCGGCCGGGCGCCCGGCCACGGTCGTGCCGAAGGCGACCCGCGCCTGCCCGGTGCGGGCGGCCACGAGCCGGGCCCAGGCGGCCTGGACGCAGGTGTTGAGGGTGAGGTGCGCGGCCCGGGCGCGGGCGAGCAGCCGCCCGGCGGCGGCCGGCGGCACCCGGTGCCGGACCTCGCCGTGATGCCGGACTTCGCCGTGGCCGGGCGGGCGCTGTCCGTCGCGGGCGCCGGGCGTGCCGGGTGGGTCGAAGGTGTCGGCGAGGCGGGTGGGGGCGTCGAGGCCGGCGAGGGCGTCCTGCCAGAAGCGCTCGGCGGCGGCCCGCGGCTGGCGGGCGAGCCAGGCGAGGTAGTCGGCGAAGCGTCCTGTGACGGGCTCGGGTTCCTCTCCGCGGTAGCGGGCGAGCACCTCGGCGACGAGGCGGGCGGTGCTCCATCCGTCGAGGATCAGGTGGTGGACGGTGAGCACGAGGTGGTGGCGGTCCGGTCCGGTGCGGACCAGGACGAGGCGCAGGAGCGGGGCCCGGGCGAGGTCGAAGGGCCGGGCGCGCTCCTCGGCGGCCAGGGCGGCGAGGCGGTCGGCGAGGCGCGCGGCGAGGCGGTCGGCGCGGGCATCCTCGTCCGGGGCGTCCTCGTGCGGCGCATCCTGGCTCGACGGCGCCCCGGTCCAGTCGAGGCGTGCGAGGGGCAGGGGCACGGGGTCGAGGACGGCCTGGAGGGGCGGGCCGTCGGCGGGGTCGAGGATGGCGGTGCGCAGGACGTCGTGGCGCTCGAGGGTGGCGCGGACGGCGCGGGCGAAGCGGTCGGGATCGAGGGGTTCGAGGTCGAGGCGGACCTGGTTGCGGTAGGCCGCGTCCCCGGGGGCGAGGCGGGCGTGGAAGAGCAGGCCCTCCTGCAGGGGGGTGAGCGGGTAGAGGTCGGCGAGGCTATCGGGGGCCAGCGCGTGGTTGGCGAGGAGTGCGTCGAGGCCGGGTTGGTCGAGGCGGGCGAGGGGCAGGTCGGCGGGGGTGGGCCGGCGCGGGGTTCGCGGATCGGCGCAGTGGGCGACGAGGGCCTGGAGGGTGTGCCGGGTATCGCGGGCGATGGCGGCGATGGCGGCGGCGTCGTGGCGGTCGGGGCTGAAGCGCCAGGCGAGGTGGAGGCGGCCGGCGCGCACGAGGGCGGTGAGGGTGAGCTCGGCGCCCGCGGGGCTGTGGGGGTCGCGCATGGGCCCCGCGCTCTCGGGGGCGAGGGCGAAGGGCGCGTCGGGGTCGGCGCGGTCGGCGTCGATCTGGCCGAGGTAGTTGAGGAGGATGCCGGGCTCGGGGGTTGCGGCGATGCGGTGGCGCAGGTCCGCGACGGGGCCGTGGCGCAGGAGGTCGTGGCTGAGGTCGGGCTGGGGCAGGGCGCGGCGGGCTTCCTTCACCCGGCAGAGGGCGCGGCCGAGGAGGAGACCGAGGGCGTGGCCGCGGGCGGCGTCGTCCGGCGGCAGGTCCGGCTCGCCGCCGAGGGGGTCGAGCCGCAGCGGCACCAGCGTGGTGAACCAGCCCACCGTCCGGCTCAGGTCGTGGCGCGCCGCCTCGCCGGCCGCGTCCGCCAAGCTGTCCGCCAAGCTGTCCGCCAGGGCGTCGGCATCGCGACCGTGGCCCTCGATCACGACGCGCACGGCTCGCCCGCCGCAGCGGCGCGACACCGCCACCGCGAGCGCCGCGAGCAGGAGTTCGTCGGGGCGCGTGCGGTAGGGCCGGCCGGCCCGGCGGAGGAAGGCGTCGGTGGCGTCGGCGTCGAGGCTGTCGGCGATCTCGGTCTGGGCGGATTCGACGTTGGGGGCGTCGGGCCGGGCAGGTTCGAGGCCCCATGCGGGCGGCGCGAGCTGCGCCGCCCAGGCCTCGGCCCAGGCGCGGCGGCGGTCGGCCTCGGCCGGATCCCGGGCCAGGGCGTCGAGGTGCCGGGCCCAGGCGGGGAAGGAGGTCGCGGGCGCCGGCAGGGTCCGCCCCGCGAGGGCCAGGGCGAGATCCGCCACCAGGATGCGCCAGGAGACGGCGTCGACCACGAGGTGGTGGGCGACGAAAAGGAGGCGCTGCCCGCCGTCCGGGGCCGGATCGACCAGGACGGCGCGCAGCACCGGCCCGCGGGCGAGGTCGAGGCTCGTCTGCGCGGCCTCGGCCAGCGCCGCCAGGGCGGCCGCGTCCCGGGCCTCGCGGCGCCACAGCGACCCGGCGGCCGCGACGGCGTCGGCTGCGGTGCAGGTCTGCCGCCAGCCGCCGTCGGCCGCCTGCGCGAAGCGCAGCCGCAGGGCCGGATGGGCGGTGGACAGCGCGGCGAGCGCCTCCGCGACGCGGTCCGCCGCGAGGCGCGCCCGCGGGACGAGCAGCACGGCCATGTTCCAGTGCGCGCGCCGCGGCATCGGCGCGGCCAGGAACCAGCTCTGGATCGGGGTCAGCGGCACCGGGCCGGCCTCGAGGCCCGGATCGGTCGCCGCGTCGCGCGCGGGGAGCGCCGGGCGTGCGCCCTGGCGCTCGGCGTGCGCGGCGAGGGCGGCGAGGCTCTGGTGGGTGAACACGTCGCGGGGGGTGAGCGTCAGGCCGGCCTGACGGGCGCGCGTGACGAGCTGGAGGGCGAGGATGGAATCGCCGCCGCGCTCGAAGAAGGTGTCGGACCGGGCGAGCGTGTCGGGCCTGGGCAGGCCGAGCACCGCGGCCCAGAGATCGGCGAGGCGCCGCTCGGTCGCCGTGCGCGGCGGGTCGGCGTCCCGGGCGGGCACGTCCGCGTCGGGCTCGGGCAGGGCGCGGGCGTCGAGCTTGCCGCTCGTCGAGAGCGGCAGGGCGTCGAGCAGGAGGATCGCGGCCGGCACCAGGGCCTCGGGCAGGGCGCGGGCCAGGGCGCGGCGCAGCTCCTGCGGGTCGGGGTGCGCGCCCGGCGCGGGCACCGCGTAGGCCACGAGCCGCGCGGGGCCGTCGGGTCTGCGGCGGGCGACGACGGCGGCCTGGGCGATGCCGGGTTGTGCGCGCAGGGCGGCGGCGACCTCGCCGGGCTCGACGCGCTGGCCGCGGATCTTGACCTGCTCGTCGGCGCGTCCGCGGTAGTCGAGGGCGCCGTCGGGGCGGCGTGCGGCGCGGTCTCCGGTGCGGTAGAGGCGCGCGCCGGGCCTTCCGAACGGGTCGGGCACGAAGCGCTCGGCGGTCAGGCCGGGGCGTGCGAGATAGCCGCGGGCGAGGCCGGTGCCGCCGATGTAGAGCTCGCCCACCACCCCAACCGGCACCGGGTGCAGCGCGTCGTCGAGGATCCAGGCCGTCCGGTCGCCCACCGGGCTGCCGATCGGCGCGTAGGGCGTGTCGCAGGTCGTGCCGGCGGGGACCTTCCAGACGAGCGGCGTCACCACGGTCTCGGTCGGCCCGTAGCCGTTGATGAGGCGGCGCGGCCCGAGGGCGCGGTTGACGCGCGCGAGCTCGTCGCGCGGCATCGCCTCGCCGCCGAAGGAGAGCAGGTCGAGGGTCGGCGCGCCGCCCTCCTGCTCGGCCCAGCGCGTCAGTTCCCGGACGTAGCTCGGCGGGAAGCCGGCATTGGTCACGCCGTGCCGGCGGAACGCCGCGAACACCTCCGCCGGCGACCAGAGCGCGTCGTCGCGGAGCACGAGGCTGGCGCCGCAGGCGAGCGCCGTCAGCCAGCGCTCGTGCCCGCCGTCGAAGTTGAAGGTGATGAAGTGGAACTCGCGGGAGTCCGCGTCCATCTCGTAGAGCGGCGCGGTCGCGCGGACGTGCATCGCGAGGGGGCCGTGCGCGACCGCCACCGCCTTCGGCTTCCCCGTCGAGCCGGAGGTGTAGATCAGGTAGGCGAGGTTCTCCGGGTGGAGCGCCACCGGGGGTGGAGGCCCCGCTTCCGCGTCCGGCGCGTCCGCGTCGATCAGGATCTGCCGGACCCCGGCTGGCCCGCGGCCGGCATGGGCGCGATCCGTGACGAGGACGCGCGCGCCGCTGTCGGCGACCATCGCGGCGATCCGCGCGTCCGGCAGGTCGAGCCCGAGCGGCAGGTAGGCGCCGCCCGCCTTGAGCACGCCGAGATAGGCGGCGAGCAGGCCGGGCGAGCGGGGCAGCATCACGGCGACGACCGTGTCCGGGCCGATGCCGGCCTCGGCGAGACGGTGCGCGAGGCGGTTCGCCTCGGCGTCCAGCGCGCCGCGGCTCGTGGCGCGATCGGCGAAGATCACCGCGGTCCGTTCGGGGTCCGTGCGCGCGAACCCCGCGATGGTCACGTGAACGGGCTGCCCGTCGACCTCGGGCGGCGCGGAGGGCGGGTTCAGCCGCGCGATCTCGCCCGGTGTGAGCAGGGGCGCCCCGTGGATCGGCGCGTCCGGCGCCGCGACGAGGCTGCCCAGCAGGGTCAGGAAATGGTCGCGCCAGCGCGCGACGGTGGCCGCGTCGAACAGGTCGCGGGCGTAGGTGAGGTGCGCGGTGAAGCCGCCCTGCGCCTCCTCCAGCGTGGTCAGGCCGAGATCCACGTGGGCGCTGCCGGTGGCGCGGGGGACGCGCTCGACCGACAGGTCGCCGACGCGGATCGTGGCGAGCGGGCGCTCCTGCAGGTGCTGGACGATCGCCTGGAACAGGGGATTGCGGCCCGGATGCCGGTCGGGGCTCAGGGCGCTCACGAGCCGCTCGAACGGCACGGATTGATGGGCCTGGGCTTCCACGAGGAGCGCCCGCGTCGCCTCCACGCACGCGGCGAAGCTGTCCAGCGGGTCGAACGCGAAGGGCAGCACCAGGGTGTTGGCGAAGCTGCCGATCACGCCCGCGGTCTCGGGCCGGGTGCGGTTCGCCACCGGCACGCCCAGGCGGAGAGCGCGCTCGCCGCCGAGGCGCTGGAGCAGGATCGCGAAGCCGGCGGCGAGGACGTGGAACGCGGTCGCGCCGCGGCGGCGGGCCAGGGCGCGGATGCCCGCCGCGGTCGCGGGCGGCAGCGGGAAGGTCAGCGTCTCCCCGGTGAAGCTGGGCACGTCGGGGCGCGGCCGGTCGGCGGGCAGGGCGAGGACGGGGTGCTCCGTGCCGAGGAGGTCCGTCCAGAACTCGAGGCTCGCGGCCTGGGCGCCCGCGTCCAGCATCCGCGCCTGCCAGGCGGCGTAATCCGCGTAGGTGATGGCGGGGGCCGCGCTCTCCGGCGCGTCGGATCCGTAGCCGGTGGCGACCGCGTCGATCAGCAGGTCCATCGACACGGCGTCGCCGACGATGTGGTGCAGGGTCAGGAAGACGACGTGCCGATCCGGCGCCTCGCGCACCAGGGCGGCGCGCAGCAGGGGCCCGCGCGCGAGGTCGAAGGGCGCCCGCTCGACTACCGCCTCGATCGCGGCGCGGCGCGCCCGCGCCTCGGCCGCGTCGCAGCCGGTCAGGTCGTGGCGGGCCATCGCGAACGTGCCCGCCGGGTCGACCTGCTGCACCGGCTCCCCGTCGCGCAGGGGGAAGCGCGCGCGCAGGCCCGCGTGACGGGCGACGGCGCCGGCGAACGCCCGGTCCAGCGCCTCGGGGTCGAGCGGACCGGTCAGGCGCAGCGCGCCGACGATGTGATAGGCCGGGCTCTCCGGGTCGAGCTGCCAGAGGAGCCAGAACCGGCGCTGCGCGTCGGAGAGCGGTCCCGCGTCGCCGCCCTCCGCGGGCAGGATCGGCAGGCGGTCCGCGTCGAGGCCGCGCGCGGCGAGGTCCTGCACGAACCGGCGGCGCTTGCCGTCGGGCAGCGCGGAGAAGCGCGCCGCCAGGGCGCGCAGCTGGTCGTCCCGCGAGGGGCCGGTGTCAGTCATTCGGCGTGTTCCAGCGCGTCGAGGAGGTCGCTCATCGCGTCGATGTCGGCGTCCGCGCCACCCGCGTCCCGGCCGTCGATCGCGACCGCGAGATCCGCCAGGGTGCGCGCCTCGAAGACGGCGCGCAGGGGCAGGGCGATGCCGTGCGCCTCGCTCAGGCGCGCGACGACCCGGGCGACGAGGAGCGAGTGCCCGCCCAGGGCGAAGAAGTTGTCGCCGCGCCCGACCGAGGGGAGGTTCAGCACCTCGGCCCAGACAGCGGCGAGGCGGCGCTCCGTCCCGGTCCGCGGCGGGTCGGCGGCCGGGTCGGCGACCGGCTCCGGCGCCGGCAGGGCGGCGCGGTCGACCTTGCCGTTGGGGGTCAGCGGCAGGGCATCGAGCGTCACGACGGCCGCCGGCACCATCGCGTCCGGCAGCGTCGCGGCGAGCGCCCGGCGCAGCTCCGCGGGGTCGAGCGCCGCCCCGGGGCCAGGGACGACGTGGGCCACCAGCCGCGCGTCGCCGGGCCGGTCCTGCCGCGCGGTCACGACGGCCTGCGCGACGCCGGGTTGCGCGATCAGCGCCGCCTCGACCTCGCCGGGCTCGATGCGCACGCCGCGGATCTTCACTTGGTGGTCGACGCGGCCGCGGTAGTCGAGGGCCCCGTCCGCGCGCCAGCGCGCGCGGTCGCCGGTCCGGTACATGCGCGCGCCGGGCGGCCCGAAGGGGCAGGGGACGAAGCGCTCGGCCGTGAGCCCCGGCCGCCCGAGATACCCGCGGGCGAGCCCGGCGCCCGCGAGGTAGAGTTCGCCGACCGTGCCCGGCGGGACCGGCCGCAGGCCGCCGTCGAGGATATAGGCCTGCGTGTTCCACAGGGGCGCGCCGACGGTGACGGCCTCCGCGCCGGGCACGATCTCGGCCGCCGTGGACCAGATCGTGGTCTCGGTCGGGCCGTAGAGGTTGGTCACCCGCGCCGCCCGCGCGCTCAGGGCGCCCGCGAGGTCGGGCGGCAGCGCCTCGCCGCCCACCAGCACCCGCACGCCGCGCAGGGCGTCCGTCTCCGCGAGACCGCGCCACAGGGTCGGCGTGGCCTGCATCAGCGTGATGCCCGCCTCGCGGACGAGCCGCGCCAGACGCCCGGGATCGAGCACGTCGTCCCGCCCGGTGAGCACCACGCGCGCGCCGCGGAGCAGCGGCCCGAACAGTTCCAGGCCCGCGATGTCGAAGCCGACCGTGGTGACGGCGAGCAGCCGGTCCGCCGGCGTCACGCCGAGGCGATCGACGAGGTCGTGCAGCAGGTTGGTCAGGCCGGCATGCGGGACAACGACCCCCTTGGGCCGGCCCGTGGAGCCGGACGTGTAGATCACGTAGGCGGGATGGGCCGGCACGAGCGGGCGCGCCCGGTCCCGGTCGGTCGGCGCGCGGGCCGGCGCGGCCGCGAGCGCCGCGCGCCCGTCCGGGGCGTCGAGCACCAGGGCGGGCAGGCCGTCCGGCCGCGGCCACGCGTCGACGGTCACGAGGCCGGCGGGCCGGGCATCGGCCAGCATGAGGGCGAGCCGCTCCGCGGGGTAGCCCGGGTCGAGGGGCAGGTAGGCCGCCCCGGCCTTGAGCACGCCCAGCAGTGCCGCGACGAGGTCCGGCCCGCGCGGCAGCGCCACCGCCACGATGTCCTCCGGTCCGATCCCGCGGGCGATGAGCGCGTGGGCGATCCGGTTGGCGCGGGCCTCGAGCTCCGCGTAGCGCATCACCTCCGAACCGGCCACCAGGGCGACGGCCTCCGGCGTGCGGGCCGCCTGCGCGGCGACGAGGGCCGGCAGGGTCTCGGGCGGCACCGCCCGCGCCGTCGCGTTCCAGTCCGTCACGACCTGTCGCCGCTCGCCGGCCTCGAACAGGTCGAGATCCCCGATTGCCCGGTCCGGCGCGGCCGCCAGGGCCGCGAGCAGCCGCGCGAACCGGTCCGCGAGGCGGGTCGCGCCGGCTTCTTCGAAGAGGTCCGTGGCGTATTCGAGGTGGCCGACGACGCCCGCCTCCGTCCCGTCGGCCCCGCGCCGCTCGACGAGGTCGAAGGCGAGGTCGAACCGCGCGGCCCCGGCGCCGACCGGATCCGGGACGGCGCGCAGGCCGGCCAGATCGAAGGAATCCGGCACGCCGTCCTGAAGGGCCAGCATGACCTGGAACAGCGGATGGCGCGCGAGCGAGCGCGGCGGGTTCAGCACCTCCACGAGGCGCTCGAAGGGCACGTCCTGGTGCGCGTAGGCCTTGAGCGCGACGGCGCGGGCGCGCCCCACGAGATCGCGGCCGCTCGGGTCGCCGGACGTGTCGGTCCGCAGCACGAGCGTGTTGACGAAGCAGCCGACGAGGCCGTCGAGGGCCTCGTCCGTGCGGCCCGCGATCGGGCTCCCGAGCGGGATGTCCTCGCCCGCGCCCAGGCGGGTCAGGAGCGCCGACAGGCCGGCCTGGAGCACCATGAAGAGGCTCGCCCGCTCGCGCCGCGCGAGATCCGCCAGCGCGCGGTGGAGATCCGGCCCGAGGGCGAGGGGCACGCGCCGCCCGCGGTGGCTCGCCGTCGCCGGGCGCGGCCGGTCGGTGGGCAGCGCGAGGCCTTCGGGCAGCCCCGCGAGCTGCGGGCGCCAGTAGCCGATCTCGCGGGCGATCAGGCTGTCCGGGTCGGCCTCGTCGCCGAGACGGTCGCGCTGCCAGAGCGCGTAGTCCGCGTACTGCACCGGCAGGGCCGGGCGCTCCGGCGCCGAGCCGCGGCACCGCGCCGCGTAGGCCGCCGCGAGATCGCGCATCAGCGGAGTCAGCGACCAGCCGTCGGCGGCGACGTGGTGGATCAGGAGGAGGAGCCCGTGCGCGTCCGGGCCGAACCGGTACAGCCGCGCGCGGATCGGCAGGTCGACGGCCAGGTCGAAGGGCGCGCGCGCCGCCGCGGACAGCGCGTCCGGCCACGATTCCGGGTCCGCCGCGCGCAGGTCGAGGCCGGGCCGCGCCGCGTCGGGCGGCAGGACCTGCTGCGCCGGCGCCCCGTCGATCGCGACGATGCGGGTCCGCAGGCTCTCGTGGCGCGCCACCACGTCGGCGAGGGCCGCGCGCAGCGCGTCGGCGTCGAGCGGACCCGTGAGGCGGAGCGCGATCGGGATGGTGTAGGGATGCGCGCCGTCGATCCGCGACAGCAGCCACATCCGGGTCTGGGCCGCGGAGAGTGGGACGACGTCCGGCCGCGGGCGCGCGACGAGGGGCGTGCGCGCGGGGCCGACGTGTCCGGCCGCCTCACCGGCCGCGTCGCCGCCCGCGGCGATCCACCCGCTCAGCGCCGCGACCGTCGGGGCCTCGAACACGGCGCGCAGCGGCAGCTCGACGCCGAGCGCCGCGCGCAGCCGGCTGACGAGGCGCGTGGCGAGCAGCGAGTGCCCGCCGAGGTCGAAGAAGCCGTCGTCGACCCCGACCGCGTCGAGGCCGAGCACCTGCGCGAAGGCCAGCGCCACGGCCGCCTCGCGCGCGGTGCGCGGCCCGCGCCGACCCGCGCCCGCCCAGTCGGGTTCGGGGAGCCGTCCTGGGTCGAGCTTCCCGTTGGCGGAGACCGGCAGGGCGGGCAGGGCGAGGATGCGGGCGGGGCGCAGCGCGTCGGGCAGCGTGTCGGCCAGGGCCCGCTGCAGCGCGGGCTCGTCGAGGACGCCGCCGGCCGCCGGCACCGCGTAGCCCACCAGCCGCAGCCCCCCGTCCGGACCGGGACGGGCGACCACCGCCGCCTCGGCGACACCCGGCAGCGCCCGCAGCGCGGCGGCCGCCTCGCCCGGCTCCACGCGCTGGCCGCGGATCTTGACCTGATCGTCCGCCCGCCCGCGGTAGTCGAGCTGCCCGTCCGCCCGCCACGCCGCCCGGTCGCCGGTGCGGTACAGCCGCGCCCCGGCCGGCGCGCCGCCGCGCCCGGCCTCCGGGTCGGGCACGAACCGCGCGGCGGTCAGGCCGGGCTGGCCGCGGTAGCCCCGGGCGAGGCCGAGGCCGCCGATGTAGAGCTCGCCGACGACGCCGACCGGCACCGGGTGGAGCGCGTCGTCGAGGACGTGCAGGCGCAGGTTGGCGATGGGCGCGCCGATCGGCACGCGCGGCCCGGGGGCGGGCCCATCTGCGCAGGCGCTGTCGCTTGCGCCGTCGCAGGCGCCATCGCAGGCGCTGTCCCAGGCTGCGACATCGCAGGCGGTGACGTCGATGGCGGCCTCGGCGGGTCCGTAGAGGTTGTGCACCCGCGCGCCGGTGCGGGCGGCGACGGCGCGGGCGAGGTCGGGCGGCAGGGCCTCGCCGCTGGCGACCAGTCGGGTGAGGCTGGCGGTGTCGTCGAGGGCGCCGGCGGCGAGGGCGGCCGAGAGCTGGGCGGGCACGAAGTGCAGGAGGGTGATGGCGTGCCGGCCGATGAGGCGGGCGATGGCGTCGGGGTCGCGGTGGGCACCGGGTGGCGCCAGGACGAGGCGTGCGCCGGTGACGAGGGGCAGGAGGATCTCCCAGACGGCGACGTCGAAGGAGACGGGGGTCTTGTGCAGGACGGTGTCGCGGGGGGAGACGCGCAGGTGGTCGGCCATCCAGGCGAGGCGGTTGGCGAGGGCGGCGTGGGTGTTGGCGCAGGCCTTGGGGGTGCCGGTCGAGCCGGAGGTGTGCAGGACGTAGGCGAGCGCGTCCGGGTGGGGCGCGCGGGGCGAGAAGGGTACGAAGGGCCGGGCGGCGTCTTCGTTCTGGTTCGCGTCCGCGCCCGCGTCGGCATCCGGATCGGCGTCCAGGACGAGGGGCGCTCGCCCTGCGGCGTCGGCGAGCGCGAGGTGCTGGTCGGCGAGTTCGGGCTGGGTGAGCAGGAGGTCGGCCTCGGCGGCGAGGGCGGCGAGGCGGGCTGGGGGCAGCTCGGGGTTGAGGGGGAGGATGGCGGCGCCGGTCCTGAGGACGGCGAGCCAGGCGGCGGGCAGGTCGCAGGCGCGCTCGAGGAGGAGGCCGACGACGCGCTCGGGTCGGGCGCCGGCGCGGGCAAGGCGTCGGGCGATGGCGGTGGCGCGGGCGTCGAGGCCGGCGCGGGTCAGGCTGGTCCGCGCGTCGGTCACCGCGATCGCGTCGGGGTCGTGCGCGCGGTGGTCTGCGAAGGCGGCGAGGACGTCGCCGGCGCCGTCCGGGTAGGCCCGGGCGGTCGCGTTCGCCGAGCCGATCACCGCCCGGTCGGAGGCCGTGAGCGCGCTCGCCGCGTGGAGGGGCCGGTCCGGCGCAGCGACGAGGGCGCGCAGCAGGGCGAGGAACCCGTCGCGCCAGCGCCGGGCGGTGGCGTCCGCGATCAGGCCGGCATCGTACTCGAGCTGGCAATCGATGCCGGTCCCGTCGGCGGCGACGTCGAGGGCGACGTCGAACTTGGCGCTCGCCACGTCGACGTCGATCCGCGCCGCCGCGACCCCCGCGAGGTCGAGGGGGGCGGCATCCCGGCTGGGGCGGAAGTTGAACGCCGCCTGGAAGACCGGCGTGGTCGCGGCGTCGCGCGCGATCCCGGTCTCCGCCACGAGGCGCTCGAAGGGGACGTCGTCCTCGGCCAGGAACGCCATCGCCTCGCCGCGCAGCCGCGCGCAGAGATCGCGGAAGCTCCCGCGCGGATCGAGGCGGACGCGGTAGACCTGCGTGTTGACGAGGAAGCCGACGAGGTCCTGCAGCTCGGGGCGGGTGCGGGCGGCGTTCGGCACGCCGACGGCGAAGTCCGTCTGGCCGCTCAGGCGGGCGAGCAGCACCTGCCACGCCGCCAGCAGCGCCACGAAGGGCGGGCACGCCTGCGACTGGCAGAACGCGGCCACCGCGCCGGCGAGGTCGGCGGGCAGGATGAAGTCGACCCGCCCGCCCGGGCGGTTCGCCAGGGGCTGGCGGGGATAGTCGAGGGGCAGGTCCAGGGCCGGGACGGCGTCGCCGAGGTAGCGGCGCCCGCGCGCGATCGCCGCGGACCCGGCCGCGCCGTCGAACCGGGCGCGCTGCCACGCGGCGAAATCCACGAAGCGCAGGCGCGGGGCGGGCAGCGGCTGCCCGATCCGCGCGGGATCGGCGAGGGCCGCGCGGTAGGCCTGCGCGAGATCCCGGAAGAGCCGCGCCGTCGACCACGCGTCCACCGCGATGTGGTGCATCACCACGAGGAGGACGCGCCCGCCCGCCGGATCCGCCTCCGACAGGACCGCGCGCAGCGGCGGCGCGCGGGTGAGATCGAAGGGGTGGCGGCTCAAGGCGCGCAGCGCCGCGCCCGGGTCACCGTCGAGGGCCGGGACGCGCTCGAGTTCGAACGGCACGTGCGGGTGCAGGATCTGGCGCGGGCCGTCGGCGGTATCCGCCAGCGCCGTGCGCAGGACGTCGTGACAGGCGATCAGGCTCCGGAACGCGCCCTCGAGCGCCGGCACGTCGAGGGGGCCGGTGAGCCGGAAGGCCCGGGCCGAGTGGTAGGCCGGGCTCTCCGGGTCGTAGCGCTGGTGGAACCAGAGCCGCGCCTGCGGGAACGACAGGGGCGCCGGGCCCCCGGCGTGCCGCGGGATGCCGTCGGCCGCCTCGGCGTCCTCCCGGAGCAGGCGGGCGAGGGCCGCGCGCCGCGCCGCGTCGCGCGCCGCGACCCCGGTCACGGGCCCACCCCGGCGAGGCCGGCGCGCTCGGTCTCGCTCAGGCCGGCGAGTTCCAGGCGCAGGCTCGCCGTCTCCTCGATCGCGTCCGGCGGGGCGTAGGCGCCGAGCGCCGCCGCGAGGGTCGCGGGCGTGCTGTGGTCGAAGACCAGGCTCGGGGAGATCTCGACCTTGAGCAGCTTGCGGATGCGCGCCGTCAGCTTGATGACGAGGAGCGAGTTGCCGCCGGCCGCGAAGAAGTCGCCCGCGGCCCCGAGGCGCTCCGCCGGGAGGCCCAGCAGCTCCGCCATGGCGTCGGTGAGCACGGTCTCGAGCGCCGTGCGCGGCGGGACGCCCGTGCCCCCGTCCGGATGGGCGTCCGGAGTGGGCAAGGCGGCGCGGTCGATCTTGCCGTTGGCCAGTCGCGGCAGGCTGTCGAGGCGCAGGATCGGGGCGGGCAGCCACGCGGCGGGCAGGGTTTCGGCCAGCGCCGCGAGGAGCGCGGCGGGTGTCCGCTCGGGATCGGCGACCACGTAGGCCGCGAGTCCGGTCGCGCCGTCCGGCCCCGTGAACGGGCGCACCGCCGCCTGGCTCACGCCGGCGAGGCCCGCCAGCGCGGCCTCGACCTCGCCCGGCTCGACGCGGTGGCCGCGCAGCTTGATCTGGTCGTCGACCCGCCCGGCGAGCACGAGGCGGCCGCCGGGCAGCAGGCGGGCCCGGTCGCCGGTGCGGTAGAGCCGCCCCGCTCCGAACGGGTTGGGCGAGAACGCGCCCGCGCCGCCGGCCTCCGTGCCCGGGAGGTAGCCGCGGCAGATCTGGGCGCCCCCGAGGTGGAGCACGCCGACCGCGCCGGTCGGCGCGAGCGCGCCCGCCGCGTCGAGGATGTAGGCCTCGCTGCCGGCGAGCACGCGGCTCAGCGGCAGGCTCTCGTCCGGCGGCGCGGTGGCCGCGTCCGGATGCACCAGCACGCCGACACAGGCCTCGGTGGGACCGTAATGGTTGGCGATCCGCGTCGTCGGCGCCGCCGCCCGGATCCGCCGGACCAGGGCGGCCGGCGTCGGCTCGCCGCCGAGCACCAGCAGGGCGGGCAGCGCGGGGTCCTCGACGCCGTCGAGGAGGGCGGCGAGGTGGGACGGGACCAGTTTCGCGCAGGCGACGGCGTTGCCGCGCAGGAAGCGCGCGAAGGCCGGGCCGTCGGCCATCTCGGCCTCGTCGGCGACCACGAGGCAGGCGCCGAGGCGCAGCGCCGCGAACAGCATGGTGTTGCCGAGGTCGGCCGCCACCGTGGAGGTCAGCGCGAAGCGCCCGTGGCCGGACAGGTCGAGGGCGTCGATGACGGCCTCCGCGTAGGCGCGGATCTGGGCGTGCTCGATCACCACGCCCTTCGGCGTCCCGGACGAGCCGGAGGTGAAGAGCAGGCAGGCCATGTCGGAGGGGTCCCGGGCCTCGGCGGGGTGCCGGGCCTCACCGAGGCCGTCGAAGATCGCCCCGAGGGCGTGCCGGCCGGCCGCGGGGTCGGCCGAGAGCGCCACGGTCAGCGCGGGCCGGGCGAGCGCGATCAGGCGGTCGCGGCGGGCCTGCGGCCAGGCCGGGTCGAGGGGCAGGTAGGCGCCCCCCGCGCGCCAGACCGCGAGGATCGCCACCACGAGGTCGACGGAGCGCGGCAGGTCCAGGGCGACGACGCGCTCGGGACCGACGCCGCGCGCGGCGAACCAGGCGCCGAGGCGCGCGACGCGGTCCTCCAGCGCGGCGTACGACAAGGTGCGGCCGGCGCCGACGAGGGCGGGGGCGTCCGGCGCCGTCGCCGCGTGGCGGGCGACGAGGACCGGAAGGGTCTCCGCCGGCAGGGCGCGGGCGGCCGGGCGGCCGAAGGCGCGCAGGCGCACCTCCTCGCGCGCGCCGACGAGCGGATAGGTCGCGAAGGGCGTCGCGGCCTTCGCGGGCAGGCGGGCGAGCAGCGTCTCGACCTGATCGAGCAGGGGGTCCAGGGCCTCCACCGCGTAGCGGCGCGGGTCGGCGTGCAAGGTCAGCGCGGCGAGGCGCCCCTCCGCGTCGAGCGCCGGCTCCAGGCAGAGCTCGAACCCGGCGGGTCCGGGCAGGAGCCGGTCCTGCGCGGCCCCCTGAGCCGCGAGCGCGAAGCCGACCGCGGGGCGGCGGTCGTCGCCGGCCGCGTCGAGGGGGCAGAGTTCCTGGAAGGCGCGGTGCTCGTCGAGCCGCGCGGCGAGACCGGCCGCGGCCTCCGAGACGCTGGTCTCCGGCGGGAGGACGAGGCGCAGGGGCAGGGTCTTGGTGAAGACGCCGACCGTGCCGGCGAAGACCGCGTAGTCGCGCCGGCAATCGTGCGCCCAGCCGCCGAGGATCTCCGTCCGCTCGGCGAGGCGCGCCACGAGCAGCCACCACGCGGCCTGGAGCACGGCCTCGGCGCCGGCCGCGGCGAGGTCCGGCCGGGCCAGCGCCCGCGCGAAGGCGTCCGTGACGGCGGCGTCGACGGCCCGACTCAGCCGGATCGCGGCGGCCGGCTCCTCCACCGCGTCGGCGGCCGACCCTTGGCGATAGGGCAGCCGGAGGGGCGCCGCGCCCGCGCCGATCTGGTCCCGCCAGTAGGCTTGGCCCTCGCCGTCCGCGTCGTCGGCGGCGACCGCCTCGCGCCACTCCGCGTACTGGGCGTAGGTCGCGGCCTCGGGATCGGCGCCGGGTGCCGCGTCGTCCGCGCAGGCGGCCGCGACCTCTGACAGGACGCGGTCGAGGCTGCCGGCATCGACCGCGAGGGCGCTGGCGACGAGGCGCAGCCGCGGCGTCGCGCCCGGCAGGAGGACGGCCGCGAGGGTCTGGCCGCGCTCCGGCGCGAGGCCGACGGTCCCGACGTCTCCCTGCGGCGCGCCGGTATCGAGCGGGATAGCGGGCGCGCCGGCCTCGGCCTGCCGCAGGCCGCGGAAGCCCGGTTCGCGCACGAAGGCGGTGCGCAGGACGTCGTGGCGGGCGGCGACCGCGGCGAGGCCGCGGCGGAGGCGGTCCGCCTCGACCGGCCCGGGCAGGTCGATCTCGGCGACGAGATTCGGCGCGGTGCCGGTCTCGTCGAGGTAGGCGCGCTGCTCGGGGGTCAGCGCCCGGGTCGGCGCCACCGCGAGGGAGGCCGGCGCCCCGGTCATCGCCGCCCCGGTCATCGCCGCGCCGGTCATCGCCGCGCCGGTCATGCCGCCGCTCCCGTGACCGCGCCGCGCTCGACCATGTCGCCCATGGCGACGACGATCCGGCGCGGCCCCTCGTAGGGGTCGCGGGCATGGGCGGCGAGCATGTTGTCGAGCATCACGACGTCGCCGGGGCGCCAGTCGAAGCGCACGGCGATCGCCTCGTAGAGGCGGCCGACCTCGTCCATCACCGCGTCCTCGATCGGCGTGCCGTCGCCGTAGAGCACGTCGCGCGGCATCCGCTCCGGCCCCACGAGGCCGAGGAGGTCGGCGCGCACCTCGGGGTCGAGGCAGCGCGGGTGGTGCAGCTGCACCTGGTTGAAGAACGACTTCTCGCCGGTCAGCGGGTGGGTGATCACCGCCGGGCAGCGCGTGCGGGTCTGGAGCGTGTCCGCGTCGAGCCAGGCGAAGTCGACGCTCTCGGCCCGGCAGCGGGCCTCCACGGCCGCGCGATCCTCGGTGTGGAAGAACCGGCGCCAGTCGACGTCGAAGCGCTCCGTGAAGGTGCGGACGTAGATCAGCCCCAGGCGCTCGAAGCGGTCGGCGAGCGCCGGCGGCAGCTGCCGGTACAGCGCGCGGCAGTCGACGATGGGCGTCGCGCCGCCCACCGGCGACGGCTGCTGGCAGAAGAACCACTGCTTGCGCGGCCAGGCATGCAGGTGGCTGCTCTCGTTGTGGTAGAGGATCATCTCCCGCTCGGGGTAGGGCGTCGAGCGGTAGGTGTTCTTCCCGCCCTCGTTCTTGGGCAGGTCGCCGTAGCCGCCGTAGAGGCCGGGCTGGAGCGCCTCGGCGAAGGCCTCGAATTCCTGCGGGGTCGCGATGCCGAAGCCGCGCAGCAGCAGGCCGGCGTGGCGGCGCAGCTTGCCCTCGACCCAGTCGCGCTGGGCGGTCGCCCAGGCCACCGCGTCGACGTCGGCCGACAGCGGCTCGATCACGAGGGGGAAGTCGCGCCCGGGCGCCAGGGTCGAGAGGCGGGCCGGCTCGCCCGCCGCGGCGGCGGGCGAGCCGGCGCCCAGTCCCTTGAGCTTGTCGAGCTTCGCTTCCAGGCGGCCGGTGCGCGGGAGCGACGGGGCGGTGTTCGACATGACGGGGTCCTCCGGGTCTCGTGAGGGCGGGAGCGCGGGCAGAAGGTCGGGCAGGCCGGGCAGCAGGGTCGGGAGCGGGGCCGCGGGCGCGGCGGCTGCGGCGGCGAGCAGGGTCGCGTAGGCCTCCGCGAGGCGCGCGACGCGTTCGGGGGTGAACAGGGCCGTGGCGAAGACCCACTCGGCCGCGATCCCGCCCCCCGGCGCGGGCGGGTCGAGGAAGAGCGCCATCTCGAATTTCGAGCCGTGCGCGCTGGCCGCCCGGGCCTCGGCCGCGAGCCCCGGGACACCGAAATCGCCGGGCGGCGCGTTCTGCATCACGAACAGGGCCTGGACGAGGGGTGGCCGGGCGCGGGCGCGCGGGATGTCGAGGGCGTCGACGATCCGGTCGAAGGGCAGGGTGGCGTGCTCGAAGGCGGCGAGGACGTCCTCGCGGACGCGCTCGATCAGCGCGGCGAAGGACGGGGCGCCGTCGAGGCGCGCCCGGATCGGCAGCACGTTGACGAAGAAGCCGATCAGCCCGGCCAGATCGGGGTGCGGCCGCCCCGCGACGTCGGTGCCGACCACGAAGCGTTCGGCCCCGCTAAGCCGATGGAGCAGGGCCTGGAAGCCCGCGAGCAGCACGACGAACGGCGAGGCGCCGCGCGCCCGGCCCAGCTCCGCCAGGCGGGCGACCAGCGGCCCCGGCAGTTCGAAGCGGACGGAGCCGCCGGCCTGCGACGGGACCGCCGGCCGCGGCCGGTCGGTCGGCAGGGGCAGCAGGACGGGCACCTCCGCGAGGTGCCCGCGCCAGAACGCGGTCTCGGCCGCCGCCGCGCGGTCCACGGCCGCCCGGTGCCAGCGCGCGAAATCCGCGTACTGGACGGGGAGGGGCGGCGCCTCCGCGCCGCGATAGGCGGCCCCGAGTTCGGAGAGCAGCACGCCGACCGACCAGCCGTCGCCGACGAGGTGGTGGAGGGCCAGGACGAGGCGGTGATCGTCGGCGGCCAGGCGCAGGAGCCGGGCGCGCAGGAGCGGCGGCACGGCGAGGTCGAACGGCGCGGCCGCCTCCGCGGCCTCGCACGCGGCGACCCGGATCTCGCGGGCGCCCGGATCGAGGCCGGTGAGGTCGTCGACGGGCACGTCGAGGGCGACCGCCTCGGCGATCCGGGGCTCCGGAAGGCCGTCCTCGCCGGTGGGATAGCCGGTCCGCAGCACGTCGTGCCGGGCGACGACCCGGCGCAGGGCCGCGGCGAGTCGGTCGGGCTCCAGCGGGCCTCCGAACCGGATATGTCCGACCATGACGTAGGCGCCGCGCCCGGCCGGGTCGCCGAGCCGCTCGGCCAGCCAGAGCCGCTGCTGGCCGAGCGACAGCAGGGGCGGGCCCGCGCGCGGCAGGAGCGCGGGCGCCGGCACCGCGTCGCGGGGCAGCGCGTCGATCCGCGCCGCGAGGTCAGCGAGGGTCGGGGCCGCGAACAGGTCGCGCAGCGGCAGGGCGACCCCGAAGGCGGCGCGGACGCGGTCGACGGCGCGCATCGCCAGGAGCGAGTGGCCGCCGAGTTCCAGGAAGCCGCGCCCGCGCGAGACCTCGTCGAGGCCGAGGAGATCGCACCAGATCGCCGCGAGGGCGCGCTCCGTCGCGCTCCGGGGCGGCTCATCCGGCGACGGGGCACCCTGCGGGCGCCGGTAGAGGTGGAGGGGGGTGAGGTCGCCGGCCGCGAGGCCGTCCCGGCACGCGCCGCGCCGGAGCTTCCCGCTCGTGGTCTTGGGCAGGGTGCCCGGCGCCAGCAGGGCCACGAGTTCCGCCGGCTCGGCCAGCACCTCCGCCAGCGCGGCGTCGACCGCGGCGGCGATCTCCGGCGCGCGGGCGGCGGCGCTCCGGCCGATCTCGGCGGCGATCCCGATCGCCTCGCCCGCCGGGCCCTCGACCGCGAAGGCCGCGACCCGCCCCGGGCGGAGGGCTGGCACGCGCGCCTCGACCGCCGCCTCCACGTCCTGCGGATAGACGTTGTGGCCGCGCAGGATGATGAGGTCCTTGGCACGCCCGGTGACGAAGAGCTCGCCGCCGTCCAGGAAGCCGAGGTCCCCGGTCCGCAGCCAGGTCGCGCCGTCGCGGGGCACGAAGGTCGCGCGGGTCGCCTCCGGGTTGTTCCAGTAGCCGCGCGCGACGCAGGGGCCGCTGAGCCAGATCTCGCCGACCGTGCCGTCGGGGCAGGGAAGACCGGAGCGCGGGTCGACGATCCGCAGGTGCTCGGGCCGGACCGGCCGGCCGCTGCTCGCGAGGGCGGTGCCGGCCTCGTCCGCGACGGCGCGGCCGGCCGCCAGCGCCGCCGGCGCGACGCTCAGCCGGCGCCACGGCGTGCCCCGGGGCTTGGCCGCGACGAGGAGGGTCGCCTCGGCGAGGCCGTAGGCGGGGCTGAGCGCCGTCGGCGCGAAGCCCGCCGGGGCGAAGCGCTCGGCGAAGCGGGTGAGGGTCCGGGGCCGGATCGGCTCGGCACCGCTGTAGGCGACGCGCCACCCGGCGAGGTCGAGCCCCGCCAGCGCGGCGGCGCCGACGCGCTCGCAGGCCAGCCGGTAGGCGAAGTCCGGGCCGCCGCTGATCGTGCCGCCATGCGCGCCGATCGCCTCGAGCCACGAGGCGGGCCGGGCGAGGAAGGCCTGCGGGCTCATCAGCACGAGCGGCGCGCCGGCGAAGATCGGCTCGATCAGCCCCGCGATCAGGCCCATGTCGTGGTAGAGGGGCAGCCAGGAGACGAAGACGTCGTCCGGGCCGGGCGCGATCGCCTCGGCGAGCCAGCGGGCGTTGGCGACGATGTTGCCGTGCGTGACCTCGACGCCCTTGGGATTCGCGGTCGAGCCCGAGGTGTACTGCAGGAAGGCGAGGGTGTCGGGCGGGCACGGGACCGGCCGCCACGCCTCCGCCCCGGCGCTGCCGACCGCGTCGACACAGACGATCGCGCTTACGGAGCTGCCCGTGCAGGTCGCCGCCACGGTCTCGCGGTTCGCCCGATCGGTCAGGACGTGGCGCGGTGCCATGTCGGCGATCATCAGGGCGAGGCGGGCCGCGTGGTGCGGATCCCGCGTCTCCGGCGGGAAGGAGGGCACGGCGACGAGGCCCGCGTAGAGGCAGGCGAAGAACGCCACGACGTAGTCCGGCCCGCTCGGCAGGGCGATGAGCGCCCGCGCGCCGGGCTCGGCGTCGCGCTGGAGGCGCGCCGCGAGGGCGCGGACCCGCCGGTCGAGCTCCGCGTAGTCGAGGGACGCCCCGACCGCGCGCCCGTCCGTGAGGAAGCGCAGGGTCAGCCGGTCGGGCGTGGCGGCCGCCCGCGCCCGCAGGATCGCCACGAGGCTGTCGTCCGGCGCGGGCCGGTGCGGCGACGGCGCGCGGTGTGCGCGGCTCACGTGCAGGCTCTCGTGCAGGCTCACGCGCCGGCTCCCGCCTGGCGGCCGCGCGGCGGGGCGGCGCGGTGCTCCACCACGAGGCCGCGCTCGAGCTTCACGACCTGGTCGGCCCGGTCGAACCAGCGGTCGTCGTGGGTGACGACGAGGATCGTCCGGCCCTCGGCGGCCAGCTCCGGGAGGAGCGTCTCGTAGAAGGCCGCCCGGGAGTCGGGATCCTGGTCGGCGGCCCACTCGTCGAAGATCATGACGGGCCGGTCCTCCAGGCAGGCGACCAGGAGGGCGAGCCGCTTGCGCTGGCCCGTCGAGAGATCGCGGGTCGAGAAGACCCCGTCCCGGAGGCTGACGCGGCCGTCGAGGCCGAGGCGCGTCAGCCACGCGCGCGCCTGCGCCTCGCGCGCGGCGTCCGGCCGGCCGAGCAGCGTCTCGAACAGGTGGAAATCGGAGAAGACGGCCGCGACGTGCGCGCGGTAGCCGGCGAGGGCCGCGCCCGCCACCGGGCGACCGTCCAGGCACAGCGTCCCGCCGGTCGGCGGATGCAGGCCGGCGATCACCCGGGCGAGGCTGGTCTTGCCGGAGCCGTTGCCGCCGACCAGGAAGGTGATCTCCCCGGGGCGCAGCGTCAGGTCGACCGGGCCGAGGTCGAAGCGGTCGCCGGTCTGCGGATCGGCCCGGTGATGGGTCACGCCCCGCAGGGTCACGGTGGCGTCGCGCCGGGGCGCGGCCGGGCCTGTCCCCGGATCGCCGACCGGCTCGGGCGGCAGCTCGGCGAAGGCCGCCTCGATCCGCCGCGCGCCGACGCGGGCGAGGTTGACGAGCGGCATCGTGTTCAGCACCGCCTCGAGCGGCCCCATCAGGTAGAGCAGGGCGATGACGTACCCGGTCGTCACCGCCGGGCTCTGCGCGCTGGTCCCGGGGACGAACAGCGCGAGCCCGATCAGGGCCAGGAACAGGATGCGGCCCCAGCCCGCCGCCAGCGCGAGGAGGGCGAGGCCGCGCCGGCGGTGGTCGGCGACGCGGGCGATCGCGGTCGCCAGGACCGCGTCGAGGAAGTGGCGCCCCTTCTCCCGGTTGAGGCGCAGCTCCTTGGCGCCGCCGTGCAGCGCCTGGAAATGTCCGACGAGGCGATCCTGCTCCGCCCCGGCCCGGGCGAGGTGCCGCGTGACGCGGCCGTAGCAGGCGGAGTAGCCCGCGGCCCCCAGGGCGATCGTGAGGGCCGAGGCCAGGAACAGGGGGAACGACAGGTAGCCGAGAAAGGCGAGGGTCGCCGCGACCACCGCGCAGTTGGTGACGAGCACGGGCAGCGCCGTGAGGAAGTTGGCGACCTGGTTGGCGTCCTCGGTCACCAGCGCCTGCACCCGGGCGCTCCCCACAGCCTCGAGATCCGCGAACGCGGCGGCCTGGACGCGGGCGGCGATCGCGGACCGGAGATCGGCGAGCCCGCGCTGCCCGAGATCGGCGAAGAGCGCGCGCGAGACGACGAGCGCCGCGCAGGCGAGGAGGGCGGTCGCCGCGAAGGCGGCGATCCGGTCGGCCCGGGCGGGCTCGGACGCGTGGAGCGCCCCGTTGATGAGCACGATCAGGCCCGTCGTGGCGATCCCGCCGACGAGGCTCGCCGCGCCGGCCAGCACGAGCCGGGCGCGGGCGCCCCGCGCGAGGGCGCGCCACAGCGCGGTCCCTGGCGCGGACCCGGGCTCCGCGAAGGCGAACGCCGCCGCCATCACTGCGCGCGGCCGGCTTGCGCCATCGCCACCACGACCTTGCGCGGGCCCTTGAAGGGTGTCCGCGCGTGGGCGGTCAGCATGTTGTCCAGCATCACCACGTCGCCGGACTGCCAGGGGAAGACGACGGTGTGCGCGGCGAGCACGGCGCGGATCGCGTCGAGATCCGCGTCGGGGATCGGGCTGCCGTCGCCGTAGTAGACGTTGCGCGGCAGGTCCGGCTCGTCGACGAGGTCGAGGAGGGTCGCGCGCACCTCCGGCTCGAGGTTCGAGACGTGGAACAGGTGGGCCTGGTTGAACCACACCGGCTCGCCGGTCTCGGGGTGGCGGGCGGTGCCCTGGCAGACCTGCCGGGTGCGGAGGTCGCCGTCCGGCTTCCACTCGCAGGTGATCCCGTGGCCGGCGCAGTACGCCTCGACCGCCCCCCGGTCCTGCGTGCCGAACACCTGCTCCCAGGCCACGTCGAGCCCGTTGCCGTAGTTGCGCACGTACATCAGGCCCCGCTCGGCGAAGCGCGCGCGGATCGGCTCGGGCACGGCGCGGTAGATGGCGCGGCTGTCGGCCAGCGGCGTCTCGCCCCCCTCGGGCGCCGCCTGCTGGCAGTAGAACCAGATCTTCATCGGCCAGTCGCGGGCGTAGGCCTGCTCGTTGTGCAGCGGGATGTGCTGGTGGGGCGGGTACTCGGTCGAGGTGTAGACCCCCTGGGTCACGGGGCTGCGCGGCGTCGAGCCGAACTCGTAGCTCAGGAGGTCGTGGCCGAAGCCCGCCGCGAAGCTGCGGAACGCGTCGGGCCCGTCGAGGCTGAAGCCGCGGAGCAGCAGGCCGCCCGCGGCGTGGAGGTGCGCCTCGGCCGCGGCCCGGATCGCCGGCAGCGCGTCCGCGAGCGCCGCGCCCGCGGCGCCCTCCGGCGGCGTGACCAGGAGCGGCAGAGGACCCTCGTCCCGCAGGGGCTTGGTCACGAGTTCCATCACGGCGTCCTCCATGGTGACATCCCGTTCGTTCGCGCCGCCGGCCCGCGCGCCGCCGATGGGCGGGCGCGGCCGCCTCAGGCCGCGGCCTCGGCCCGCGCGCCGATCCGCCGGCCGACGAGGTCGAGCACCGGGCCCCGCCGCGCGTGGATGAAGAAGTGGTCGCCCTCGAACAGCGCGAGGTCGAAGGGGCCGCGCGTCTCGCGGCCCCAGGCCTCGAGGTCGGCGCGGGCGAC
Source organism: Methylobacterium sp. D48H (assembly GCF_053345715.1). NCBI lineage: Bacteria > Pseudomonadati > Pseudomonadota > Alphaproteobacteria > Hyphomicrobiales > Methylobacteriaceae > Methylobacterium > Methylobacterium sp. D48H. Next base: position 181,943 of record NZ_JBKFAP010000010.1, read on the forward strand.
GTCGTCCCGCGTCCCGCCGAGCGCCTGGATCGGGCAGTCCAGCGCCGGGCGCGCCACGTAGGTGTAGGCGCCGCGCAGCCGGAAATCGGCCCGGAGCACCGGCAGCACCAGGGCCATCAGGGCGGGATCGGCCAGCGCCTCCGGCGGCGTCGCGCCGTAGGCGGACAGCGCGTCGCGCAGGTCCGCGTCGCTGCGCGGGCGGCGGAAATACGCCCCGTCGCACACCGCCGGTCCGGCGCATCCGGAGGCGAACAGCGCGCGCGGCGCCGCGAACCCGCGGTCGCGGAGTTCGTGCGCCAGCTCGAAGGCGAGCAGCGCGCCCAGGCTGTGCCCGAACAGCGCGTAGGAGCCCGTGACGGAACCGGCGACCTCGTCCGCGAGGCGCCGCGTCAGCGCCCGCGGGTCGGTGCAGGGCGCCTCGCCGATCCGGGAGCCGCGCCCCGGCAGCTCGACGGGCCTGACGTCGACCGCGTCGGGCAGGCCGCGGCGCCACTGCGCGAACACCGCGGCGCTCGCCCCCGCGTAGGGCAGGCAGAACAGCCGGACTCGTCCCGGCACGGTCACGCCCGCGCGCCGCCCGCGTCCCGCTCCTGCGCCTCCATGTGTCGGCGCAGGCTCAGGGGCCGCATGTCGGTCCAGACCTCGTCGATGTAGGCCAGGCAATCGGCCTTCGCGCGCGGATCGCCCACGGCGCGCCACCCGTCAGGGATGTCGCGGTAGCTCGGCCAGATCGAGTATTGCTCCTCGTGATTCACCACCACGTAGAACAGCGTATCTTCGCGATCGAACGCCATCGATGCATCCCGTTCAGGTGAAAGCTGCGAGCAGCCTCGCCAATGAATCAATGAACTTCGCTTGTCGGCGCATAACATGGCCGAAAGATCGCCGGACTCAAGGGCCCTTTTACATATTTGAAATGTTCTAATTTAATTCATTACTGCTCGATCGTCCGAAGTGTTTTCCGGAGACCTTGAATCACTGTGGCGGTTCGCGCTACGCAGTGCGGCCGGCGGGTGCGGCCGGCGGGTGCGGCCGGCGGGTGTTCTGTGGTCCGGGGCTTGGCGGGGGGACGCGGTCAGTGGCGTGTGCGCGAACCAGCTTCCGGTCGCCTGCGAGCGGTCCCGCCGGGGAAACGCGCGGCTCCCCCAAGGGAGGCGCCACCCCCGTGCGCCGCGGCGGCGAGGATCGCCGCGCACCTCGCCGCGCACCCCGTCGTGCGGACGAGGAGACGATCGGATGACCGCTCGCGCCGCACCGCTCTGCGACGTCATCGGGGTCGGCTTCGGGCCCTCGAACCTCGCCCTGGCGATCGCCCTGGCCGAGACCCCGGCGGCGCGCGGCCTCCGGTACCGCTTCCTGGAGCGGCAGCCGCACTTCCGATGGCACGGCGGCATGCTGCTGCCGGGCAGCGACATGCAGATCTCGTTCCTCAAGGACCTCGTCACGCTCCGCAACCCGACGAGCCCGCTGACCTTCGTGAACTACCTGCACAGCCAGGGTCGACTGCACGATTTCATCGATCTCGGGACGTTTCATCCCAGCCGGATCGAGTTCAACGACTATCTCCGCTGGGTGGCGGACCATTTCGCCGACCGGTGCGACTACGGCGAGACCGCGGTCGCGGTGGAGCCCGGGCCGGGACCGGACGGGACGGTCGAGACCCTGTGGGTCGTCACCCGCGACGCCGCGGGCCGCGAGATCCGCCGCCAGACGCGCGACCTCGCCCTCGCGGTGGGCGGCGCCCCGCACGTGCCCGCCGCCTTCGCCGCCCTGGCGCGCGATCCCCGGCTCTGCCATTCGAGCCGCTACCTCGACCATGTCGACCGGCGCGGCCCGGGCAGCCCGCTCGACCTGTCGCGCCCGGGCGCCCGCGTGGCGGTGATCGGCGGCGGTCAGAGCGCCGCCGAGATCGGCCACGATCTCCACGCCCGCTTCCCGCACCTGCAGGTCGATCTCGTCTTCCGCGGCCACGCCCTCCGACCGTCGGACGCGACGCCGTTCGTCAACGAGATCTTCCACCCCGACCGCACCGACTTCGTGTACGCGCAGCCGAGCGAGCGGCGGGCGGCGATCGTGCGCAGCTACCGCAACACGAACTACGCGGTGATCGACGCCGACCTGCTCAAGGCGCTCCACGTGATCGTCTACCGGGAGAAGGTCTCCGGGCCGCAGCGCCTGCACCTCCGGCCGCGCAGCGAGATCCTCTCGGCCGTCGGCGACGCGGGCGGGATCAGGCTGCGGACCGTCGACCGCTACGCCGAGGTCGAGGCGGAGCGCAGCTACGACGGCATCGTCCTGGCGACCGGGTACGCGCGCGACCCGAACCCGGCGATCCTCGAACCGCTCGCGCCCTACCGCGACGGGCCGGACCTGGCGCGCGACTACCGCGTCCCGACCCGCCCCGGCTTCGTCCCGCGCATCTACGTCCAGGGCTACTCGGAGACCTCGCACGGTCTGAGCGACACCCTGCTCTCGGTCCTGCCGGTCCGCGCGCAGGAGATCGTCGACAGCCTGCTCGATCAGGACGGACACGGGGGCGCGGTCGCCCCGGCGCGCGCGCCCGCCGCCGGCGGGATCCGCGCCTGGGAGCGGCAGGGAGCGCATCCATGAGGCTCGCCGTCCCGCGGACCGGCCGGGCGCGGCGCGCGGAGGCGTGCCGCGGGCGGATCCGCCGCCCGCTCGCCCGAGTCGGCGCACGGGTCGGCGCATGGGGATGAGCCGCCCGCGCGGCGATCGTCGCGCCCTCCTCGCCGGCCTCGCCGCGGGCGCCCTCGGTCTCGTCCCGGGCGGCTTCGCCGCGTCTCCCGCGGGCGCGTCCGACGACCCGCGGCGGGCGGAGACGGGCGGCTCGCCCGCCGCCCGCGTGGTCGCCCTCGACGGGTTGTTCGCCGAGACGCTCCTCGCCATCGGCCTCGTGCCGGTGGCGATCGCCAACCGGCCGCTCTACGAGAAGCTCATCGCGCAGCCGCCCCTGCCGGACTCGGTCCTCGACCTCGGCCCGCTGCAGGAGCCGAACCTCGAGTTCCTCAGCCTGATCGCCCCCGATCTCATCCTCGCCGCGCCGTGGCAGGCGCAGATCCAGGTCGCGCTGACCCGGATCGCCCCGGTCGTGGCGCTGCCCATCGTCGCGGGCGCGCGGGAGCCGATCGACCACCTCGACGCGCTGACCCGCGACCTGGGGGACCGCGTCGACCGCGCCGCGGCGGCGCGGGCGCTGGTCGCCGGGACCGACGGGGCGCTCGCCGAGGCCCGGGCCGCGCTCGCGGGCCGGACCGGGCGCCCGGTCTACATCTGCCGCTTCCGCGACGACGGGCGGCAGCTGGCCGTCTTCGGCACGCGCAGCACCGTCGGCGCGGTCGCCCAGCGCCTCGGCCTGACCAATGCCTGGACCGGCCGGCAGAGCGGCGCGGGCACGGTGCTCGCCGCGGTCGAGGACCTCGCGGAGGTGCCCGACGCGACGCTGATCCACTTCGACCGCGGCGCCGAGACCGCGCGCGCCCTCGGGCGCCTCGACGACAGCCCGCTCTGGCGGGCGCTGCCCGCCGTGCGCGCCGGCCGCGTGATCCGCATGCCGGTGGTCCATCCGAACGGCGGCCTGCCGTCGGCCGCGCGCTTCGCCCGTCAGGTCGCCGCGGCGCTCGGGAAGGCCCCGGCGTGAGCGCGGCCGGGGCCGGAGCGCGGCGGGCGCGAGCCGACGGGTCCGGGGCCTCGCCGCTCTGGCGCGGGGCGGGGCTCCTCGCCCTCGCGCTGGCGGTGAGCGCCGCGCTGCTGCACGCCAACCTGGCGGCCGTCCTGCCGCCCGGGCAGTGGTGGGCCGCCCTGCTCCACCCGACCGACGGCGACATGCCGCAGCTCGTCCTGCGCGACAGCCTGCTGCCGCGCCTCGCCATGGCGGTCCTGGCGGGCGGCGGCCTCGGCCTCGCCGGCGTGCTGTTCCAGCAGGTGCTCGACAACCCGCTGGCCGAGCCCGGCACCCTCGGCGTGTTCGCGGGCGCGAAGCTCGCCCTGGCCCTCGCGACCCTGTGGTGGCCGGCCCTCCTGATCTACGGCTACGAGCCCGTCGCCGGCGCCGGGGCGGCCCTGTGCACGGGCCTCGTGCTGCTGCTGAGCGGGCGCAGCGGCTACGCGCCGTCCACCGTCATCCTCGCCGGACTGGTGGTCGGGCTGTCCGCCGAGGCCGCCAACCGGATGCTGGTGCTCGCGCATTTCGACGCGCTCTCCGACCTCTACGCGTGGCAGGCCGGCGCGCTGAACCAGAACAACTGGGACGGCGTCCGCGGCCTCGTCCCGCGCCTCGCCCTCGCGGCCCTCGCGGCCGGCCTGCTGGCGCGCCCGCTGACCCTGATCGAGCTCGGCGATGCCGGGGCGCGGGGCCTCGGCGTCTCCACCGCCGGCACGCGGCTCGCCGCCCTCGCCCTCGGCGTCGCGGTCGGCGCCAGCGTGACCGGGTATCTCGGGGTGATCGGCTTCGTCGGCCTGGCGGGGCCGGCCATCGCCCGCTACGGCGGCGCCCGCCGGCTCCGCGACCGCCTGCTCTGGGGGCCGGTCGCCGGGGCGGTGCTGCTCGTCCTGACCGATCAGCTCGTGCAGCGGCTCATCGGCCGCAGCGGTGTCCCGACCGGCGCCGTCACCGCCCTCGTCGGCGCGCCCCTGCTGGTCGGCCTCATCCTGGGCCTGCGCACGGCGCGCGAGGCGCCGCCGGCGCCGGGGCCTATCCCGGTCCGGCTCGCCCGGCCGTGGCCCGCCATCGGGGCGCTCGCGATCCTGGCGCTCGCGGCCGTCGGCCTGTCGCTCACCCTGGGGCGGGATGCCCAGGGCTGGCTGTGGAGTCCCGATCCGGGCGCCCTCCTGGCCTGGCGGGCGCCGCGCGCGCTGGCCGCCCTGGGGGCCGGGGCCATGCTCGCCTACGCGGGCGGGCTGCTGCAGCGGCTGACCGGGAACCCCCTCGCGAGCCCCGAGCTGTTCGGCGTCTCCGCGGGCGCGGCCCTTGTGGTGGTGCTCGTCCTGTTCCTCGTCCCCGGCCTCGGCCCGGCCGCGATGCTGGCCGCCTCCGCGGCGGGCGCGCTCGCGACGCTGCTGGCGGTCCTGGCCCTGGGCCGCCGGGCGCGCTACGCCTCCGCGCGGATCCTGCTCGTCGGCGCGGCCCTCACCAGCCTGATCGGCTCGGTGATCGCGCTCCTGCTCGCCACGGCCGACCCGCGGACCGCCGCCCTGCTGACGTGGCTCTCGGGCTCGACCTACAATGCCACCGGGACCGAGGCCGGGCTCGCCTGCCTCGGCGCGGCCCTGGTGCTCGCGGGCACGCCGCTGCTCGCGCGCTGGCTCACGATCCTGCCGCTCGGGGCGGAGACGAGCCGGGCCGTCGGGCTCCAGGTCGCGCGGGCGCGCCTGACGGTCCTGTCGGTCGCCGCGATCCTGACCGGCGCCGCGACCCTGCTCGTCGGCCCGCTGAGCTTCGTCGGGCTGATGGGGCCGCACCTCGCCCGCAGCCTGGGCTTCAGCCGGGCCGCCGAGCAGCTGGTGGCGGCGACGCTCGCCGGCGGCCTGATCATGGTGCTGGCCGACTGGCTCGGGCGCGTCGCGGCCTTCCCGTGGCAGTTGCCCGCCGGCCTCGTCGCGACGGTTCTCGGGGGCGCCTATTTCGTCTGGCTGATGCTGCGCCGATGATTCTCTCCCCGCTGAACGCCCTGTTCGTCGGCCCCCTCGAGGGCTACCGGGATCGGATCGTGTCCGCGGAGGATCCGCGCCCCTCCGTGAGGGGCGCCGACCTGCTCGATCCGCGCGTCCTGACCGACCAGCTCGACCGGTTCGCCCGCACCTTCGCGGCGCCGGAGCCCCGCGCCGTCGCGTCGATCTGGGCGAAGCAGCACTTCTCGATGCTGGTGGTGCCCGCGCTCGCCGCCAACATCGTGCTCGACCTCGTCCTGCCCGTGGCCCTCGACGCCGTCGAGATCGTCCCGGACGACGGCGGGCTGACGCGGGCGCTCAAGCTGCGCGACCCCGCCGCGGGGAGCGACGGGCCCGGCGGGCAGACCCAGGAGAGGGCGCCGGCGGATCGCTTCGGCGCGCTGATCGACGCGCACCTGGCGCCCCTGGTCGGTGCCCTGGCGGCGGTCTCGGGCGTGGCGCCGCGCGTGCTGTGGAGCAATGCCGGCAACATCTTCGAGTTCGTGGTGCGCCGCACCGAGGGGCTCCCGCAGGCGGGCCGGACCGGGCACGCGGCCGCCGCGAGCGTCCTGACGAGCCGCCGCCGGTCCGGCGCGCCCAACCCGCTGTTCGCGCCGATCCGCTACGTCCCGGAGGCGGGGGACGCGCCGGCGGGCGCGCCGCCGCGTCGGGTGCGGAAGGTCTGCTGCCTGCGCTACCTCATCCCCGACCAGAGCCTCTGCGGCGCCTGCCCCCTGCCGGCACGCCCCGAAGCGGGTCCGGCGGGAACGGACGGCCCGAGGAGGCCCGCATGAACGGTCCCGATGCGCCGGTCGTCGCGCGGCCGCGGGGCGCGCCGACGGCGGAAGCCGCGGGCGCCCCCCCGCTCTTCACCCTGCAGGGCGCGAGCTTCGGTCTCCCCGAACGCACCCTGCTGCATCCCCTCGACCTCGTGATCCAGCCGCGGCAGGTGGTGGGCCTGATCGGCCATAACGGGTCCGGCAAGTCGACCCTGATCAAGCTGCTGGGCCGCCAGCAGGCGCCGACCGCCGGCCGGATCGCGTTCGCGGATCGCGCCCTCAGTGCCTGGGAGGACCGCGCCTTCGCGCGCGAGGTCGCCTATCTGCCGCAGGCGCTCCCGCCGGTCCCGGGCATGACCGTGCGCGAGCTCGTGGCGCTGGGGCGCTATCCCTGGCACGGCGCCCTCGGCCGCGTCGCCGACCGGGATCGTGAGGCGGTCCGGCGGGCGCTCGCCGCCACCGGCGTCGCCGCCTTCGCGGACCGCTTCGTCGACACGCTCTCGGGCGGTGAGCGGCAGCGCGTCTGGCTCGCGATGATGATCGCGCAGGAGCCCGCCTGCCTGCTGCTCGACGAGCCGATCTCGGCCCTCGACGTTGCCCACGCCGTCGAGATCCTCGCCCTCGTGCGCGATCTGGCCCATCGTGACGGGCTCGGCGTCGTGGTGGTCCTGCACGACGTGAACATGGCGGCGCGCGTCTGCGACCGCATCCTGGCGCTGCACTCGGGACGCCTCATCGCGGACGGCCCGCCCGGCACGCTGATGAACCCCGACACGCTGCGCGCCGTGTACGACATCCCGATGGGCGTCATGCCGCATCCGGATACCGGTCGGCCGCTGAGCTACCTGCGCGGATCGTAGGCCGGCGCGCGACGACCAGCTGCTCGCGATCCGGCACGCTCGGACCCAGGGTCCGAGCGCGAATCGGCCGGACACTCGGGTGGCGGCGCGCCGCGGACCTCGTCGCCGCCCGGCGGTGACCTCGTGTCGTCTGGACGATCGAGGCGTCGGGAAGAGCGCGGCCGTTGCGGCGGCTCCAACAACGCTGGCGGGGACGGAGGGATTCCGAGACGGTGACCGGCCCCCGCGGGGTGGTCCTGTGTCAGGCTTGGGCGCGATCGGAGTGGCGGCTCGGGGCGGTTTCCTGCCGGTGCGCTTACCGACGGCATTGGTTGAGACGCGGACAGAACCGCCGCGAAGCACCCGGCACCGCGGCCTTGAGATGATAGATTATATACAATAACTCTCCGGATCCGCAGTCGCGCTTCGGGACGGCGCGCTGCGTGCCGAGGCTACGCATGCAACCCTTCTTCTCGACAGAGGGAATTCACCCCAAGGACGCGTTCCGGCGCTGGCGCGAGACGATCTGCGAGCGATTGATCCCGATCGACCAGCAACCCCTTCACGGGGTTCCGTTTCAGGGCAGGCTGGACGTCACCAGCATCGGGCCTGTGCCGATCTCCAAGATGGCACACACCGCCATGCGGACTGAAGCGACCCCCGACGCGATTCGGCGCTATGGGCAGCCCGACCGCCTCTACGCGTCCTTGAAGCTCTCCGGCCAGGACGCCATCCAGCAAGGCGATCGGGAGGCTGTATTCCGGACGGGCGACTTCGTCGTTATCGACGCACGCCCGGCCGTCTGCGAGGCCGACACGGGCATCTCCCTCGTCATCGATCTGCCGCGCGAGCGCTTCGAGGCCATGCTGGGTCCGTCCCGGCTGTACTGTGCACTCACAGTTGGCGCGGACCTCGCCTCCACGACCCTGGCAAACACCTTCCTCCAGGAGCTGGTGCGCATGGGCGATCAGCTCACGCCCGACGCGGCCGTGCGCATGGCGGCGATCGGAACGGACCTGATCATAGCGAGCCTCGCCGAACGGATGGCGCAGGAGGTACCCCGTTCCGTCCACGGCAACGTCACGGTCCAGCGCGCCAAGGCCTATGTCGAGGCGAACCTGAGCGACCCGAACCTGGATCCGCCGCAACTCGCCGCCGCGATGGGCGTGTCGCTGCGTCGGCTCCAGGAACTGTTCCACGAGCGCGGCCGGCACATCTCCGACTACATCTGGGGACGCCGCCTGGAGGCGGCAGCCAAGCGCCTGGGCGATCCGGCCTGCGCCCACCTGTCGATCGGCATGCTGGCTTACGGCTGCGGTTTCAGCAGCCAGGCGCATTTCGCGCGCCGCTTCAAGGATCGCTACGGCATGAGCCCGCGTGACTACCGGCAGGCGCACAGCCGAGACAAGCAACCGGGCGCGTCCGCGTCCCGGCCGTCATTCTCGTGACCTGAGTGACCGGTTCGGGTCGCTCCCGGAACGGCAGTTCGGGATGGTCTTCCGCCTGTCCTGTGTGGATGGCTCCCGCATTGCAAGTGGCGAATTGAGCTTCTGACGCGTTGGTCGGGTGCAGTCTTGTGTCCGGCCTTTCGATGCAGTCGTTCATGTTGACCGCTGGCCCTGATGGTATCCGCGAG
>NZ_JBKFAP010000100.1:0-382 GCF_053345715.1 Methylobacterium sp. D48H
CCCGACCAGATCACCGCGACGAGCGGCGGCATCGAGTGGGTGTAGATCACCGTGGCGACCGCGTTGGCCGTGTCGTGGAAGCCGTTCACGAACTCGAAGGCGAGGGCGATCAGCAGGGCGAGGCCGTGCAGCGCGAAGGCGCCGTAGGCCAGGGGCGCCTCCCCGACCGCGTTCATGTCCGCGACGAGGCTCACCACCGCGTAGCCCAGGCCCGCCACGAGGACGAGCAGGAACGCGACCACCCCGCCGAGATGCATCCCGTGGTCGAGGCGCGGCCCGCCCGCCTTCCGGTCTCCCACCGCCCCCGACGGCATCACGGCGGTATCGGACATGAACCCTCGCGCGGAATCTTTCGTGGTGAGCGGGGATTAAAACCGCGCGG
>NZ_JBKFAP010000101.1:0-364 GCF_053345715.1 Methylobacterium sp. D48H
ATCACGCCGCTGCTGAGCGCCGTGCCGGCATTGGTCGCACCTCCGGAGATGGTGCCGGTGTTGATCAGGAGGCCGGCATTGCTGACGCTGCTCTGGGTCCAGCCGGCATTGAGATAGGTGCCCGCACTCTGGACGGAGACCGGTGAGGTCAGGCTGCCGCTGCCGGACAGGAACAGGGTGCCGCCGGCGACGGTGGTCGGTCCGGCATAGGTGTTGGTGCCGGCGAGTTCGAGGGTGCCGAGCCCGACCTTGGTCAGGCCGCCGACGCCGGAGATGGCGTTGGCGAAGCGGCCGTAATAGGCCTGTCCGTTGTAGGTGGTGTTGACGGTCCAGTCGGAGGTGAACTGGCCCGGGCCGTCGATGG
>NZ_JBKFAP010000102.1:0-359 GCF_053345715.1 Methylobacterium sp. D48H
ATCTTTCGCCCGCCGGCACCCCGACTGCCGGATCCTCGGGCGCCTCCGGCCGCAGCCGACCAGCCGGACCGGGCGGGGCTCTTCACAAAGCGTTAACCCTGACCGTGGTCACTGACAGGGTCGCCCCGGCTTTGGGGGTAAGAAGCCGAACGACAGGCGGGCCGAGCCCTGCCCCTCCATGCTCGGCCCGCGCCCTCGCGCCGCGGCGACGCTCAGGCGTGGGCCGCGGTCCCGATCGGCGTGGCGATCGCGCCGCGCGTCCCGGGCGGGATGACGGCCTGCAGGACCCGCGCGGGCCCGGCCGCGTAGTCGGCGCGGTAGCTGCGCTCGAGGGTCATCAGGGTGGGCATCCGCGCCTC
>NZ_JBKFAP010000103.1:0-357 GCF_053345715.1 Methylobacterium sp. D48H
AGTTCGAGATGGGATCGGGTTCTGGGCACGCCGCTCAGGCCACCAGACCGGCGCATCGCAACTTTTTTGGCACTCGGCGGCGCAGGGTGCTGCGACGGCGAGTGTTTCGTTCGGCAAGCAGGCAGCGTCATCGCTGCGGGTCTTCTTATAACCGTGGCTGTGTGCCCGTCACCCGCTTTGCAGCGGCTGCCGGTCACACACGGACACGGATCACGAGAGCGATCAAGCCTATCGGGCGATTAGTACCGGTCGGCTCAACGCGTCGCCGCGCTTGCACCCCCGGCCTATCGACGTGGTCGTCTTCCACGGCCCTCAAGGGAGGTCTCGTTTTAAGGGGGGTTTCCCGCTTAGATGCCT
>NZ_JBKFAP010000104.1:0-345 GCF_053345715.1 Methylobacterium sp. D48H
CGGAGCGCGAGGCCGCGACCGAGGAGGTCGCCGCGACCGCCTTCCGGGATCTGCTCGACGCGCTCACGGCGACCAGCGGGGCCGTCGACGTCACGATCCCGCGCCGGGACGCGGCGCCGGCCCGCGCCCTGGACATCAAGCGCGCCGCCTGGATCACGCGGGTCGCGATCGGCGGCAACGTGGCGCGGGCCGAGACGGCCGTGACACGGGGCACGGGCTGGTCCGAGGAGGAGCGCCGCGCGGAGGCCGAAGAGCGCGGCCGCGTCGCGGCGAGTTGGGCGAATCTCGTCGATCACATGGACGACACGCTGCCGCGGGCGGTCCAGGACGCCTTCGTGAGGGCGG
>NZ_JBKFAP010000105.1:0-344 GCF_053345715.1 Methylobacterium sp. D48H
GTAGGGGAACCTGCGGCTGGATCACCTCCTTTCTAAGGATGCTGACAGCAGGATGACCGGTTCCCGGTCCGCTCCTCGGACGGCGTCATTAGGATATCAGGGCTCAGTCAGAGCCCATTGGCGGGACGAATGCCGCCCTCGTTTCTCTTCCTCACCAGATAGCGCGATCGCCGGAGCGGTCCGACTGCGGGTCTGCCTGCGGTCTGGTCCCGCGACAGCTCGATCGTACTGGGCCTGTAGCTCAGGTGGTTAGAGCGCACCCCTGATAAGGGTGAGGTCGGACGTTCGAGTCGTCCCAGGCCCACCATGGACGGGAGGCTCTGCCTGCGGCTTGACCCTTTGGG
>NZ_JBKFAP010000106.1:0-343 GCF_053345715.1 Methylobacterium sp. D48H
CCGGGCATTGCGCGCCGCGATCTCCCACAGGCTCTTGGTGACGCTGTCGTAGGTGGCCTTGGCGGTGGTCGCGTCCAGGCGGGCCAGCAGGTCGCCCGCCTGGACGCGCGCGCCCTCCTGAACCGGCAGTTCGGCGACGACGCCGCCGGTCGGATGCTGGACCTTCTTGATGTTGCTCTCGACCACCAGCGAGCCCGTGGCGATGATGGCGCCGGACAATTCCGTCGCCGCCGTCCAGGCCCCCGCGCCCGTGGCGACCACGATCACGGCGGCAACGCCGGCGACGTGCCGCCGCAAGGAGCGGCGCGTCTCGTAAGTCGGATCCGTAGCCGGCCCGTCAGGC
>NZ_JBKFAP010000107.1:0-341 GCF_053345715.1 Methylobacterium sp. D48H
GCGCCGGCCGCAGCCCGCAGACCCGCAGCAGCGCCGCCAGCGTCGAGCGCCCCGGGCCGGGATCGCGCAGCTCCCGCCAGCCCGCCTCGGCGAAGTGCAGGAACGGCTCGCGCCCGCCCACGTCCGGGTAGGTCGCCCGGTACCAATCCGCGTCCACCGCCGGCAGGTTCAGCCGGTGCGGCTCCGCGAACGGCTCGGCCCCCGTCAGCCGGGCCTCGGCGACGTAGCGGAAGAACGGGTCGTCCGCGACCGCCCGGCTGCCGGCCCGCGCCTGCACGTAGCCGGCCGGGTCGAAGTCCGGCCGCGGGCCGATCCGCGCCCGCCAGCCCTCCGCCACGTAG
>NZ_JBKFAP010000108.1:0-339 GCF_053345715.1 Methylobacterium sp. D48H
CGGCGGGCGGCGCTGCAGGCCGAACCGTTACTGGTAGCGGCGCGCCCGCCACTCTCGGCGAGCGGCTGAGCGCCGTGGCGCACCGTGACGGCACGCAGGAACACACTGGGAGCGTGCGCTCCCAGGGTGTTGCCGACCTCGCGGCCAGTTTGATCGGGCTGGGGATGCGAAGGCCAACCGGAAGGCGGCTCTTCGGCGGCCGGAGGGCGATGAGGCGGACCAGCATCCCCTCGCCCGCCGCCGCGTCCCCCGGCGCGGAGGCCGGGAGCGGCGCGACCCGATCCCAGTAGGAGCCGAACTTGTAGTTCAGGCCGGCGCGGACGACGGCGAACTCGGTCT
>NZ_JBKFAP010000109.1:0-338 GCF_053345715.1 Methylobacterium sp. D48H
GATTTTAAGATTCCACTATTTAATAGCTCTTTAACAATTTGATTTTGAAATAAATAGTTTGGAGTAATCTCATGATACTTAATGTTTTTCCAATGAATGAGTTCATCATGTTGAACATCTTCACGGGCATATCCATCAAGTAGACTTAATAAGAACAACTTATGAATAAAGCTGAGCTGATTCAAGCTGTAGATGACTTCGTCTTTGACTTTGTATTTACGCTGTTCTTGAATTTTTGTTTGTTGTGTTTGTTTCTTACGCTGAGCTGTACATTGATCACAATGGCAATTTAACTTACTGCTATTTGTAAATACTCGATGTTGGCAATGGCTACATTC
>NZ_JBKFAP010000011.1:0-177599 GCF_053345715.1 Methylobacterium sp. D48H
CCGCAGGTGCAGACGGTGCCGCCGCGCCCGGCCGCGCCGACCGCCCCGCCGCCGGCCCCGCCCGTCGACGCGGCGCCCGCCCGCGTCCCGCCGCCGGCCGCGTCCGGTCCCGCGTCGGGTCCCACGTCGGGTCAGGGCCCGGCGCCCCGGTCGACGGCAGGGCGGCGGACGAACGAGCTGCGGCTCGGCGAGCGCTGGAAGCGGCGCCTGCCGCACTTCATGCGCTGATCCAGCGTCGACGGCCCGGCCGCGCCCTCGCGGCCGGCCGCGTCAGGTGAAGAACGGCCTGAAGTTCTCGAGCCATCCGCGCAGCCAGGCCTCGCAGCCCTGCCGGGCGCCCTCGGCGTCCTGGCCGTGCCCCCAGATGTCCTCGGCCAGCGGGCTCCACCAGGTCCAGAACCGGCTCGATCCGTCGTAGGCACAGATCCCCACGACGACCGTCCCGACCCGGCCGACGAAGCGCGGGAGCGGCACGCCGGCGGTCTCGTTCTGCGTCCAGGTGATCAGGGTCCGGGGCATGCCGTGAGAACGGTGGCCGCCCCGGGATGTTCACGGGCCCGGATGTTCGAGATGTTCGACCGGACGGATCCGCCCGGCGCGTCGGGGACCTAGGCCGCCCACCGCTCCGGCACCGGTCCCGCGGCCAGCCGCGAGTTGCGGTAGCGCGCGTCGTCGGTGACCTCGCGCTCGACCCAGGGAGGGAGCACCACCGGCTGGTCCTCGCGCTCCAGTTCGATCTCGGCCAGGATCAGGCCCGCGAGGTTCCCGCCGAACACGTCGACGTCCCAGACCGCCCCGGCATGCGCGACCCGGTAGCGGGTCTTCTCGAGCCGCCGGCCGGGCGGCACGGTGGCGAGGAGCGCCGCGCCGTCCTCCGGCGCGATGGCGAACTCGATCTCGTCCCGGCTGGCGCCGCGGCGCGGGCTCTTCCACGTGATCAGCGCGCGCTCACCGGCCCGGCGGATCCGGATCGTGTTGGCCGCGTCGGTGAAGAGGTATCCCTGAACCAGGGGCGTCCCCGCCCGGCACAGCGCCAGAACCGACGGGTTCGCGATGAACTTGCGCTCGATCTCGACAGCCATGCCGCGCCTCGTGGACGTTTGACGCGTCAGCCTTCGCCGACAAGCCGGCCCGCGACAAGCCGCCTGGAGGGGATGAGCACAGCGTTACAGGCATGGCTCGGTGCCAATGCGCGCGGGCTGCAATGGGATCGTGTTAAACTTATGTAAAAGCGTGAGGAGGCCGTCGATTGCAGAAGCATCATCAGAAATCCCGCCCTTCTCCGTCCGCGAGGTCAGCGCTGAAGACGGCATCCAAGCGGCCGAACTTGAAGAAGCTGCTCCGCAAGGCGCAGGTCAAACCGCTCAAGCAGGTGGCGGCCCTGCCGTTCCGTGTCGGCGCCGACGGCCGGATCGAGGTTCTGCTGATCACCTCGCGCGATACCGGGCGCTGGATCATCCCGAAGGGCTGGCCGATGACCGGCCGCAAGGCCCATCAGGCCGCCGCGCGGGAGGCCTACGAGGAGGCGGGGCTCGAAGGGCAGATCGCCGCGAACCCGGTCGGACGGTACCATTACCAGAAGCGCTTCGACCACGGCCGCGCCTTCCCCTGCATGGTCCGCGTCTACCCGCTGCGGGTCGAGGCCCAGCACGAGCGCTGGCCGGAACAGGCCCAGCGCACCCTGCAATGGTTCGCGCCCGAGGAGGCGGCGCGCCTCGTCCACGAGGACGAGCTCCAGGAACTCCTGACGGATTTCGCGGCGCGGCCGATCGAGATCCGCGGCGACGGGCGTGGCTGACGGGCGTGGCTGACGGGCGCCGCGACGGGCACGGGCGGGCGGACCGCCGCCGCGCCCGAACATACAACTCCTGATCTGCGGCCTGACCGGCGCGCGGCGGCGCCCGGAAGAGTCTCGTCCGCATGGCGGATCGGACCCGTGTCCGGGCGGAATGCAACTTCTGATTAGTACCCGCGGGTTAAGGTTCCCGCCGTCGCAGATGGGCGGGGCACCTCGATGTATCGCGCGTTCGCTTGCCTGACCGAGGAACATACCGGCTGGGTGGTCGCCCTGGCCGCCTGCGTGTGCTGGATCTCCTGTGCGGTCGCCCTCAAGCTGGAGCAGCGCGTCCAGGTCCGCGCCGACGGGCACGGGCCGGTCTGGCTCCTGGCCTCGGGCTTCTCGATCGGGGCCGGGATCTGGAGCACCCACTTCATCGGCATGCTGGGCTACGATCCCGGCGTGGTGCTGGGCTACGAGCCGCGCACGACCCTGCTCTCGCTGATCGTCGCGATCGCGGCCGCCACCGTGGCCTTCCTGTTCGCCCGGGCCACGCCGTCGCGCTGGGCCGGGGCGGGGGCGGGCCTCGTGCTCGGGATCGGCATCGCCTGCATGCACTTCCTCGGCATCGCCGGCGTGCGGCTGCCGGGACACTTCACCTGGGACCCCGCCATGGCCGCCACGGCGATCGCGGCGGGCTGCGGGCTCGCGGCCGCCGGCATGGCCATCCATGTCGGCAGCGCGGGCGCGCGGGCCCGGCTCGCGGCCGCGACCGTCCTGACCCTCGCCATCGCGATCCTGCACTTCCTCGCCATGGCGGCCGCCCGGGTGGTGCCGGACCCGGCCCTGGCGGTCCCGCAACTCGGCCTCGCCCGGGGCGTCCTGGCCGGCGGCATCGCCGGCGTGATGGCGGTGATCCTGGCCTTCGCGGCGCTGACGCTGATGCTGGACCACCTGCGCCGGATCAACGTCGCCCTGGCCCGGCAGGGCCGCATGCTGCGGGAGAAGACCCTGCTGCTCGACGCCACCCTCGACAGCATGGACCAGGGCCTCATCATGGTCGACGCCGGCGGCGTGGTCCGGGTCTGCAACGAGCGGGCTCTGGCGCTCCTCGACCTGCCCCGGGCGATGATGCAGGCGCGGCCGAGCTACCGGGCGGTGCTGCGCCACGAGGCGAGCCGCCGCGAGCGCCGGCGCCCGGACCGCTCGATCCGGACCTGGATCGAGCGCGGCGAGGCCGGGCAGACGCAGGTTCACGAGCGGGCGCGGCCCAACGGCCTCGTGCTCGAGATCCGCACCGTGCCCCTGGCAGATGGCGGCTTCGTGCGGACCTTCACCGACATCACCAAGCGGAAGGCCGCGGAGGCCGAGGTGGCGCGCCTCGCCCGCCACGACGTCCTCACCGGCCTGCCGAACCGGGCGCTGTTCCACGAGACCCTCGCGCGCAGCCTCGTCGACATCGTCCAGCGCGGCGGCGCCTGCGCGGTCCTGTACCTCGACCTCGACGGCTTCAAGAGCGTGAACGACAGCCTCGGCCACCAGGCCGGGGACGAGCTCCTCCGGCGCGTGTCGGCCGGCCTGCGGGGCATCGCGGGGGACGGGGCGGTGGCCCGGCTCGGGGGCGACGAGTTCGCCGTGCTCTCGGCCGGCGGCGCGGCCGAGGCCGAGGTCCTGGCCGAGCGCCTCATCGCGCTGTTCCACAGCCCGTTCAGCGTGGGCGGGCACCGGGTCGGCGTCGGCCTGAGTGTCGGCATCGCGCTGGCCCCCGAGCACGGGACGGATGCCGAGCCGCTGTACCGCCGCGCCGACCTCGCCCTCTACCGGGCCAAGGCCGAGGGCCGCGGCACGTACCGGATCTTCACCCCCGCCATGGACGAGGAGGCCGAGGAGCGGCGGGTGCTCGAGCGCGACCTGCGCCAGGCCCTCGACGACAACACCCTGAGCCTGCACTACCAGCCGCAGGTCGAGGGCCACACGGGGGCGCTCGTCGGGTTCGAGGCGCTCCTGCGCTGGACCCACCCGGTCCGCGGCAGCGTGTCGCCCAACGTGTTCGTGCCCCTGGCCGAGGAGACCGGCCTGATCGTGGCGCTCGGCGACTGGGTGCTGCGCGAGGCCTGCCGCGAGGCGGCCCAGTGGGCGCAGCCCCTGAAGGTCGCCGTCAACCTCTCGCCCCGCCAGTTCCAGAAGCCCGGCCTGCCCGAGACCGTCCTGGCGATCCTGGCCGAGACCGGTCTCTCGCCGGACCGCCTGGAGCTGGAGGTCACCGAGAGCATCATCATCAACGACATGGCGCGGGCCGTGGGCATCCTCCGCCGCCTGAAGAGCTACGGCATCCGGATCAGCATGGACGATTTCGGGACCGGCTACGCGTCGCTCGCGACCCTCCAGGCCTTCCCGTTCGACAAGCTGAAGATCGACCGCTCCTTCGTGGCGCAGCTCGGGACCGGGCCGCAGGCCGCCGTGATCGTCCGGGCCGTGCTCAGCCTCGGCCGCAGCCTCGGCATGGGCGTCGTCGCGGAGGGCGTCGAGACCCACGCGCAGATGAAGTTCCTGACCGAGGAGGCCTGCGGCGAGATGCAGGGCTTCCTGTTCGGCAGGCCGCGCCCGATCACCGACTACGCCGCCGCGGTCGGCGGTCCCGCCGGCCCCGCCGAGGAGTCCGCCCGGGCCGAGCCGGGCCTCGCCGCGGTCGGCTGAGCGGGATCGCCGATCCGCCGCCGGGAACCCGCCCGATCGCTCCGACGTTGGCCCCGCAGATTGGATCACTTCTAAGGTCCAAGCTCTCGTCCCCCGCCGGGACGGCCCCCGGGCCGCCGGCCTCACAGGAGCCCGACCATGAACGCCAAGTGCGAGACCTGCCGGTTCTTCGACGAGCACAAGGGCAACGGCGCCGTCGCGCAGAACGATGCCGGCCTGTGCCGCTTCAACCCGCCGGTCAGCCAGCCCGCGCCCGAGTCCAAGGGCCTCTGGCCGGTGGTCGCCGCCCAGGACTGGTGCGGCCACTACACCGCCGAGATGACCGCGGCCGAGTAGGCGCGTCCGCCACGCGACGATCGGGGCCGGCCTTCGGGTCGGCCCTTTCGTTTGGACGGGTCCCGGCGCGGCCCGCCGCAACTTTCGCGTTCCCGGCCGCGCCGCCCCCCTGACCATCGCGGGAGCGGGCTCTACCTTGGAGCCGATCCAGGGTGCCGCCGCTTTGCGGGATGTCTTGCCGGGATGTCTTGCCGGGATGTTCCGCCGGGATGTTCCGCCCGCGGGCCCCGGCGACCGGGATCCCGTCCGCGCCTTCGTGATCTGAACCGGAGAGAGACTTGATGGTGAGCGCCGAAACCGTGCCCCAGGACCCGGGCGCCAGACCTGCGCGGACCGACGCACCGGTCCTCGCCGCCGTCACGTTCACGGTGAACGGCGAGCGGCGCACGCTCGAACTCGACACCCGCACCAGCCTGCTCGACGCCGCGCGCGAGCACCTGCACCTCACCGGGTCCAAGAAGGGCTGCGATCACGGCCAGTGCGGCGCCTGCACGATGATCGTCGACGGGCGGCGCATCAACGCCTGCCTGACGCTGGCGATCATGCACCAGGGCGCCGAGATCGTGACCGTCGAGGGCCTGGGGCAGCCCGACAGCCTGCACCCGATGCAGGCGGCCTTCGTCAAGCACGACGGCTACCAGTGCGGCTACTGCACGCCGGGCCAGATCTGCTCGGGCGTGGCCGTCCTGGAGGAGATCAGGGCCGGCATCCCGAGCCACGTCACGGCCGATCTCGGCGCCGCGCCGCAGGTGACCGAGACCGAGATCCGCGAGCGGATGAGCGGCAACCTCTGCCGCTGCGGCGCCTATTCCAACATCGTCGAGGCGATCACCGAAGTCGCCGGGAGCCGCGCATGAAGTCCTTCACGTACGAGCGCCCGGGCACGCCCGCCGCGGCCGCCGCCGCCGTCGCCGCCACGCCCGACGCCAAGTTCATCGCCGGCGGCACCAACCTGCTCGACCTGATGAAGCTGCAGATCGAGACCCCGCGCCACCTCGTCGACGTGAACGGGCTCGGCCTCGACGCGGTCGAGCCGACCGAGGAGGGCGGCCTGCGCATCGGCGCCCTGGTGCGCAACACCGATCTCGCGGCCCATCCGCGGGTGCGCGCGGATTACGGGGTCCTCGCCCGCGCGCTGCTCGCCGGCGCCTCCGGCCAGCTGCGCAACAAGGCGACCACCGCCGGCAACCTGCTGCAGCGGACCCGCTGCCCGTACTTCTACGACACCGCCCAGCCCTGCAATAAGCGCCAGCCGGGCTCCGGCTGTTCGGCGCTCGACGGCGTGAGCCGCCAGCTGGCGGTGATCGGCGGCAGCGAGGCCTGCATCGCCACGCATCCGGGCGACATGGCGGTGGCCATGCGCGTCCTCGACGCCACCGTGGAGACGATCGACGCCGGGGGCGCCGCGCGGACGATCCCGATCGCCGAGTTCCACCGCCTGCCGGGCGACGACCCGTCGCGCGACACGAACCTCGAGCCCGGCGAGCTCATCACCGCGGTGACGCTGCCGAAGCCCGTTCCCGGGACGCACATCTACCGCAAGGTCCGCGACCGCGCCTCCTACGCCTACGCGCTGGTCTCGGTGGCGGCGATCCTGGGCAAGGACGGCTCCGGCCACGTCGCCTTCGGCGGCGTCGCCCACAAGCCCTGGCGGGTCGAGGCGGCCGAGGCCGATCTCCCGAAGGGCGCCCGGGCCGTGACCGACCGGGTCTTCGCCGACGCCGCGCCCACCCACGAGAACGCCTACAAGCTGAAGCTCGCCGAGCGGACCCTCGGCGCCGCGCTCAACCAAGCGAGGGCCTGAGCCATGAAGTTCGACACCGCCGCGGGCCCGAACCCGATCGACCGCCTCAAGGTCGTCGGCCTGCCCACCGACCGCATCGACGGCAAGTACAAGACCACCGGCACCGCGCCCTACGCGTACGAGCGCCACGACGCGGCCCCCGACGCCGCCTACGGCTACGTGCTGGGCTCCGCCATCGCCAAGGGCCGGGTGCGCAGCATCGACACGGCCTCGGCCCGGCAGGCGCCCGGCGTCATCGGGATCGTCACCACCCTCGACACGCCGCGGATCGAGCGCGGCGTGATGAACGTCGCCTACCTGTTCGGCGGCGACGTGATCCAGCACTACCATCAGGCGATCGCCGTCGTGGTGGCCGAGACCTTCGAGCAGGCCCGGGCGGCCGCCTTCCTGGTGACGGTCGATTACGCCCCAGAGGCCGGTGCGTTCGACCTCGCCGCCGCGGCGAAGACCGCCGAGCCGGTCCCGGCCGACAGCGGCGAGGGCAGCGGCGGCAACGGCGAGGAGCGGACCGGCGACTTCGAGGGCGCCTTCGCGCAGGCCCCCGTGACGCTCGACGCGACCTACACGACGTCCGACGAGAGCCACGCCATGATGGAGCCGCACGCCACGACGGCGGCCTGGGACGGCGACCGGGTCACGCTCTGGACCGCCAACCAGATGATCGGCTGGGGCCACGGCAGCCTCGCCAAGATGCTCGGCCTGCCGAAGGACAAGGTCCGCCTCGACGCGCCCTATGTTGGCGGCGGCTTCGGCGGCAAGCTGTTCGTGCGCGCCGACGCGGTGCTGGCGGCGCTCGCCGCGAAGGCCGCCGGGCGGCCGGTCAAGGTGGCGCTGACCCGCCCGCTGATCGCCAACAACACCACGCACCGCCCGGCCACGATCCAGCGGGTCCGGATCGGCGCCCAGCGGGACGGCACCATCACGGCGATCGCGCACGAGAGCGTCTCGGGCAACCTGCCGGAGGGCGATCCCGAGACGGCCGTGAACCAGACCAAGTACCTGTACGCGGGGGCGAACCGCCTGACCGCCATGAAGCTCGCCCGGCTCGACCTGCCCGAGGGCAACGCCATGCGCGCCCCCGGCGAGGCCCCGGGCCTCGCGGTGCTGGAGGTCGCCATGGACGAGATGGCCGAGAAGCTCGGCCTCGACCCGGTGGAGTTCCGCATCCGCAACGACACGCAGGTCGTCCCGACCCAGCCGGACCTGCGCTACTCCCACCGCGACCTCGTCGGCTGCCTCAAGCTCGGCGCCGAGCGGTTCGGCTGGGCCCGGCGCAACCCGAAGCCCGGACAGGTCCGGGAGGGGCAGTGGCTCGTCGGGCACGGCATGGCGGCGGCGTTCCGCGACAACATGGTGCTGAAGTCGGGCGCCCGGGTGCGGCTCTCCGCCGACGGCACGGTCACGGTCGAGACCGACATGACCGATATCGGCACCGGCAGCTACACGATCATCGCGCAGACCGCCGCCGAGATGATGGGCGTGCCCCTCGACCGGGTCGTGGCGCGGCTCGGCGATTCGGACTTCCCGGTCTCGTCGGGTTCGGGCGGCCAGTTCGGCGCCAACTCGTCGACCGCGGGCGTCTACGCGGCCTGCGTGAAGCTGCGGGAGGCGGTCGCGCAGAAGCTCGGCTTCAACGCCACCGACGCGGTGTTCGAGGAGGGCGAGGTTCGCGCCGGCAACCGCGCCATCCCGCTCGCCCGGGCCGCCGCCGACGGCGAGCTCGTGGCCGAGGACGCGATCGAGTTCGGTGAGTTCTCGAAGACCCAGCAGGTCTCGACCTTCGGCGCCCACTTCGTCGAGGTCGCGGTGGATGCCTATACGGCGGAGGTCCGGGTGCGGCGGATGCTGGCGGTCTGCGCGGCGGGCCGCATCCTCAACCCGAAATCCGCCCGCAGCCAGGTGATCGGCGGGATGGTCATGGGCACCGGGGCGGCCCTGATGGAGGAACTGGCCGTCGACACCAAGCGCGGCTTCTTCGCCAACCACGACCTCGCCGGCTACGAGGTGCCGGTCCACGCCGACATCCCGCACCAAGAGGTGATCTTCCTCGACGAGGTCGACCCGATGTCCTCGCCCATGAAGGCCAAGGGCGTGGGCGAGCTCGGCATCTCGGGGGTCGGCGCCGCGGTCGCGAACGCGATCTACAACGCCACCGGCATCCGCGTGCGCGACTACCCGATCACCCTCGACAAGCTCCTCGACCGCATGCCGGACGCGGCCTGACCGGGGCGCGGGGACGTCCTGCCGGGCGTCCCCTACGGGTCCACGACGTGGAAGCTGGCCCGGGCCCGCATCACGAGGCGACCGTCCTCGTCGTAGGCGCTGGCGGCGAAGTCGTTCACCCCGGTCTCCTCGCCCTCGTCGTGCAGGAGCGCCGTCAGGGTCCGGCGCAGCAGGTCCCGCAGGGCGGCCCGGTCCGGGAGGACCGTGCCCTCGTCGTCCCGGACGGCGACGTGGTCGGCGGTGTCGATGAAGTAGCGCGGCATGGGTGTCTCCAGGATCGGGGTGACCGGGACGGGAGCGCCCGCAAGCCTCGCCGGCGGCCGATCAGGGATACAGATCGGGTCGACGGCCGCACTCATCTGGGTTTGAAAGACCGGGCCAATTTCTTGGCCGCCAAGGACCGATGACGCGAAACAGAACGGGGACCGCGGATCCCGCGGCCCCTCGCATCATCGTCCCGTGGACGGGATCAGTACTTCCGGATGATCGGCTCCGGCGCCATCGGGACCGGATCCGCCCCGAACCGGTAGGTGAGGCCGGCGTAGATCGAGAGCGGCTGCGCCAGGGTCGTGGTCCGCGGGTCGTTGATCGACAGGTTGCCGGCCACTGCGCCCGTCTCCGCGAAGGTGCCGAACGTGGCGTAGCGGTTGTTGGTCAGGTTGGTGATCAGCCCGAAGATCTCCAGGTTCTTGCTGACCTGATACTTCGTCGTCAGGTTCATCACGTAGTAGGCCGGCAGCTTGCGGTTGAGGTTCGATTCGTCGCCCCGGTAGTAGGACGACGAGAACGCCGAGACGTTGAGGCCGAAGCGCCAGTTCGGGGTGATGCTGTACTCGAAGCCCGCCTTGATCTGGTGATCGGGGATCAGCGGGATCTTGTCGCCCGGCCGGACGCGGATGCCGCCGTTCGGGATCACGTCGCCGCCCACGGCGCCGCCGGCCGCGCCGGTGCTCGCCAGCGGGTTGTTGGGCGACGAGAGGGTCGCGTTGAACTGGAAGGTCGCGTCGACCAGGGCGTAGTTCGCGTAGACCAGCAGGTCGGGCGTGACCGCGTACTCGGCGCCGACCTCGATGCCCTGGCGCCGGGTCGCCGGGACGTTGATGTAGTAGGCGCGGGCGGCGTTGCCCGCGACGGCGACCTGGTAGAGGTCGTTGCTCAGGTCGGTGCGGTAGACGCCGGCCTTGTAGGTGAGGGCGCCGCCCGACAGGAAGGCCGGGATCACGCCGCGGAAACCGGCCTCGTAGGTCCGGCCGGTGACCTGCTTGAGCGGCGGATCGGCCACGAGCGAGTTCGGCAGCAGGCACGGCTGGGTCGGGCTGGAGCAGGACAGCTCCAGCGGGGTCGGGGCGCGGTTCGATTCCGAGTAGCCGCCGTAGAGGTTCAGCGCCGGGTCGAACTGGTAGGTCAGGCCCGCGAGCGGGTTGACCTTGGTGTACTCGTGCACGCCGGTGACGTCCGGCGAGAACCCGGTCTGGTCCCGGGTCTGGATGCGGGCGTAGTTGAGCCGGAAGCCGCCGGTCAGCGACAGCCGGTCGGTCACGTCCAGCGTGTCGGTGGCGTAGAGGCCGAGATACAGGGTCGAGCCGCTGACGTTGCCCGGCGCGAGGCCGATCGCCCCCAGCGTGCGGATGTCCGGCGTGCCGAGGCCCGGGATCGTGCCGTAATACGGGTTGTTCGGATCGACGGTGATCGACAGGTTCGGGTTGATCACGCCCAGCTGGCTCGCCGACTTGAACGAGAAATTCGAGGCGTCGACGCTGCCGCCGACCACGAAGGCGTTGTTCAGGCCGAAGATCCGGTCGCGGTTGGCGGCCTGGAGCGAGCCGCCGTAGGATTCGGCCTCCGTCCGGGTCGTGTCGATCGTGCCGTACGGGATGTTCCGGACGAACGGGATCGTCTGGTTGTTCAGGCCGAGGATCGCGAACTGGTTGGCGTAGGCCCGGCGCGCCGCCACCTGGCTGGTGGGCGGCGCGTTCACGTTGAACGCGTCGTCCTGGTAGCAGAGCGAGCCCCGGAAGCTGCTGCGGCTGCTGCAGTTCTCGAAGTTGCCCTGGTTGCCGTCGACGTAGAACTCGCTGAAGCGCCGGTAATAGGCGTTGCCGGCGAGGTCCCAGGTCGGCGAGAGGTCGACCCGGCCGGTCAGCTGGAGCGTGCCCACCTGCGTCGTCTGGGTCTGCGGGTAGGTGAAGATCGCCCGCGGGTCGAGATGGGTGAAGTCCACCGGCGTGGCGGCGGCGGCGCCGTAGAAGCTGCGGGCGGCGAGCCCGATCAGGTGGAACTCCGAATCCTGCGAGCGGTAGCCGAGATCCGCGTAGAGGCGGCCGATCGTGCTCGGGTTCTGGTAGCGCCAGCCGCGGTCGTTCAGGCCGTCGCCGGTGAAGTAGAAGCTCCAGGGGCCGGAGATCTTGCCGTACTCGAGGTAGCCGGCGGTGCGCGCGTCCGAGCCGCCCCAGGCCGAGATCTCGGTGCCCTGCCAAGTGAAGCCGTTCTTCATCTGGATGTTGACCGCGCCGCCGATGGCGTTGAGGCCGAAGACCGGGTTGCCGGTGACCACGTCGATGCGCTGGATCGCCTGCGGCGGGATCAGGTCGAAATTGACGACGTCGCCGAAGGCCTCGTTGATCCGCACGCCGTTCTGGTAGACGGCGAGCCCCTGCGGCACGCCCTGCACCGACGAGGCCGTGAAGCCGCGGTAGCTGAGATCGACCCGGTTCGAATTGCCCTGCGAGTCGTTGAGGTTCACCCCGGGCGTGCGCCGCGCCAGCGTGGCGATCACGTTGTCGGAGCCCTGATCGACCTCGATCTGCCGGGCCGTGACGGTCTCGACGGTGCTGGGGATCTTGTTGAGCGGCTGCTCGGAGCCGCGCAGCCGCACCCCGCCGGCCGGGGCCGGCAAGGTCGGCGCGGCCTGGGCGAGCGTATCGAGATTCTGGGCGCCGCTGGAATTGCCGCCGCCCGCACCCACCGGCGACGTCGAGATGACGCTGATCTCGCCGAGGGTGACGGATTGTTGAGCCTGCGCGACACCCGGCAACAGAGCCACGGACGCGATCAAGCTGCCTCGCAGGGCCCGCATATCTTCCCCCAACCTGGATTCGAAGGCACGCGCCGCTTCGCGTCGGCTGCGTGCGCCTCACTGATCTCGGGTCGGGTCGCGACCTCAATTCACATTCTGTTTAATCCCTGCCGGGGACGACTTGCGGGCTCGAATGATCGGCCCTGTGGCGCAAAGACAACAAAAGAGGAAGATCGCGGCAAGTCTTCGGGATTATTATGAAGGACATCGCGGGATAATTGCGCAATCGGGCCGGTCCTCCGGGGCGGCGTCCGAGGCCGCGCGCCCGGCCGTCAGGACCGGTCCCGGCTCTCACGGCGGCGGCAGGCGGACGGCGACCTCGTTCCGGCGCAGGAACGGGATCGCGAAGGGCGGGTCGTAGCCCATGACGAAGGGCGCGCCCGCCGGTGCGCGGCCGGCCGCCGCCAGGACGGCGGCGAGGATGCCCGCCTGCGCGGCCCGCGCCTCCGGGGTGAGGCGGCCGGAGAAGCGCAGGGCCGCGACCCGCTCCGCCGGGACCTCGACCAGCCGGACCCCCGGCTCGGTCGGGGCCGGCGCCCCGGCCGCCGCCACCGCGCGGGGCAGGAAGAACCGCATCGTGCCGGTGCCGTCCCGCTCCACCGGGACGGTCATGGCGATGTGCTGGGCGATGCGCTGGCCGCCGCTCTCGACCGGCGCCGTCATGGCGATGCGGTCCCCGGCCCGGTTGGCGCCGGTGATGTAGCGGAACAGCCGCCCGAAGGCGTCGCCGTCGCCCTGGCCGCGCGCGTCGGTCTCGACCGCGAGGCGCGGCGCGTAGGACCGGATCTCGACCCCGCGGTCGAGGCGCTCGACGACCGCGTAGGCGGGCTGCTCGTAGAGCGCCCGCACGCCGAAGATCCCGAGCACCGCCTCCGCCAGGGTGACGAGCGCGTACATGACCCTGTCCATGGGACCTCCGGGGGCGGGCGCGGCGTCTCCCGCGCGGAACCTCCCGCGGGAACATGGCGCCGGGACCGCCCGTCGCCGCCCGGCTGCGGCGTCAGGCCTCTGTCAGGTCTCCGCTGGTCCCGGCAGCGCCCCGCCGCGTCAGGGCTGCCCGCCCTGCTGCCCGCCCCTCGGCCGCCTCCGCCGCGCGCCGACGACCTTGCGCAGCACGCGCGAGACCTGGTCGGCGGAGTAGGGCTTGGGCAGCAGCTCGAACTCGCGGATCCCCTCCTGGGCGAGGGCGTGGCTGTAGCCGGAGGCCAGAACCACCGGCAGGTGCGGCATCCGCTGCCGGAGGAGCCGGGCCAGCGCGATCCCGCCCATGCCGGGCATGACCACGTCGGAGAACACGGCGTCGAAGGCCGCGCCGTCGGCCCCGAGCTGATCCAGCGCCGCCTCGGCGTTGGTCGCCCAGGTCGTCGCGTAGCCGAGATCCTCCAGGATCTGCGTGGCGAAGCGGCCGACCTCGATGTTGTCCTCCACCACCAGAACCCGCTGCCCCGCGCCGCCGGGGTCGAGGGCGGCGGCCTCCGCGGCGGCGGCGCAGGACGCCTCGGGCTCGACCTGCGGCAGGTAGAGCGTGAAGGTGGCGCCGCGGCCGGGCGCGCTCTCGACCGCGACGTCGCCGCCGGACTGCTTGGCGAAGCCGAAGACCTGGGACAGGCCGAGTCCGGTGCCCTTGCCCACCTCCTTGGTGGTGAAGAACGGCTCGAACACCCGCGCCAGCACGTCCGGCGCGATGCCGGTGCCGGTGTCGACGAGGTCGATCGCCGCGAACGGGCCGGGCGCGCCGGCATGGCCGCGGATCGGCGGCAGCGCCGCGCCGCAGCGCAGGCGCAGGGTCAGCGTGCCGGCGCCGTCCATGGCGTCCCGGGCGTTCACCGCCATGTTGACCAGCGCGGTCTCGAACTGGCTGAGATCGACCCGGATGAAGCAGGGCTGCTCCGGCAGCTCGGTCACGACCGCGATGCGGGCGCCCGTGACCGTGTCGAGGAGGTCGGCCACGCCGCGCAGCCGCGCGCCGACGTCGAGGATCTCGGGCTTCAGCGCCTGTCGCCGCGCGAAGGCGAGGAGCTGGCCGGTGAGCTTCGCCGCGCGGTCCACCGTCTCCGAGACGGCGTTGAGGTAGCGGGACCGGCGCTCCTCCGCCAGGTCCGGCCGGCGGAGGAAGTCGACCGACGAGCGGATGATCGTCAGGAGGTTGTTGAAGTCGTGGGCGACGCCGCCGGTGAGCTGGCCCACCGCCTCCAGCTTCTGCGACTGCCGCAGCGCCTCCTCGGCGTGCCGGAGCGCCTCGGCCTGGGCCTTCTCGGCGGTGACGTCGCGGCCGTAGGCGTAGACCTGCGCGCCCTCGACGGAGGTGCGCCACGAGATCAGCCGCAGGGTGCCGTCCCTGTGCCGGTAGCGGTTCTCGAAATCGGTCAGGTCGCGTGCCGCGGCGGCCGCTTCGAGCGCCTCCTGGGTCGCGCCCGCATCCTCGGGCCAGATGAAGTCCAGGAAGCTGCGCCCCACCACCGCGGCGGGCTCGTGCCCCAGGATCGTCTGCCAGGCCGGATTGACCGCGCGGAAGATGCCGTCGGCCCCGACCACGGCCAGCAGGTCGCGCGAGTTGCGCCAGACCCGGTCGTGCTCGGCCGTGCGCTCGGCCACGCGCTGCTCCAGGGTCAGGTTGAAGCGCACGAGCTCGGCCATGAGCCGCTTCTGGTCGTCGATGTCGGTGCTGGTGCCGACCCAGCGGGTGACCGCGCCGTCGGCGCCCAGGACCGGCTGCGCCCGGGCCAGGAACCAGCGATACGCGCCGTCGGCGCGGCGCAGGCGGTACTCGGACTGGTAGTCGGCCCGCGACCGGACGGCCGTCCGCCATTCCTCGTCGACCCGGTCCTGATCGTCGGGATGGATGATCCCCCGCCAGCCCGCACCGTCGAGGGTGCCGGGCTCCCGGCCCGCGTAGGCGTAGACGCGCGCGTTGAACCAGTTCGCCGCCCCGGCCGCGTCGGTCGCCCAGACGAAGTTCGGCAGCACCTGCGACAGGACCCGGAACTGCGCCTCGCTGGCGCGCAGGGCTTCCTCGGCCTGCTTGCGGGCGGTGATGTCGATCGCCGTGCCGATCACCCGCACGCAGCGCGCGCCCTCGAAGATCCCGCGCCCCTTGGCGGCGACCCAGCGCACGACGCCGTCCTCCTTGCCGACGGTGCGGTACTCCACGTCGTAGACGGCGCGCCGCGCGGGATCGAGGGCGGAGGCGTAGGCCGCGCTCGTGGCCGCCCGGTCGTCGGGATGCAGGCCGGCGTAGTAATCGGCCATCGTGACCGGCACGTCGGCCGAGATGCCGAACATCGCCTTGACCCGCGCGGGCCAGAACAGGGTGTCGGCAACGACGTCGACGTCCCAGAGGCCGATCTCGGCCGCCTCGGTCGCGAGCCGCAGGCGCCGCTCGCTCTCCCGCAGCTGCTCCTCGGTCCGGCGGCGCACCGTGTCGTCGAGATGCAGCCCGTCCCAGACCAGCGTGTCGCCGACGCGGCGGGGGGCCGAGATGATGCGCGTCCAGACGTGGGTGCCGTCCGGCCGGCGCATGGGCGCCGCGACGTCGAAATGCGCGAGGTCGCGGATCGCGGCGGCCTCCGCCTCGGCGACCGCGGCGCGGTATTCCGGCAGGATCAGGTCGTAGGCGACCGCCGGGTCGGCGAGCACGTCCCCGGCCGCCAGGCCGGTCATGCGCTCGAAGCCCTGCGACACGTAGAGGAAGCGCCGGTCGGCGCCGTCGGGGGCCATGGCGAGCTGGTAGACGTAGCCGCCCGGGAGGTGGTCGGCGAGGGCCCGGATCCGGGCCTCCGCCTCGCGCAGGCGCGCCTCGGCCTGGACGCGGCCGGTCGTCTCCGTGCAGGCGCAGTGCAGGCCGGCGACCCGGCCCGCCTCGTCGCACACCGGCGCGTACGAGGCGGTGAACCAGGTCGGCTCGTCGTAGCCGTGCCGGTTCATGGTCAGCGGCATGTTCTCGGACCACGTCGCCGCACCGGCGAGCGCCCGGTCGATCAGGGGGCCGATCTCCGGCCAGATCTCCTTCCAGACGTCGCGGAAGCGCGCGCCGAGCGCCGCGGGATGCCTGTCGCCCAGGATCTCCGCGTAGGCGTCGTTGTAGAGGAAGACGAGGTCGGGCCCGAACGCCACGAACATCGGGAACCGCGATCCCAGGATCAGGCTCAGGGTCGCCCGCAGGCAGGGCGCCCAGCTGTCCGGCGGGCCGAGCGGCGAGCCGGACCAGTCGTGGGCGCGGATCCGGGCGCCCATCGCGCCGCCCTCCGCGAGGAAGGCCGGGGGCGCGGTCCCGACGGTCTCAGGCATCGGACCAGGCGCGTGACTCGGACATGGGGCGAGGAACCGGCGGGACAGGACAGCGCCATCGGTGCCCCAGCGGGCGGGTTCGCGCAACCGCGTCGGCGCGCACGCGCCGCCCGGGACGCCGTGCGGGGCCCGCACGCCGTGTGGAGAACGCCCGGGAGAGCCCCAGGAGACGCAAGCGGGACGCAAGCGGGACGCAAGCGGGACGCCAGCGCGACGTCCCTCAGGCGCTCCTGTCGCGGCCCGAGATCAGCCGGAGTTGCGCCGGCGGGCGCGCCGCCAGGGCGGCGGCGACCTTGCCCTCGAGTTCCCCGACGCGGAACGGCTTCAGCACGATCGCGTCGGCGCCGACGGCGCCGGCCTCGGTCAGGGCGGTGGTGTCGGCGAAGCCGGTGACGAACAGGACCGGCAGCGCCGGCCAGCGCTTCCGCACCTCCAGGGCCGTCTCGGCCCCGTTCATGCCCGGCATGGCGAAGTCCATCACGACGAGGTCGACGCCCGGATCCGCCTCCAGGGCGGCCAGGGCCTGGAGGCCCGAGGCCGCCTCGCGCACCGCGTAGCCGGCCTCGATCAGGCGGGTCGTCGTCACCTCGCGCACCTCGGCGTCGTCGTCGACCACGAGGAGCCGGGGGCCGCTCCCGGGCGGGTGCGTCCGCGCGGCCTCGGCCGCGACCGGCAGGCGGGGCACGGCGCCCTCGGGCTCGGCGGCCCGGGGCAGGTAGACCTTGATCGAGGTGCCCTCGCCCGCGACCGTGTCGATCCGGATGCCGCCGCCGGACTGCTTGACGAAGCCGTAGACCTGGGCGAGCCCGAGACC
Source organism: Methylobacterium sp. D48H (assembly GCF_053345715.1). Taxonomy (NCBI): domain Bacteria; kingdom Pseudomonadati; phylum Pseudomonadota; class Alphaproteobacteria; order Hyphomicrobiales; family Methylobacteriaceae; genus Methylobacterium; species Methylobacterium sp. D48H. The sequence continues at coordinate 17,015 of NZ_JBKFAP010000011.1, forward strand.
CGACCCCTTGCCGACTTCCTTGGTGGTGAAGAACGGCTCGAACACCCGGGCCAGCACGTCCGGCGTCATCCCGGTGCCGGTGTCGCTCACCGCCACCATGACGTAGGCGCCGGGCGCCGGCTGCTCGGGCCGGGTCGGCGCCCCGGTGACGCTGACATTGGCGGTCTCGATGGCGAGCCGGCCGCCCACCGCCATCGCGTCGCGGGCGTTGATGGCGAGGTTCAGGATCACCAGCTCGATCTGGGTGGCGTCGACCAGGGCGGGCCACAGGTCGGGCTGGAGGGTCGTCTCGATCCGGACCGCGCCGCCGATCGAGCTCTGCAGCAAGTCGCGCATCGAGGCGACCGTCTGGTTGAGGCTGACCGGCGTCGGCTCCAGGCGCTGGCGCCGGGAGAAGGCGAGGAGCTGCGCGGTGAGCCGGGCGCCGCGCTCGGCGGCCCCGCGCATCATGGCGAGGCGGCGCTTCGAGCGCGCGTCGGAGACGGCCTTCTCCAGGAACTCGATGTTGCCGGCGATCACCGTCAGCAGGTTGTTGAAGTCGTGCGCGACGCCGCTCGTGAGCTGGCCGACCGCGTCCAGGCGCTGGGCGAGCCGCAGGGCGTCCTCCGCCCGCTCCCGCTCGACGATCTGGGCCTGGAGGGCCTCGTTCGCCGCGGCGAGTTCGCGGGTCCGCTCGGCGATGCGCACCTCCAGCGTCTCGTTGAGCGCCTGCAGGGCGGCCTCGGCCTCGCGCTTGTCGGCGCGGGCCCGCGCCTCGGCGAGCGCCCGGACGATCGTGCGCGGCATGCGGTCGAGGCGCTGCTTGACGACGTAGTCGGTGGCGCCGTTCTTCAGGGCCTCGACCGCGACGTCCTCGCCGAGCGTGCCCGAGCAGAAGATGAACGGCGTGTCGGGGCACTGCGCCCGGGCGATGCCGAGGGCGCTCACGCCGTCGAAGGTCGGCAGGACGTAGTCCGCCAGGATCAGGTCGTGCCGGCCGGCGACCGCCGCGCGGGCGAAGGCGTCGCGGGTCATCACCCGCTCGATCGCGACCGGGTGCCCGAGGGTCTCCAGCTCGGCCTCGATCAGCTCGGCGTCGAGGTCGCTGTCCTCCAGGTGGAGGATGCGCAGCGGCCCCGCGGAAGGTCCGATCACGCGTTCGATGGCCAGCCTCCCCGGTACGGCGGCGGCTCGTTGAGGAGGGCCCAGAACACGCCGATCTCCTTGATCGCCGCGAAGAACTCCTCGAAGGCGACCGGCTTCACCACGAAGGCGTTCACCCCGAGATCGTAGGAGCGCACGAGGTCGGTCTCCTCGCGGGACGAGGTCAGCATCACCACCGGCACCTGGCGGGTGACCGGGTCGCCCTTGATCTTGGCGAGCACCTCCAGGCCGTCGACCTTCGGCAGCTTCAGGTCGAGCAGGACCACCGCGGGGTCCTGGGCCTGCCGCTTCTCGTGCGCGCCCCGCCGGTAGATGAAGTCGAGGGCCTCGGCGCCGTCGCGGCAGATGACGATCTCGTTGGCGAGCTGGCTCGATTCGAGCGCCGCCAGCGTCAGCTCGATGTCGTTCGGGTTGTCCTCGACCAGGAGGATGGGCTTCAGTCCCGCCATCAGTGGGCCTCCTCCCGGATGGGCAGGGTGAAGTAGAAGGTGGCGCCCGCGCCGAGCTTGCCCTCGGCCCAGGTCCGGCCGCCGTGGCGCTCGACGATGCGCCGGACATTGGCGAGGCCGATCCCCGTGCCCTCGAACTCCTCGACCCGGTGCAGCCGCTGGAACACGCCGAACAGCTTGTCGACGTAGGCCATGTCGAAGCCGGCGCCGTTGTCGCGCACGTAGTAGACCGCCTCGCCCTCCCGGGGCGGGAGGCTGCCCATCGCGATCACCGCCTCCGGGGTGCCGCGGGTGTACTTCACGGCGTTCGACAGCAGGTTCTCGATGACGAGCCGCAGCATCACCGGGTCGGCGTAGGCGCGGCCCAGGGGCGCGATCTCCCAGCGGATTGTCCGGTCGGGGGTGACGTCGCGCAGGACCTTCCGGCGGACCTCCTCGACCAGGGCGTTCATGTCGCCCCAGACCTTGTTGAGGGCGTGCCGGCCCATCTGCGAGAAGCTCAGCAGGCTGTCGACCAGGGTGCCGGCCGAGAAGGCCGCCTCGATGATCGTCTCCACGTAGTGCCGGCCCTTGTCGGAGAGCTGGGCGCCCTCGCGGGTCTTGAGCAGGTTCGCGTAACCGACGATGTGGCGGAACGGCGCGCGCAGGTCGTGGCTGACCGAGTACGAGAACGCCTCCAGCTCCTTATTGGAGCGCTGCAGCTCCTCGCTCATGGCGGCGAGCTCCTCGGCCCGGCGGAGCACGATGCCGAGCACCGAGGCGCGCAGGTCCTTGGCGGCCTCCACCTCCGGGTCGGACCAGGGCAGGGAGCGGCCCTGCACGGTCTCCTTCCAGATCTCGAACGACTTGCGCGGGTGCAGCCGGTCCGGGCCGCCCTCCGGGTCGGGCCGGACGGCCTTCACGGGGTTGCCGCCCCACTTCACCGTCCGCACGACCTCGGGCCTGAACCAGAGGATGTAGCTCGCGTACTTCTTCGAGACCGAGATCGCCAGGAGGCCGCTCGCCCGGTCGGCGAAGGCGGCGGCGGCCGGGAACGCCTCCGACAGGGCCTCGGAGACGAAGACCTCCTCGGCATCCTCGCGCTCGGACAGCCACCGGTAGAGGGCGCGGACCTCGCGCTCGGTCGGCGTCGCCCCGAGCAGCCGGCAGCGGTCCGCCGTGACCACCGCGGCGCCGGTCGCGTCCACCAGGGCCAGGACGTCGTCGGGGTGGTTGAGCAGGCCGTCGACGAAGCTGTCCTCCTCGGCCATGAACGCGAGGAGGCGCGCCTGCACGGCGCCCAGCGCCAGCCGCTTCTCGGACTGGGCGCCGCGCTCGCGGGCCGAGAGCTGCAGGGCGAAGATCTGGGTGAGCACGTCGCAGGCATTGCGCGCCTGGAGGGGCACGCGCCTGGGCGCGCGGTTGTGGCAGGAGATCAGGCCCCAGAGGGCGCCGTCGACGAGGATCGACACCGACATGGACGCCATCGTGCCCATGTTGCGCATGTACTCGACATGGACCGGCGAGACCGAGCGCAGCACCGACTGGCTGAGGTCCAGCGGCTTGCCGGAGGGCGTGGTGGCCGGCCGGATCGGCACGGGGACGTAGCCGGCATCCGGGATGATGCGCAACCGGTTCCGGCGGTAGAGCTCGCGCGCCTGGGCGGGGATGTCGGAGGCGGGGAAGCGCAGGTCGAGGTAGGAGGGCAGGACGCCGTTGCCGGCCTCCGCCAGCACCGTGCCGTGCCAGTCGCGGTCGAACCGGTAGACCAGGGCCCGGTCGAGGCCGGTGATCTGGCGGATGTCCTCGGCGACGAACTGGCAGAGGTCCTCGACGGTGCGGGCGGTCTGCAGGCGCTCGACGAAGGCCCGCAGGCGCGGGGTGAGCACGTCGACGCCGATCTCGGCCGCGGCCGCGTCGATCTCCTCCAGCTCCAGCACGACGAGTTCGTCGACCCGGTGGGCCGCGACCTCGTAGGCCTGGCGCCCGCCGCCGGTCTCCAGCGTCACGGTCCGGAGATAGAGGGCGCCGTCCTGGGGCTCCGCCGCCTCCAGGTGGTGGCGGACGACGGCCGCGAGGTCGGGCAGGGCCGCGTCGAGGACGGTGCCGACGGAGGCCGCCGCGGGGGCGTTGGCACTCGCCTGGACGATGGTGAGGGACCGGGCCTCGAGGCCGAGCAGGAACCCGTGCGGCTGGACGCTGCCGACGATGTGGATGGGCTCGCGATCGCACGCGGTCAGGTCGAGACGCTGGGCCGCGCCGCTTCGAAGGTTCAAGCCGGGATTCGCCCCCTCACCGGGTCGGCCACAAAAATCTAACGCCTGTTAACAGCCGGACCGGGCGGCTCCTATAGGCTTAAAGCACTGGTAAGGACGCCGCGCCCCGTCCCCGCGCGCGGTCGCGACCGGGCTCAGAGGGCCGGAGCCGTTTCATCCGCTCCCCGCGCGCGACGCCAGGTCGCACGGCGGGGCTCCGGCGGTCCCGCGGGGCGCCGAGCCCTCTGAAGGGGTGGTGGACACCCGGAAACCGCCCCGGCGGTCCGCTCGCCGGCGGCGAGGGATGCCGGGCCGTCAGCCGCGCCCCAGCGCGTAGAATTCCGGGTTGGGCCGCATGTTGCTGACGTTGGCCAGCCGGTTCGACAGGCCGAAGAAGGCCGCGATGGCGGCGATGTCCCAGGCATCCGCGTCGTCGAAACCGTGGGCCCTGAGCGCCGCGAACGCGGGCTCCCCGACCTGGTGGGCGGACTGGCTGACCAGCATGGCGAAGTCGAGCATCGCCTTCTGCCGGTCGGTGATGTCGGCCTTGCGGTAGTTGATCGCCACCTGGTCGGCGATCAGCGGATCCTTGGCGCGGATCCGGAGGATCGCCCCGTGGGCGATCACGCAGTACTGGCACTGGTTGATGGCCGAGGTCGCCACCACGATCATCTCGCGCTCGGCCTTGGTCAGGTTGCCCGGCCTGTCCATGAGCGCGTCGTGGTAGGCGAAGAACGCCCGGAACTCGTCCGGACGGTGGGCGAGCACCAGGAACACGTTCGGGATGAAGCCGGACTTCTCCTGCACCGCCTCGATCCGCGCGCGGATGTCGTCCGGCAGCGTCTCCAGGCGGGGGATCGGGAAGCGGCCGATCGGGGCGTCTTCGGCTGGCACGGGGCGCTCCTCGCAGATCGTCGCGGATCGAGCCGGCGCCCGGGGCCGCCGGCCATCCCGGGCAGCCGATAGACCGAACGGTCGCGGCGGCGCAATCGCGCGCGGCCGCCGACGGCGGTGTCTTCTCACAGCCTCGACCTGACGCCTCGACCTGGCGCCTCGACCTGACATGGCCCTCTCGGTCGGCCTCAACTCTGCCCGAAAGCTTCCATTCGGTCCGTCCGAGATTCGGTGGTGCGCGTGCGGGCGCGCCGCGGGGAGGATGGTGTGCCGCGACCGATGACGCCTTCGCCGAAGCGCTCACCGCCCTGGGGCGGCGGATCGAGGCCCGTCTCCCACCGGGACCGACGGTTGCCGAGCCCGCTCCGCGACTGAGCCGGAGGCGTGACCGGATCGTCCGAAACCCGCCCGCCGATCGCTGACCGGCGACGCGCCGGTTCTCACCCCGCCCCGCACCGACGGATCCAACCCGCGAGCCCGACAGCCGTGCGAATCCCATCCACGACCCGCATCCCGCGCCTGACCCTGCTCCTGCCGGTGATCCTGTCGGCGGCCCTGTCGACGGCTCTGTCGTCGGCCCTGCCGCGTCCGGCCAGGGCCGACGACAGCGTCGCGACCCTCGCGACCGGCGGTCTCGTCCTGGAGAAGACGGACCGGATCGCCCTCGTCTCCGAGGACCTCTTCCTGTCCGAGAAGGCGGTGCGGATCGTCTACCGCTTCCGCAACCTGACCGACCGGGACGTCGAGACGACGATCGCGTTCCCGATGCCCGACATCTCCGGGGGTCCCGACGCGATGCTGAGCATCGCCGACCCGAAGCACGACAACTTCCTCCGCTTCACCACCGAGGTCGACGGCCGGCCGGTCGACTCGCAGGTCGAGCAACGCGCCTTCGTCACGCCGGCCGGCAAGCCGGAGGTCGAGGTGACCGGGCGGCTGCGGAGCCTCGGCATCCCCCTCGTCCCGACGGTCGAGGCGACCGAGGCCGCGCTGGCCGCCCTGGGCGCCGATCAGCGCCGCGGCCTCGTGGCGGACGGCCTCCTGGAGCCCCAGGACATGGGCAAGGGCACGACGAGCCTGTTCCCGGTCTGGACCCTGCGGTCGAAGTTCTGGCGCCGGCAGGTCTTCCCGGCGGGCCGCGACGTCGTCGTCCGGCAGAGCTACGTCCCGGGCGTCGGCGGCCTCTCCAGCCTGTCGTTCGGGACCCCGACCGAGGGCGCCGACGAGAAGGCCGAGTACGCGCGGAAATACTGCACGGACGCGGCCTTCCTGAAGGCGGCCCAGGGGCTCGCCCGCAGGATCGCGGCGGCGGGCGGGCAGGGGGTGCAGGCCTTCGAGCAGTACCTGTCCTACGTGATCACCTCCGGCGGCAACTGGGCCGGACCGATCGGCACGTTCAAGCTGACCGTGGACAAGGGCGATCCGACGACGCTCGTGTCGTTCTGCGCCACCGGACTCCGCAAGACCGGCCCGACGACCTTCGAGAGCGTCGTGACGGATTACGTGCCCCGGCGCGACATCGACATCCTGATGCTCAAGACCACGACGGGCCGATGAGCGGCGGCGCGCCATCCTGCCCGGATCCGGAGGGCCCGACGGCCCGGACCGGCCGGGACCGCACGCCCGATCGCGTCCAGACCGCCACAGGAGGATATCCGTGCGTAGCCAAGCCCGTCCGGCGCGCCTGAGCCCGCGATCGTTCCCCCGATCGATCCTCCGAACAGGCCTCGTCGGCGCAGTCTGTGCGCTCGGCACCGTCGGCGCCCGGGCGGCGCCGGATTGCGCCGGGATCCGGGACAGGGTCGAGACGCTGATCTGTGCCGACCCCGCCCTGACGCGGCTGGACGAGGAACTCAGGCGCCTGTTCGACCGGATCGTGGGCGAGACGCGCGGGGTCGACGGCGAGACCGGCCAGGCGATCGACACCTTCGGCGAGGACCACGCGCGCTGGCGCGCGCGGGTCCGCGATGCCTGCCCGGACACGGCCTGCCTGACGCGGGCCTACACCGCGCGGATCGCGCAGGTCCGGCGCGACTGGGGCCGGGCGCTGCCGGACACGCCGACGCTGCGCCACGTGGTCAACGCCCGTTTCGGCTTCTCCGTCGACGTGCCCGCCGACCTCGTCGCGGAGCCGCCGCCGGACAACGGCGACGGGCAGGCCTTCCGCTCGGCCGACGGCCACCTGCACCTGACGGTGTCGGGCCTGAACGACGTGCTCGACCAGGATCTCGACGCCGTCGTGGCCGCGGACCGGAAGACCTGCCTGCGGCAGCCGCCGGAATACGCGGCGCGCAAGCCCGGCTGGATCGTGCTCTCCTGCACGACGGCGGCCGGGATCCTGTATCGGAAGACCCTGCTGGCGGGCGGCCGCGGCGGCGCCTTCGTCACCCTGCGCGTCCGCTACCCCGCGGCCGAGCAGGCGCGCTGGCAGGCGGCCGTCACCGCGGCCGCGACCTCGCTGCGGCTGACGGAACCGGGCCGGAGCGCCCGCTGACGGGGGCCCGGACACCCCAGGACACCCCCGGTCAGCGCGAGAAGGTCGTGGCCGTCTGCGCGGTCGACACCATCATGTTGTAGTCGTTCACGATCCAGGTCACGTCGCGCCCGGCGCCGCGCCGGGCGTCGCCCCTGGCCTTGGCGAGCTTGTCGTCGAACTCGCGCAGCTTGCCCAGGAGCGCGCGGGGCCGGCTCTCGAACACGTGGAAGGAGTTCGGGTTGGCGGCGCTGTACCCGTCCATGTCCTTCACGGCGACGGCGTAGCGCCCGAGCGCGGCGTCGAAGGCCGCCATGTCGACGACCGGCTTGGCGTCGGTGGGCAGCAGGTCCATGACCTTGCGGCAGGCGGTCATCACGTTCGCGACGTGCCAGCGCGCCTTGCGGCCCTCCCGCGCCTCGATGGCGGCGAGTTCCAGCGCGTCGCTCTTCTCCTTCTCGACCCGCAGCGCGGCGTCGACCTTGGCGCGCGCCGCCAGGAAGGCCGGCCCCGCGACGGCGAGCTTGGCGTGGAGCGCCTTGCCCTGCTCCATCTTGTCCGCGCGGTAATCCTGCCGCTCGTAGTAGCCCTCCGCCTCGGTGACCGTCGGGGCGAGCGCCTGATAGGCGGCGATGTAGGTCTTCACGGCGCCGTCGAGGTCCGGCATCGCGGGCGGCTGCGCCGTCGCGGCCTCCGCCTTCGCGATCTCGCCGCGCACGTCGTAGAGCCCGTAGAGGCCGTAGATGATCCGCTCGCGGCCGGTCGGACCGGTCTTCATGTTGACCCAGCTCTGATAGCGGCCGAGCGATTCCTGCGCCCGCAGGGTCCGGTTGAGGAGCCCGACATAGGCGTTGAGCTTGCGGATCGTCTCCTGAGCCGGATCGCTCTCGGGCTTGGTCGCCGGCCCCGCCGGTGCCGGGGCAGGGGCCTGCGCGGGGGCCTGCGCACGGGCCGGGGCGGCGGCGAGCAGCGCCGTCAGCATCAACCAAGTCGTCGTTCTCAGGCTCGTCGCTCTCATGGGCGCTGGGGATCCTCCAGATGGTTCTGCCCCTGTAGCCGGCGTTCCGCGCGAAGACCAGACGCGGGATCGGGTCGATCGCGCCCAATAGATCTCTCGGGATCGACAGCGGCGCGTCTATCGGGGCGTTCGACGATCACATCCCCGATCATCGTCGCGGGGACGATGATCTCGCGGGGCGTCGGAGCGCGAGGCCGGGAAGTCCATCGCGGGTGCCCGGAGCGTCTTCCCGGGCCTGCGGCGCGATCCGCCTCGTCCCGCGGCGGCGGATCGGGTAGAGGATCGGCCGATGCTCGACGGCCATCCCCGCATCCTGGCTGACCTGCGCGCCCGGCTGGCCGAGCCGCACCGGGTCTATCACGGCCAGGCGCATATCGACGCGCTGCTGGAGGCGTTCCGCGCCCGCCGCGGGACGGTCCGGGATCCCGACGCGGTGGAACTGGCGATCTGGTTCCACGACGCCGTCTACCGGCCGGGCGCCGCGGACAACGAGCGCCGCAGCGCCGCGCTCCTGCGGGCGCTGCCGGAGGGCGCGGTCCCGGCGCCCACGCTGGCGGCGGCCGAGACGATGATCCTGGCGACCGAGCGGCACGCCGTCCCGGACGGTCTCCCGGCCGCGCTCGCCGCGGACGTCGCGCTCTTCCTCGACATGGACATGGCGATCCTGGGTGCGGCGCCCGCCGCCTACGACGGCTACGCCGCCGGCGTGGCGCGGGAATTCGTCCCGGTCGTGGGCGCGGCCGCCTACCGGCAGGGGCGCGCGGCCTTCCTGCGGGGGGCCCTCGCATCCGGCCGGCCGCTGTTCGTCACCGCCCGGGCCCGGGCGGCGCTGGAGGGGCCGGCGCGGTCGAACATGCGGCGGGAGCTCGCGGCGCTGGGCCGGTGAGCCGCGGCGGCGCGGGACTGGGTCACGGGTCGATGAGGTGCGGCACGAAGCGGGCCCGGTCGGTGGTGATGAGGCCGTCCGACTCGCGCAGGCACAGGCCGGCGGGCCGGTCGCCGACCATCCAGCTGCCGACCAGCGCGCGGCGGCCCGCGAAATCGGGCAGCTCCGCCAGGGCCTGCCGCACGTAGCCCTCGCCGCCGTAGGGCCCCTCGTCGCGCGCCGCGACGGCGCCGTCGCGCACGATCAGCACGTTGGCGCCCTCGCGCCCGTAGAGGGGCTTCTTCACGAAGCTCCGGCCCAGCGCGGCCTTGGCCGGGTCCGCCTCGAAATAGGTCGGCAGCAGGTTGGGATGGCCCGGCGCCATCGCCCAGAGATGGGCCAGCAGCCCCTTGTTGGAGAGCACCGCCTTCCAGGGCGGCTCCAGGAACCGGGTCGTGGCCGCGCCGACCGCGCGGCCGAACGGGTCGGCGAACATCCACTCCCACGGGTAGAGCTTGAACAGGCAGCCGATCGGGGCGCCGGCCGCGTCCACGAAGCGCCCGTCCGCGTCGAGCCCGATCGCCTCGACCGGCAGGAAGGGGGCGGGGCGGCCGGCCTGGAGCGCGCAGTCCTGGAGATAGGCCAGCGTGCCGCGATCCTCCGGCGCGTCGGGGAAGCCCGCGAAGGCGACGCCCTCCGGGGGCGCCACGGCGGCGAGGCGCGCCACCAGCGCCTCGTGCAGGGTGTTGAACTGGTCGGCGCCGGCGGGGAGGCGCCCCCGCGCCAGCCCGTCCTCCAGCCAGAGCCACTGGAAGACCGCGCTCTCGTAGAGGGCGGTGGGCGTGTCGGCGTTGTACTCGAGGAGCTTGGCCGGCCCGTCGCCCCCGTAGCTGAAGTCGAAGCGCCCGTAGAGGCTGGGATCGCGCCGGTCCCAGCTCGCCCGGATCGCGTCCCAGGCGTGCTCGGGGATCCGCAGCGAGGCGAGGATCACCGCGTCCCGGACCGCCCGGTCCACGAAGGCGAGGCAGAGGTCGTGCAGCGCGGCGCTCGGCGCCTCGATGGCGTCCTCGATCTCCGCGAGGCTGAAGGCGTAGTAGGCGCTCTCGTCCCAGTAGGGGGCGCCGTCGAACGTGTGGAAGGTGAAGCCGGCCCGCGCGGCGTGCTGGCGCCAGTCGGGCCGCTCCGGGACCGGCACGCGGCGCATCAGCCGCCCCCGGATCCGCCCCCGAACCCGCCGGCGCGGCCGCTCGAGCCTCCGGAGAACGCCGTCGCACGCCCGGTGCCGCCGAAGCCGCCGCGGCTGATCGTGCGCGGGGTCGCGCTCGTGGTGCGGGCGACCGAGGCGGGGACGTGGACCCGCGAGGCGCCGCCCGCGTAGGCGACCCGCCCGCCCGCACCGGTGCAGTAGCCGCCGCCGTGCCCGGCCGTCGCGGCCCCGGCCTCGTCGCGCTCCTCCTCGGGCGCGTGCGGGTAGAGCGGCTGGACCGGCAGGTCCTGCGCGTCCGTGCGCCCCATCATGAAGGCGGCCATCACCGGCAGGTAGCGGCCGCGCGCGGCCTCCGTGACCTGCGCGCCCGGGGTGCAGCCGCCGGTCCCGTGGTGGCGCTGGCAATCGGCCTCGGTCTCGTAGCGCGGCGCCGTCGCCGCGTAGGTCTCCTGCGCGGTCTTGTAGGCGGCGATGCAGGCCTCGGCGCCGCGCAGCTGCTGGGCGATGCAGGCGCCGAGCGTCCCGTAGACGAGCGCCTCCTCCTCGCGCTGGGACGGGTCGAGGCCGCCGAGCGTCAGGGCGGCCGCGCCGGCGCCCGCGACCAGGACCAGCGACACGGCGGCCGAGCGCTTGGAGCGGCGGGTGGCGGCGAAGCCGGCCCCGGGCCCGCCGGCGGCGTCGCCGGAGGCTGCGTCGGGACGTGGCGCGGTCTCCGTCACCAGCGCCTCAATAGGTCATCGAGGCGGCGTTCACGACGCCGCCCGCCAGCGAGGCCGCGCCGAGGAGGATCGCGGCGGCGGCGCGGTCCTCCTCGATGCGCCGTGACAGGTCCGGCACCGCGAGGCGCACGAGCCAGTAGATCGCGATCTGGATCACCAGGGCGATCAGCCCCCAGATCAGGCAGTCGAGCAGCGACCGCGCGTTGTAGATCGCCACCGCCAGCGGCAGGGTGAAGCCGACCAGGCTCCCGCCCAGCGCGACGGCGGCCGCCGTCACGTCCCGGCGGATCAGCGCGAGCTCGTTGTGCGCGGTGGCGAGGGTGTAGATCAGCAGGTAGAGGCCGATCAGCCCGGTCGCGGTGCCGAGATAGAGCAGGAAATCGGGCAGTCCGGAGACGAGGGTCACGCAAGACCCGCCGTCTCGCCGGTTCCGATCGTCGCGAGCATCGCGGCCGGACAGGTCTCCCGGTCGAAGCGCCCGACACGCGAAGCGGATGTCGGGGCTGATTGCTGCGCGCGGGACCGATTCACACGCGCGAATCCACGCAATTTCCCGCGCGGTGTCAAGCTTGTCGCGGATTTCAGGGGGTTAGACTGGCGGCAATACGCGCAGGACCCGTCTCGGAGGACCGGCCGCTACCAGACCAGCCGCTCGATCACCGCGTCCGGATGCACCGCCTGCCGGCCGAGCCATTCCGCCACGTCGCCCAGGCGGTGATGCGCGGCCGTGACGCCGAGTTCCTCCGCGTGGATGCCGCGGGCCACCAGCAGGCTGGCGATGCCGACGCCGCGGGCGCCGGCGATATCGGTGCGGATCGCGTCGCCGATCGCCAGGACCCGCGCCGGGTCCACCGGGGCCCCGGTGAGCGCTGCCCCGGTGAGCGCTGCCCCCTTGGCGAGCGCCGCCTCGTAGACCGGGCGGTGCGGCTTGCCGGCGTAGACCACGGGGCCGCCGATCTCCGCGTAGGCCGCCGCGAGCAGGCCCGCGCAGGGGATCAGGCGGTTGCCGCTCTCCACGACGAGGTCGGGATTGGCGCAGATCATCGTCAGCCCGCGGGCGGCGAGGCGCTCCAGCTCCGGCCGGTAATCGTCGGGGGTCTCGCTGCGGTCGTCGAACAGGCCGGTGCAGACGACGAGGTCGGCCTCCGTCTCCGGGACGAGGCTGAGGTCGAGCCCCTGGAAGATGCCGAGGTCGCGCTCCGGCCCGAGATGCCGGATCCGGGCACCCGGGCGCGCGGCGATCAGGTCGTGGGTGAGGTCGCCCGAGGTCAGGATCGCGTCGTAGGCCTCCCGCGGCACGCCGAACCGGTCGAGGATGCGGCCGACGCCGTCGCCGGGCCGGGGCGCGTTCGAGACGAGGACGACCCGGCGCGGCCGCGCGCCCGGGAGGCCGCGGAAGCGGATCAGCGCCTCGCCGGCGGCCGTGTGGGCCGTCTGGCCGTCGTGCAGCACGCCCCAGACGTCGCAGAGGATCAGGTCGTACCGGTCGGCGACCTCGGCGAGGCCCTGGAGGGTCGGGATCGGTCCGGGGGTGGTGCTCATGGAGGGTCCTGGATTCAAAAGGTCCGGGACCTTTTGTGGGGGCAGGGCAGAGCCCTGCGATACATCAGGGCCGCGGCCTGACAACCCGCCGGCGCGCGGCCCCTCCGACAATTCCTCACGGGCGCCCCGCCGGTCCCAGCCGGTGCTCGGCGAAGAAGTCGAGCATCGCCCGGGACGCGTCGGGCCCCTCGGGATCCGTGTAGCTGCCGTCGGGGCGGCCCCCGGACCAGGCGTGGCCGGCGCCGCGCACCCGCCAATCCTCGACCACGACCCGGCCCGCCTCGTCCCGGTAGCGGGTGCGGGTGAAGGGGTGGCCGCGGCCCTCGAAGGTCTCCGACCGCGGCGTCAGCCCGGCGACCTTGGCCTGGGCCAGCACCTGGTCGGCGTTGCGCACGCTCACCGTGCCGTCGTCCTCGCCGTGGAAGATGATCGTCGGGACGCGGGTGGCGGGCGCCGGGGTGCCGAAGGCGGTCGGGGCGCCGAGACCCGGGGCGCCGACCTGCATGGCCATCAGCGCCGAGCCGAGGTCCCGGGCGCAGCCGGCCGCGAGGCCCGAATGCACGCCGACGGCGGCGTAGAGATCCGGGTAGGCGCGGGCGATGTTGAGGGCGGCGGCGCCGCCGGCCGACAGGCCGGCGATGTAGACCCGGGCCGGGTCGATCGGGTGCTCCGCCATGATCGCGCGGGTGAGGCCCGCGATGATCGCCGGCTCGCCCGCGCCGCGGCCCTGGTCCCGGGGCTCGTACCAGTTCCAGCAGCGCTGGGCGTGGGCCTGGCGGCTCTGGGCCGGGTAGGCCACGAACACGCCGGCGCGCTCGGCGAGGGTGTTCATGCCGGTGCCGGCGGCGAAATCGTCCGGGTTCTGCGTGCAGCCGTGCAGCATCACGATCAGCGGCGCCGCCCGGTCCGGGTGGCTCGGGATGAACAGCTTGTACTCGCGGGTGCCGGCGGGCTCGGCATGGGTCAGGGACACGAAGCGGCCCCCGGTCCCGCCCGCCCGGTCGGCGGGCGGCGGGGCCGGCGACCGGAGCGGGTTGCCCAGGCCCTTCAGCACCGGCGCGAGCCCGCGCACGACCTGCCCCACCACCTCGCGCATCCGCGTCCCGGACTCCGCCGCGGGACTGCGCGTCTCGGCGGAAGGCGCGTCGCGGCGCGCGGGAGGCTGCGGCGCGGCCGGCGGATCGGCGGGCGGAGCCTTCTGCCCCCCGAGGCTGCGCTGGATGAGGGCGGTCGCCTCCTCGAGCCGGCCGAGGCCGGTCAGGCGGGTGGCCTCGATCATGTCGGCGAAGGGTGACGGGCCGGTCTTGTCGTCGCGCTGTCCGTCGCGACTGCCGAAATCCTCGGTCATGCGTGCGCGCCTCACTGCCTCAGCATCTCCGTCACGGCCGGATCCGGCGCGCCCGTGCCTCCCCCGAGGGAGCGCACCGGCACCGCGCGGGCCAGCCTCCGTCACCCCGCGAGAGGCTCCGTCGACGGCGTTTTGTGCATTGCAATAAACGCCCCTGTGCGATGCGGCAACAGCCGGCGGCGCGCGGCAGGCGTGCGGATCGGAGAGCGGGACGGACCGGCGATCAGGCCGGATCGTCCGCCCCGATATACTCGGCCCAGATCGCGGCAGGACCGAGGCTCGCGCGGAAGCTGTCGTGCCGGGCGCGCTCTGCATCCGTGAGGCGAGACCGGTAGGGGCGGGGCGCCGCCGGAGCCGCCGACGCCAGGGCCGCCGATCCGGCCACCGGGGCGGCCGTCGCGGCCTCCAGGAGGCCGAGGCTGGTCTGCTTGCCGCCGAGCAGCTCGACGTAGACCTCGGCCAGGATCTGCGCGTCGAGGAGTGCCCCGTGCTTGGTGCGCCGGGTGTTGTCGATGCCGTAGCGGCTGCAGAGGGCGTCGAGGTTGTTGGCCGCGCCCGGGTGCTTGCGCCGGGCCATCGGCAGGGTGTCGACGACGTCCTCCAGCTGGATCGGCGGCGGGGCGTTCGCGCCGAGCCGGGCGTATTCCATGTTGAGGAAGCCGACGTCGAAGGGCGCATTGTGGATCACGAGCCGCCCGTCGGCCAGGAAGGCCAGCAACTCGCCGGCGATCTCGGCGAAGAGCGGCTTGTCGGCGAGGAACGCGTCGGACAGGCCGTGGACGTTGAAGGCGCCCTCGGAGACCGGCCGCTGCGGGTTGCAGTAGCGGTGGAAGGTCCGGCCGGTGGGGATGTGGTTGAGGAGCTCCACCGCGCCGATCTCGATCAGCCGGTCGCCTCCCTTCGCCTCCGTGCCGGTGGTCTCGGTGTCGAGGACGATCTCGCGCAGCATGGGTCTCGCGACTCGCGGGGGGGTGGGGGCGGACCCTAGCGGGATACGGCGGAGGGGTTAAGCTCCCGTGCCCCTCACCGGGACGTGTTGCGGTAGACGCAGACGGGTCCCCGGTCCTCGTAGCCGCCCGGGCAGGCGGTGACGCAGGCGCCGGCCGCGACCTTCTTCGGCGGCGGGCAGCTGGCGGCGTATTGGGCCTGCGCGGGCCCGGCCGCCAGCAGCGCGAGAAGGGTTGCGGCCCGGATGCCGCCCGACCGAATGCGATCAATCCCGCCCCAGCGCCGCGCCATCACGTTCATCCTGCCGTCCGTATTCCCCCCGGAACACAACCGCAGATATTCAATCCTCCGGGCGTTTCATCCGTCGCCGCGGTGCGGCGGCGCACGGTGCGCCGTCAGGCGCGCGACGATCCGCGCGACCGCGGCCTCGGCGGCGGCGAAACCCCGGCCCGTGTCGATGACGAAATCTGCCCGGGCGCGCTTCTCGGCGTCGGGCATCTGCTTGGCCAGGATCGCCGCGAAGGCCGCCTCGGTAATGCCGGGACGCGCGAGCACCCGGTCGCGCTGGATCTCGGGCGGGGCGCTCACCACCGCGACCGCGTCGCAGCGGCCCTCGCCGCCGGTCTCGTAGAGGAGCGGGACGTCGAGGACGACCAGCGGCGCCGCCGCGTGCCGCGCCAGGAAGTTCGTGCTGGCCGCCCGGACCAGGGGATGGACGATGGCCTCCAGCGCCGCCATCCGGTCGGGCGCGTCGAGCACCGCGGCGCGCAGCCGCGCCCGGTCGACGCCGCCGTCGTCGCCGAGCACGCCGGGAAAGGCCGCGCCGATCGCCGCGGCGGCCGCGCCGCCCGGCCCGTAGAGGGCGTGGACGGCGGCGTCGGCGTCGTGGACCGGGACGCCGCGCTCCGCGAACATCCGGGCCGTGGCCGACTTGCCCATGCCGATCGAGCCGGTGAGCCCGAGGATGACGGGTCCGGATCCGGCCTTCGGGGTCATCCGGCGAGGTCCGCCACGATCCGGTCGCGCAGCTCGGGGGTGACGGCGGGGCGCGGGCCGAACCACGCCGCGAAGCCCGGCACCGCCTGGTGCAGCAGCATGCCGAGCCCGTCCACGGCGGCGAGCCCCCGGCGCCGCGCCGCCGCCAGGAGCTCGGTCTCCAGGGGCGCGTAGACGATGTCGGCCACGGCCGCGTCCGCCGGCAGGGTCGACAGGTCGACGGCCAGCGGCGGCTGGCCCTTCATGCCCAGGGACGTGGTGTTGACGAGGAGGCCTGTCCCGGGAAGCGCCGCCGGCAGGTCGTCCCAGGCGAGCGCCGCGCCGACGCCCGGCGCGAGGGCCGCCACCGCCTCGGCCCGGGCCGCGGTGCGGTTGGCGACCCAGACGCGCCGCAGGCCGCGCTCGGCGAGCCCGACCACGATCGCCCGCGCCGCGCCGCCGGCGCCGAGCACCAGGGCGGTGCCGCCCGCCCGGTCCGGCCAGGCCGCGCCCAGGCTGTGGTCGAGATGGGCGCAGAAGCCCGGCGCGTCGGTGTTGTCGCCGCGGATCCGCCCGTCCGGCCCGACCACCAGGGTGTTGACCGCACCGATGGTTTTCGCCCGCGGCGTGAGCGTGTCCACCAGCGCGAAGGCCGCCTCCTTGTGGGGGATGGTGACGTTGCCGCCCCGGTAGCCGGACGCGGGCAGGGCGCGGATGAAGTCCGGAAAGGCCTCCGGGGCCACGTCGAGCCGCTCGTAGGAGCCCGGGATCCCGTGCACGGCGAGCCAGTGGCCGTGGATCAGCGGCGAGCGCGAGTGGGCGATCGGGTGGCCGACCACGAAGGCGCGGGGCTGGGCGCCGCTCACGCCGCGCAATCCTGCGCGAGGCGGCAGGCCGGGCCGCCGGCCTCCTCGACCTGGAGGGTGGCGTGGCAGATGCCGAACCGGTCGCGCAGGCCCTCGGCGGTCTCGGTGAGGAAGCCGTTGCCGGGCTGGCGGTGGGCCTGATGCCCCTCCTGCATCACGAGATGGACCGTCAGGGCGACGCTGGTGGTGCTCATGGGCCAGATATGCAGGTCGTGGAGGCCGGCGACGCCCGGCCGCTCGAGGAGGAAGCCGGTCACCGCGTCCGGGGAGATCTCCGGCGGCACGGCGTCGAGGGACATGGCCACGCTGTCGCGCAGCAGGCCCCAGGTCGCCCAGACCACCAGGGCGGCGATGACGAGGCTGACCGCCGGGTCGAGCCAGGCGAGGCCGGTGAGCTGGATCACGAGGCCCGCCACCACGACCCCGGCCGAGACGGCGGCGTCGGCCACCATGTGGAGGAACGCCCCGCGGACGTTGATGTCGCCCTTGGCGCCGCTGGCGAAGAGCCACGCGGTCAGGCCGTTGACCAGGATTCCCACCGCCGCCACCACCATCACGGTCGTGCCCGCGACGGGCTCCGGGTGGACCAGCCGGACCAGCGCCTCCCAGATCACCGCCCCCATGGCGATGAGCAGGAACACGGCGTTGAACAGGGCGGCCAGGATCGAGGAGCCGCGGTAGCCGTAGGTGAAGCGCGCGCTGGCGCGGCGGCGCACCAGGATCGCGGCGATCCAGGCCGCCGCGAGGCCCAGCACGTCCGAGAGGTTGTGGCCGGCATCGGCCACCAGCGACATGGAGTTGCTGAGGTAGCCGTAGGCCGCCTCGATCACCACGAAGGCGGTGTTGAGCACGATGCCGATGGCGAAGGCCGTGCCGAAATCCTTCGGCGCGTGCGCGTGGCCGCCGAGGCCGCCATGGGCATGACCGCCCTGGGCGTGGCCGCCGTGGGAATGCCCCCCGTGGCCGCCGTGCGAATGGTCGTGTCCCGCCAAGGCGGTACTCCCTCAGAAAGCCAGAAGCCCGGCGGCGCGCAGCCGCGCGAGGAGCTGCAGAAGCGGCAGGCCCAGCACGGTGCTGTGATCGCCCGCGACCGATTCGAACAGGTGGATCCCCGGTCCCTCGAGCTGGTAGCCGCCGACGCTCGCCCGCACGCGCTCCGCGCCGGCGCAGTCCACATAGGCCGCGATCGCCCTTTCATCGAGGGGGCGCAGGGTCAGCCGCGCGGTCTCCACGAAGGCGTCCTCGACCGCCCCGGCCAGGACCACGGCGGAATGAAGGGCGTGGGTGCGGCCGGACAGACGGGCGAGCTGGGCCCGGGCCGACGCGCCGTCGGCCGGCTTGTGGAACACGGTGCCGTCGAGGTCGAGCACCTGGTCGGCGCCGAGGACGATCCGCCCGGGATGGCGCGCCGCCACCGACTCGGCCTTGGCGCGGGCGAGGTGCAGGGCGAGGTCGGGCGGGGACAGGCCGGCGCTCGCCGCCTCGAGGGCGCGCTCGTCGACGTCCGGGGCGGCGGTCTCGACCGGCAGGGCGGCGCTCTCCAGGAGGAGGCGCCGGGTCGGGCTGGTCGAGGCGAGGAGGAGCGGATCCGGACCGGTCCAGGGCGAGCGGGGCATCGCGCCAGTGTCACGGATCCGGGGATCGGTGCAAGCCGGGCTGCGACGAGCCCCGCCGCCGGGATGGACCGGCCGGCGGGGCTGTCGCGGGGCCGATACGCTACCTGGCGCCCGGATGGAACCTTGGCAGAGGCCGGTTAGGAGACGGTCAACGGCCCGATCGGACCGGAATCGCGTTTCGTGCCGCCGCGGGACAGGCGTCCCGCACGGCGGGCGCGACCCCCGTCCCATCCGCTCCCCGATCCTGAGGGACCGGAGCGCAGCGACGTGACCCAGGCCAGCGCGCGGCGCTGCCTGGATCGCTCCGCTCGCGGGGACGGCGGCGATGCCCGCGGCCGGGGCCGGCCTCAGGTGTTCATCGAGTCGAAGAAGTCGCCGTTGCTCTTGGTCTGGCGCAGCTTGTCGAGCAGGAACTCGATCGCGTCGGTGACGCCCATCGGGTTGAGGATGCGGCGCAGCACGTAGGTCTTCTTGAGCGAGTCCGGCGGGACCAGCAGCTCCTCCTTGCGGGTGCCCGAGCGGGTGATGTCGATCGCCGGGAAGATGCGCTTGTCGGAGACCTTGCGGTCGAGGATGATCTCGGAATTGCCGGTGCCCTTGAACTCCTCGAAGATGACCTCGTCCATGCGCGAGCCGGTGTCGATCAGCGCGGTGGCGATGATCGAGAGCGAGCCGCCCTCCTCGATGTTGCGGGCCGCGCCGAAGAAGCGCTTGGGCCGCTGCAGGGCGTTGGCGTCGACGCCGCCGGTCAGCACCTTGCCGGAGGACGGCACCACGGTGTTGTAGGCGCGGCCGAGGCGGGTGATCGAATCCAGCAGGATCACGACGTCGCGCCCGTGCTCCACGAGGCGCTTGGCCTTCTCGATCACCATCTCGGCGACCTGCACGTGGCGGGTGGCCGGCTCGTCGAAGGTCGAGGCGATGACCTCGCCCTTCACCGAGCGCTGCATGTCGGTGACCTCCTCGGGCCGCTCGTCGATGAGCAGCACGATCAGGTAGCACTCGGGGTGGTTCAGGGTGATCGACTGCGCGATGTTCTGCATCAGCACGGTCTTACCCGTGCGCGGCGGCGCCACGATCAGGGCGCGCTGGCCCTTGCCGATCGGCGCCACGATGTCGATGATCCGCGGCGAGAAATCCTTCTTGGTCGGGTTGTCCAGCTCGAGCTTGAACCGCTTCGTCGGGAAGAGCGGCGTCAGGTTGTCAAAATGGACCTTGTGCTTGATCTTCTCCGGGTTCTCGAAGTTGATCGTGTTGACCTTCAGGAGCGCGAAGTAGCGCTCGCCGTCCTTGGGGCCGCGGATCGGGCCCTCGACGGTGTCGCCGGTCCGCAGGCCGAAGCGGCGGATCTGGGTCGGCGAGATGTAGATGTCGTCCGGGCCGGGCAGGTAGTTCGAGTCGGAGGAGCGCAGGAAGCCGAAGCCGTCCTGCAGCACCTCGACGGTGCCCGAGCCGATGATCTCGACCTCCTTGGCAGCGAGCTGCTTCAGGATGGCGAACATCAGCTCCTGCTTGCGCATGGTCGAGGCGTTCTCGACCTCGACCTCCTCGGCGAAGGCCGTCAGGTCGGTCGGCGTCTTCGACTTGAGGTCCTGGAGCTTGACCTCGCGGACGCCCTCGAGGGCGGCGGGCATGGTCGGCACGTCGGCCGGCTCCGCGGTCTCGATATCGTCGGCGAGGGCGTCGGGATTTGGCGTCATGGGGGTATCTTGCAACCGACGGAGGTGGTGGGAGGGCCGGTTCAGTGCCAGGTGCCCGGGGGATGGACACCGGAGAGCGGGCCGCGCTGCGGCGAGGGGCCCGGGGTCAGGTTGGCGAAACCGATGAGGCAGGACCCTCGCGGCTCACGGGCGCGCTGCGGCGCAGACCTTGTGATGAGGGCCCCACACAGATAACGCCTTTCTCGCCCGCACTCAAGGGCCCGGACATTGGCCCGGGACGCCGACGGGGACGCGGGCGACCGGGTGACGCGTTTAGGGACCGGCGGGGCCTCGCCGGAGCGCCGCGGCGGCGCTACACGGGCCGCGTCGAACCGGGCCCGGACCCGGGTTTCGGAACCGGGCCGGTGCGCGGCCGTTCCCTGTCCCGGTGCTGCGGCGCAGCAGACCGTCGAATCGAGAGTTCCCCCAGACCGCCATGCGCGACGACGCCACCGGACGCACCCTCACCACGCACGAGCCGCGCCGGATCCCCTGGCTCGAGATCGTCTTCGGCTTCGGCCCGATGCTGCCGATCGCCGTCGGCACCGCCGTGGCATGGTGGCTGAACGGCAAACCCCTCGACTACCTCGTGGCGCTGTTCACCCTGCTCTACGCCGCCTCGATCCTGCTGTTCCTGGCCGGCGTGCGCCGCGGCGTCAGCTTCCGGACCGAGGGCGGCCCGCAGGTGTCGCAGATCGTCACCATGCTGGTCCTCTACGGCCTCGGGCTGGGCAGCCTGTTCGCGGCGGTGATGGGCAAGGCGGTGCCGGCCCTCGCGATGCTGATCCTCGGCTACGCGGCCATCGGGATCCTCGACCCGATCGCGGCGCGCGCCGGCGAGGTGCCCCTGTCGCATGCCCGCCTGCGCCCGCTGCAGATGCCGATCGCCGTGGTGAGTCTCGCGGCACTGCTCTGGCTCAAGCTGACGGCGCCGTACTGAGGTCGTTAGGTCCGGGTGAACCGCGCCCTGTGCCGGACCAGTGGAGCGAAGCGGAACCCGATCCGGAAAAAGGCGCATCGGCGCGTGCGGAGTTCCGGCAGGGTTCCGCTTCACCGCTCCGGTCGATGCGCTCTTTCCGTCATCACGAGCGCAGCGACGTGACCCAGGGCGGCGCGACCTCGACAAGCGTGGCGCTGCCTGGATCGCTCGCTCCGCCCGCAAGGACGACATTGCTGGATGATCGGGCTGGATGATCGGGCGGCCAGAGCGCCCGCAAACCGAATTCCCCTTTCGCCCGGCATGCTCTAGAGCCCGGCCGCAGGATCTCCGCCCGCCGGAGACGATCGAAGATTCGATGCGGGACCCGGATTCCGGGTCCGCGAGAGCGAATGCGCCCATGTCCAAGCCCGAGACCCCGAAGGCCGAGAAGGCCGAGACCCTGAAGCCCCGCCTGCCGCGCGGCTTCGTCGACCGCCGCGCCGGCGAGATCGCCGCGCAGGGGCGGATGCTGGAGACGATCCGCAGGAGTTTCGAGCTCTACGGGTTCGAGGCCCTGGAGACGCCGTTCGTCGAGTACACCGAGGCCCTGGGCAAGTTCCTGCCCGACCTCGACCGCCCGAACGCCGGCGTGTTCTCGTTCCAGGACGACGACGAGGCGTGGCTGTCGCTCCGCTACGACCTGACGGCGCCGCTGGCCCGGTTCGTGGCCGAGAACTACGACGGGCTGCCCAAGCCCTACCGGAGCTACCGGGCCGGCTACGTCTTCCGCAACGAGAAACCGGGGCCGGGCCGCTTCCGCCAGTTCATGCAGTTCGACGCCGACATCGTCGGGGCCGGCAGCGTCGCGGCCGATGCCGAGACCTGCATGCTGATGGCCGACACGCTGAACCGCCTCGGGCTCGGCGGCCAGTACGTGGTCAAGGTCAACAACCGGAAGGTGCTCGACGGCGTCATGGAGGCGATCGGGCTCGCCGGCCCCGACAAGGCCGGCCAGCGCCTCACGGTCCTGCGGGCGATCGACAAGCTCGACCGGCTCGGCGTCGACGGGGTGCGCGACCTGCTCGGCGGCGGCCGCAAGGACGAGAGCGGCGACTTCACCAAGGGCGCGGGCCTCGACGCCACGGCGATCGGCCGGATCCTCGCCTACGTGTCGTTCCAGGCCGATGCCGGCGACGGCGCCGACAAGGTGGCGTTCTGGGAGAAGTTCTTCGCCGGCTGGCACGAGGCGGTCGGCGATTCGGAGACCGGCCGCGAGGGCATCGCCGAGCTGCACGCGATCATGCGCCTCTGCGCCGCCGCCGGCTACGGCCACGACGTGATCCGGGCCGATCCGAGCGTGGTGCGCGGCCTCGAGTACTATACCGGCCCGGTCTACGAGGCCGAGCTGACCTTCCCGGTCACCAACGAGGACGGCCAGACCGTGCGCTTCGGCTCGGTGGCGGGCGGCGGGCGCTACGACGGCCTCGTCGGGCGGTTCCGGGCCGAGCCGGTCCCGGCCACCGGCTTCTCGATCGGCGTCTCGCGGCTGTTCTCGGCGCTCCAGCTCGTGGGCAGCCCCCTGATCGCCGGCGCCGAGGCCCCCGGGCCGGTGGTGGTGCTGGTCCTCGACCGGGAGAACATGGCCGATTACCAGCGGCTCGTCGCGCTCCTGCGCGCCGACGGCATCCGGGCCGAGCTCTACCTCGGCGCCGCCGGCATGAAGGCGCAGATGAAGTACGCCGACCGCCGCCGCGCGCCCGTGGCGGTGATCCAGGGCTCGAACGAGCGCCTGGCCGGCGAGGTCCAGATCAAGGACCTGATCGAGGGCGCCCGGGCGGCCGAGTCCATCGCCAGCAACGCCGAGTGGAAGGCCGCGCGGCCCGCGCAATTCTCGTGTCCCGAGGCCGACCTGGTGGCGCAGGTCCGCGCCGTGCTGGCCCGGCATTTTCCGTCAACGGAGATCTGAGACACTCGCGCATCGAACCGTAAGTCGAACCGCACGTCGAACGCAGAGGCTCCGGCGGCGTTGTCGTCGGTCGGTGCCGCGGAGATGTCGGGATGCGCGCGAAGATCCTCGTCCTGTCCCTCGGCCTGGTCTGCGCCGGCGCGGGACCCGCCTGGGCCGCCCGGCCGGTCCTCGGCCGGCTGCCCAGCGCCGTCGCGCAGGCCACGCCCGGGACCGGCAGCGCGCCGATCCTGAGCGCCGGGATGGCGGGGGCGCCCGCCCTGACCGTGCTCGCCCGCCGCAAGCCGGTCCGGCGCCCGCGCGGCGCGCGCCTCGGCAGCCTCCGGCCGCTCTGAGCCGCTCTGAGCCGGTCCGGTCACTGACGCCGTAGCGGAATCCGGCCGCGGCGCGGGGTCTGCGCAGTCCTGCGCGGCGCGCCGGCCCCACGCTTCCCGGGTGCGTGTCGCCAAGTCCGGTCGCGGTTGCTACAGAGCGCCCGCGAGGTGGATTGCCCCGCGAGGTGGATCGCGATGACACGACCGGAGGCGGGCGAGACGGGGGCGGGGGACGCGGCACGCGCGCGGCTCTCCGCGCATCTGGCGGCGGCGGGCTACCGGCCCGTGACGCCGCCGGTGCTGCAGCCGCTGGAGCCGTTCCTCGAACTGTCGGGCGAGGATATCCGCCGGCGGATCTTCGTCACCCAGGATGCGGGCGGGGCCGAGCTGTGCCTGCGGCCCGAATTCACCATTCCCGTCTGCCGCCTGCACCGGGCGGAGGCCGACGGGCAGGCGGCCGATTACAGCTATTGCGGCCCGGTCTTCCGGCTCGCCGCCGACGAGCCGGACGAGTTCTTCCAGGCCGGGATCGAGTCGATCGGGCGCACCGACACGCCGGCGGCCGACGCCGAGGTGCTGGGCCTCGCCCTGGAGGGCCTCGCGCTGTTCGGCCGGACCGACCCGGCGGTGCGGCTCGGCGACATGGGCCTGACCGTGGCGCTCCTCGACGGGCTCGCGGTCCCGCCCGCCGCCAAGCGCCGGACGCTCCGGGCGCTGGCCGCCGGGCGCTCGCTGGACGCCGTCACCAACGGCGCCGAGGGCACCCGTCCCGAGGATCCCCACGCGGGCCTGCTCGCGGCGATCCAGGGCCAGGACCCGCGGGGCGTGCGCGCCTTCGTGGAGGACGTGCTGGCGATCGCCGGGATCTCGGCGGTGGGCGGGCGCAGCGCCGGCGAGATCGCCGAGCGCTTCCTCGCCAAGGCCGCCGCGCAGGCCCATGGCGGCGCCGGGCTCAACACCGAGAACCGCGCGCTCCTCGACCGCTACCGGGCGATCGCCGGCCATCCGGACGCCGCCGCCCGCGACCTGCGGGCGCTCGTCGCCGACGCGGGCCTGCGGCACGACGCCCTCGCGG
This sequence comes from Methylobacterium sp. D48H, assembly GCF_053345715.1. Lineage (NCBI taxonomy): Bacteria > Pseudomonadati > Pseudomonadota > Alphaproteobacteria > Hyphomicrobiales > Methylobacteriaceae > Methylobacterium > Methylobacterium sp. D48H. Next base: position 41,286 of record NZ_JBKFAP010000011.1, read on the forward strand.
CCGCCCTCGACCTGTTCGAGGAGCGCACCGGCTTCATCGCGGCCCGCGGCCTGCCGATCGAGCGCTTCCGCTTCCAGGGCGGCTTCGCCCGCAACCTCGACTACTACACCGGCTTCATCTTCGAGGTGACCGAGCGGGACGGCCCGACCCTGGTCGGCGGCGGCCGCTACGACGGCCTGCTCGGCCATCTCGGCAGCCCGGCGCCGTTGCCGGCGGTGGGATGCACCTTCTGGATCGAGCGCGTGGCGGGAGCCGGCCGATGAGTGCCTCGGACGCGGCCGCCATGCCGCTGATCCTCGCCGTCCCGTCCAAGGGCCGCCTGCAGGAGAATGCCAGCGCGTTCTTCGGCCGGGCCGGGCTGAAGCTCGCGCAGGGCGCGGGCGCCCGCGACTACCGGGGCAAGCTCATCGGCGTGCCCGACGTCGAGGTGCGCTACCTCTCGGCCTCCGAGATCGCCGCGCAGCTCGCCTCGGGCGCCGCCCATCTCGGCGTCACCGGCGAGGACCTGATCCGCGAGACCCTGCCGGACGTGCGCGACCAGGTCGAGCTGCTGACGCCGCTCGGCTTCGGCAACGCCACCGTGGTGGTGGCCGTGCCCCAGGCCTGGATCGACGTGCGCGACATGTCCGACCTCGACGAGGTCGCGGCCGGCATGCGGACCCGCCACGGCCGGCGCCTGCGGGTCGCCACCAAGTACGTGAACCTGACCCGCCGGTTCTTCGCCGAGAAGGGCGTCGCTGATTACCGGATCGTCGAGAGCCTGGGCGCCACCGAGGGGGCGCCGGCGGCGGGCTCGGCCGAGATCGTGGTCGACATCACCACCACGGGGGCGACGCTCTCGGCCAACGCCCTGAAGGTGCTGGACGACGGCATCATCCTGCGCTCGGAGGCGAACCTCGTCGCCTCGCTGAAGGCCCCCTGGGGCGAGGGCCAGCGAGCCGCGCTCCGCACGGTGCTCGGCCGCATCGCCGCCGAGGAGCGCGCCCGGACCACCCGCGAGGTGCGCGCCGCCCTGCCGGAGAGCGGCACGATCGACCTCGCCACGATCGCGGGCCTGCACGAGGCCGAATTGCCCTACGGCGCGCCGCGGGGGCCGGAGGGCGAGATCGTCCTGCGCTGCCGGGAGGCCGCGGTGTTCGAGCTCGCCGGCGCCCTGGTCGAGGCCGGCGCGCGGGCCGTCACGGTGCGGCGGGTCGACTACGCCTTCGCGGCCGAGAACCCGCTGGCGGAGCGGCTCCTGGCGCGGCTCTGAGACCGCCGCGCGATGGAGCCGAGATGGAGCTGAAATGGCTCGAGGACTTCCTGAGCCTCGCGCGCACCGGCAGCTTCTCGCGCTCGGCGGTCGAGCGCCACGTCACCCAGCCGGCCTTCGGCCGCCGCATCCGGGCGCTCGAGGGCTGGCTCGGCGTCGCGCTGGTCGACCGCAGCACCTACCCGACGGCCCTGACGCCGGAGGGCCGGCTGTTCCTGGAGACCGCCGAGGAGACCGTGCGGCGGCTCCACGGCAGCCGCGACGCGCTCCGCGCCCGGATCCGGCCGCCGCCGCGGACCGTTTCGGTGGCGGCGCTCCACACCCTGGCGCTGACCGTCTTCCCGGGCTGGTTCCGCGACGTCGAGGCCCGCACCGGGCCGCTCGGCAGCCGGCTCCTGCCGGACGATTTCCACGCCTGCGTGCAGGCGCTGGCCGAGGGCGGCTACGACCTGCTGCTGACCTACCACCATCCCCTGGTGCCGATCCCCCTCAACCCGGCCGCCTTCCCGCACTTGACCATCGGCCGGGACAGCCTCGTGCCGGTGCACCGGCCGGGGCCGGCCGCGGACCGGCCCGGACTCGGCTACCCCCGGGACTCGTTCCTGGGCCGGGTCGCGGCGCTCGCCGGTGACGGGGCGGCGGCCGCCCACGTCAACGAGAACGCCATGGCAGAGGCCCTGAAGTTCATGGTCCTCGCGGGCCACGGCCGCGCGTGGCTGCCCGAGAGCCTCGTCGCCCGCGAGCTCGCCGACGGCAGCCTCGTGGCGGCCGGGCCGGGCACGCCGCTGGAGATCCGGCTCTACCGCAGGGCCGGGCGCGGCGGCGCGGTCACGGCGGTCTGGGCCGCGGCCGCCGCCCTGGCGGCCGAACTCTAGGAATCGGTGCCAGATCGGCATGGCCGGTGCTGACACGGCATTGGATTCCCGCCCCGCCGCGGCCCATCACGGCGGCCGCGACGGTCGGAGGCGGCGATGCTCGGTGTACTCGGCGGGATGGGCCCGATGGCCACGGTGGATTTCCTGGCCAAGCTCGTGCGGGCGACGCCCGCGGGGCGCGATCAGGACCACATCCCGACCCTGGTCTGCTCGGCCGTCGACATCCCCGACCGCGCCGACGCGATCCTGGGCACCGGCCCGGACCCGCTGCCGGCGCTCCGCGCCGCCCTGGCGCGGCTCGAGGCCGGCGGCGCCACCCGGATCGCGATCCCCTGCAACACCGCTCATCACTGGCACGCGGCGCTGCAGGCCGCGACCGCCCTGCCGATCCTCCACATCGTCGACGCGGTGGCCGAGACCCTGGCCGAGACCCTGGCGCGGACCGGGAGCGGCGGCCGGATCGGCCTGCTCGCCACCGACGGCACCCTGCGGTCCGGGCTCTACCCGGAGCGGCTGGCGCGGCACGGGCTCGCGTGCCGCGCGCCCGATGAGGCGGGTCAGGCCGCGGTGTCGGCGGCGATCCGGCTGGTGAAGGCGGACCGGGTGGCCGAGGCGACGCCGCTCCTGGAGGCGCAGGTCCGGGCGCTGGCCGAGGCCGGCTGCGACCGGGTGGTGATGGCCTGCACGGAGATCCCGCTCGCGCTCGCCGGGAGCGACCCGTCGGGCCTGCTGGTCGACGCCACCGAGGCGCTGGCGCGCGCCTGCGTGGCGGCGTGCCGGCCGGATTGCCGCGTCGACGCCGCGGCCCTGCCGCGCGCGGCCTGAGCGCGGGACCTCACGGGCCCTGCTTGGCGAATTCCGCCAGGACCCCGCGCAGGACCTTCAGCCGGGCGTCGTAGGCGGCCGTCAGGCAGCCGACGTCGCCGCCGCAGGCGCGACGCTCCGTCAGCCACGCCTCCTGGTCGTCGCGCAGCTTGGCCTGACCGCCCATCGGCAGCACGCTCTTCAGGATCTCGAACCGGGTCGCCATCTCGACGTCCCGGTCGTTGAGGGGGAGATGGGCGCAGATCGCCTTCTCGTCGGGGGCCTCGGCCCTGTCGCACGGGAAGCTCGCGGCCCGGGCGGGGGACGCGGTGATCGCGCCGGCGACCGGGCCCGCGAGGGCGGCCAGCGCGAGGGCGAGGACGAGAGGCTTCGACATGGCCTCCCAACGGGCCGGCCGCGGAAAGGCTCCGGCCGGGATCACAGGATCGCGGGATCGCGGGATCAGAGGCCCGGCTTGACGATCGCCAGAATGACGATGCCGATCATCAGCAGCGTCGGCACCTCGTTGAGCACCCGGTAGAACTTGTGCCCACGGGTGTTCCGGTCGGCGGCGAAATCCTTGACCATCCGGGCGAGCCAGCCGTGGATGCCCGACATCGCGAGCACCAGCGCGAACTTCGCCTGCAGCCAGACGCTCGCGTAGAAGCCGCTCATCCAGGCGAGCGCCAGCCCGAACACCCAGGTGGCGATCATGGCGGGGTTCATGATCGCCTTGAGCAGGCGGCGCTCCATCACCTTGAAGGTCGCGGACTGCGCCTCCGCGCCGGGCGGAAGGCTCGCGTGGTAGACGAACAGCCGGGGCAGGTAGAGCATCCCGGCCATCCAGGCGATCAGGCTGATGACGTGGAGGGCCTTGATCCAGTCGTACAGCACGCGCGGCCTCAGCCCTGGCCGCGCAGCCGCGCGAGCATCCGCTCGACATGGGCCACCGGCGTCTGCGGCGTGATGCCGTGGCCGAGGTTGAAGATGTGCGGCAGGCCGGCGGTCGCCGCGAGCACCGCGTCCACCGCCGCGTCGAGGGCCGCGCCGCCCGCGATCAGCGTGTCGGGATGCAGGTTGCCCTGCGTCACCGTCGTGGCCGGCACCGTCTGCCGCAGGGCCTTCAGGTCCACGCCCCAGTCGACGCCGACGGCGTCGGCGCCGGTCTCCGGCACCACCCGGGCGTGGCCGTCGAGGCCCGAGCCGCGGGCGAACACGATGATCTTCGCCCCCGGCACCCGGGCGCGGACGCCCGCCACCATGCGGGCGATCGGCCGCAGCGACCAGCGGGTGAGGGCATCGGAGGCAGGTGCGCCCGGCAAGGCGCTCTCGGCGACGTCGCCGACGGGCTCGACGGTGCCGCCCGAGGCCGGAACGGCAGAGGGCACGGCGCGCGGCAGGGTGCCGGCGTGGGACTCGAAGATCTGCACCGCGTCGGCGCCGGCCTCGAGCTGGCGCACGAGGTACTCGGTCTGCACGGCGACGAGGCGGTCGATCAGGGTGTCGACCAGGGCGGTGTCGCCTTCGGCCAGGGCCCGCGCGGGGGCGAGGTCCGGCGTGCCGCGGCCGCCGATCATGTAGCTCGCCACCGTCCAGGGCGCGCCGCAGAAGCCGAGCAGCGTCGTCTCGCCCGGCAATTCGGCCCGCAGCCGCGTCACCGTCTCGAAGACCGGCGCGAGGTGGGTCATGATCGCCGGGTCGCCGGCCTCCCGCAGGCGCGCGAACGCGTCCCGACCGTCGAGCGGGTCGAGGCGCGGTCCCTCGCCCTCCACGAAGCGCACGTCCTGGCCGAGCGCGTGGGGGACGACCAGGATGTCGGAGAACAGGATCGCCGCGTCGAAGCCGAAGCGCCGGATCGGCTGGAGCGTCACCTCGACGGCGAAGTCCGGGCTGTAGCAGAGGTCGAGGAACGAGCCGGCCTCGGCCCGGGTCGCCCGGTATTCCGGCAGGTAGCGCCCGGCCTGGCGCATCATCCAGGCGGGGGGCGGCCCGATCGCCTCGCCCTCGAGGACCCGCAGCACCTTGCGCTCGGACGTCGTCCCCGACGTCGTCTGCCCGGGCTCGCGCTCCGTCCCCGTCATGGTCGCTCCCATCCCGTGTCCCTCACCCCGCATGCCCGTCGGCGGGCGTCCTGTCGAGTCGAGGCGCGCCGATCCCCACACAGGCCCCTTCGAAAAGATAAGAGAGAATCTTGGAGTCTGTTTTTTCTTCTGGGGGGCCGAATCTCGGGGGCACAAAAGCGTCCACAGGCGGTCCCCGCCGCCGCGCCGTTAACGGGGCTTTAAAGGATTTCCGCCAACTTGCGAGAACCGGATGGTCCGACAGCGCCTTGGCAACGCCGAGTCGTGTACGGGCGCCGGATTCGCGGCCGATTCGTCCAGAGAGCCGGATTCGGCGCGTCCCGATCATCTGCCTGTGAACGGCGGAGTCGACAGCGCGCACCGGGATCGCCCTGGACCGGCCCGGCGGGGCATCCTATCCACACTCATCGACTCCCCTGGCGGCCGGCGGTGGACAACGTGGGCGCCGCGCGAGGCGACCGCACAGTCGGCCGAGAGGTCGACCGCAGAGGCGATCGGAATGGGCCGCAGCTACTTCCACCTCCACCTCGTCTCCGACTCCACCGGCGAGACGCTGATCAATGTCGGGCGCGCGGCCGCCGCCCAGTACGAGGGCGTGTCGGCGATCGAGCACGTCTACCCGCTGGTGCGCTCGGCCGCGCAGCTCGACCGGGTGATCTCGGAGATCCGGGCCGCGCCGGGCCTCGTCCTCTACACGCTGGTGGGGGGCGACCTCGGCGAGCGGCTGGAGGAGGTCGCCCGGGAGACCGGCTCGCCGTGCCTGTCGGTGCTGCGGCCGGTCCACGACCTGCTGCGCGCGTATCTCGGCGCCGAGACCACGGCGCGGCCCGGCGCCCAGCACATGCTGAACGCCGAGTACTTCAAGCGCATCGACGCGATGAACTTCACGCTGGCCCACGACGACGGCAACCTGCCGGACAATCTGGAGGAGGCCGACGTGATCCTGCTCGGCGTCAGCCGGACGTCGAAGACGCCGACCTCGATCTACCTCGCCAATCGCGGGCTCAAGACCACCAACCTGCCGCTGGTGCCGGGCATGCCGCTGCCGCCGGCGATCGAGCGGGCCCGCAAGCCCCTCGTGGTCGGCCTGTTCGCGTCGCCGGAGCGCATCGTGCAGATCCGGCAGAACCGGCTGTCGAGCCTCAACGCCGACGAATCGTCCCTCTACGTCGACCGCTCGGCGGTGGCGGACGAGATCACCATGTCCCGCCGGCTGTTCACCAAGAACCGCTGGCCGACGATCGACGTCACCCGCCGGTCCATCGAGGAGACCGCCGCGGCGATCGTCGACCTCTACCGCGACCACCGGCTGAAGTTCATCGCCGACTGAGGCGAGGCCTCCGAAGGACCGAGCCCTTCGGCGGGGTCCGGCCGTCCCCCCGAGGACGGGGGCGGGCCGGCGGATGCCGGCGGCGCGCGGATCGGTTCGCGGCGCCGCTGGCGTCAGCGCGCGTAGGCGAAGTGGCTGCGCTGCTCGATCTGGGCCGCGTAGAAGTCCTCGACGACCTCGCGGACCACTTCGGCCAGCTCGTCGCCCCGGTGCTCGTCGAGCTGGATGTCGCTGCCGACCGTCCGGCCGATGGAGCAGCTCGCCGCCCCCGGCACGAGGCGCTCGTTGTAGCGCTGGTTCAGGCCCGAGACCGAGATGTAGTTGCTGCCGCCGAGTTCCGGACCGTACTTGATCTTGATCTTCTGCTCGGACTCGGTGCCGCGCAGCTGCGCGCACAGGCTGATGAAGTTGTCCTGATCGATCTTCGCCTCGAGGCCGGTGATGCTGCCGTGGACGTTGTCCTCCTCGTTGAGGACCTCGGCCATCAGGTTCAGCACGCCCATGACGGGCTGGAGCGCCCGGGACCCGTCCTCGAGCAGCTTCCGCCGGAAGTCGTTGCTGCGCTCGTCGGCCGCCTGCAGCCGCGCGCGAAACCTGTCCTTGACCTCGTTGGCGCGTGCCATCGCGCTCCTCCCTGGTGGTTCACCCGATGCTTTACCGCTCGGATAACCGAAACCTACGAGGCCAATTCAGATGACGCAAGATAGTGCAAAATATTGATGCCTGCTCAGAACGTGAGCCGTTGCACAGGAATAATACTTGCTCATGAACTGTGCAACGGCGGCAGGTCCGGGAGGCGCGCTTACTTCAGGAGCTGCAGCAGGCTGCGCCCCGCCGGGGACTTGAGTTCCCTGGCGTCGAGGGTGCCGTCGTTGTCGGGATCGGCCGCCTTGAAGCGCTGCGCGACCAGGGCGAGGTATTCCTTGCGGTCAAGGGTGCCGTCGGAATCGGTGTCGGCGGCCTTCAGGTCCTTCTTGCTGAGCCGGCCCTTCAGCTCCCTGGCGTCGACGGTGCCGTCCTTGTCGGTCTCGGCGGCGTCGAAGACCTTGCCGGCGGCGGCCTGGGCCTCGGCCAGGTCGATCGTGCCGTCGTGGTCGGTGTCGACCATCTTCAGCGTGCGCTCGGTGCCGGAGGACCGGGCGAGGGCCGCCGACGGCAGCGCGGCCGGCAGGACCAGGAGGGTCACGAGGGCGGTGGCGAGGGCGACGGTCGGGGCGCCCATGGTCGGACGGCGCGTGGCGGCGCGGACGGATCGGTGCGGGGTCGCGGGCATGGGGATCTCCGGTGCCGGGCGGTTGCGGCAGCCCAAATCCCGGTCCCGGCTTGCGTTCCCGCGCCCGCCTTCACGAGATGCGGAGCCGCGCCGCGCTCAGCGGACCGGGCCGTCGAGCGGTGCGAGCCGGTCCGCCGTGGGGGCCGCGGCTTCTCCCGGCGCGGCATGCGACAGGGTCCGGGCCAGGGCCCTGAGATCCGGGACCGGGGCGCCCGCCGCGCCGAAGACCGCCCGGTCGAGGGCCGCGAAGGTGGCCGCGAGATCGGGCCGCGCCCGCCAGGTCCGGGCGAGGTCGGGGACTTCGCGCTCGGCGGCGTCGAGGGCCGCGCGGAACCCGGCCGGGTCGCCGGCCCGGGCCGCCGCGCGCAGGGCCCGGCGCACCGCGCCGGAGAGGCGCAGGCGCGGCCGCCCGAGGCCGAAGCCGATCAGCGCGAGGCCCAGCCCGAAGGCGGCGAGCGCCGAGGCGGCGACGACGAGGGGCGAGGGGATCGCGGGGGGCGCCCGCTCGGTCTCGCGGTCGGGCAGGCCGCCGCCGATCTGCCGGGCCGGGATCTCGGTCTCGCGCATCGTGCGGGTGTTGGTGTCGAACCACGGGATCGCGATGGCGTCGAGGGGGATGATCTCCGGCACGCCGGGCTTCACGTCCCACTGGTAGGTGGCCCGCGCCACGGGTCCCGAGGGCGTCAGCAGCGTCTCGCGGGTGACGGGACCCGCGAAGGTGATGATGCCGCGGGTGCGCATGACCGGCCGGGGCGGCAGGCCTTCGGCGACCATGCCCTGGGCCTCCAGGGTGACGATCCGGCGGGTGGTCTCGCCGACCTTGATGGTCTCCGGGTCCGGGCTCCAGGAATCGGTGATCGCCACGTCCTTGGCGGGCAGCCACCAGGGCTCCTTGGCGTCGGGGCCGCCGGTGGGCTCGGTCCAGGGTGCGACCGGGAAGGGGATCGGCTTCGAGCGGACTTCGACGACCCGCCGCTCGCCGACATCGTTGACGGTGAGCTTGTGGACGAACGGCTCGATGGTGAACTGGCCGGCATGGTGCGGGAAGACCGCCACGGTGCGGTCGAACGCGATGGCGCTCTGGCCGTCGGGGAGCTTGGTCCGGCTCCAGTGGTCGCGGCCGAGCTGCGTCCACGAGAAGTTCGCGAGGGAGGGCTGCACCACCTCCTCGAGCAGGATCGGCTGCTTGTAGACCCCGTGGATCTTCAGCAGCACCATCTCGCGGGGGAAGGGGGCACTGTTGCCGTTGAGCTCCGCGGTCACCGTCAGCGTGAGGTCGCCCGGCTCGATCTCGGCCCGGGCGGGCAGGGGGGCGAGGAAGGGCGCGAGGAGGATGAGGGCGCAGGTCAGGGCGCGGGTCAGGGCGCGCCGCTCGGAAACGCCGAAAACACTTACCACGGGTTGCTCCCGGCGGGGATCGCGGTGCCGGCCTCGACCCGGCGGGTCTGCTCGGCGCGCAGGCGCAGCTTGAGATAGCGGCCGGGATCGTCCGGCAGGGTCTGGAGCCAGAGCCGGTCCGGGCGGATCTCGTGGGCCTCGAAGCTCTTGGTCACCCGGCGGACCTCGCGCTCGGGCGCCTCGGCCACCATGGCGGAGCCGCCGCCGGTCCGGCCGCGGCCGGCCGCGTCGCCGGCCGAGCCCCGGGCCTGGCCCTTGCCGGCGTCGATCGACTGCTGCTCGGCCTTGCCGCGGCGGGCGACCTTGCTGTTGCCGGGCAGCGACGCGCTGGCGTTCGATTCCTTGTTGCCGGCGAGACCCTCGCCGCTGGAGGCGGCGTTGATGTCGTTGTTCTGGTCCTGGTTGGCGGTGTTGTTGTAGCGGGCGCCGTACTGGGCGGTGCCGTTGGCGATGCCGCCGCCGGGCCCGCGGTCGATCACCTCGGCCCGCATCCGGGCGATCAGCGAGCGGTTGGCCTGGGCGTCGGCGTCGCGGGGGTTGAAGCGCAGGGCCTCGTCGTAGGCCGCGAGCGCCCCGTCGAGGTCGCCGGCCCTGGCCAGAGCGTTGCCGAGATTGTAGCTCGCCCGCCGCCCGCCGGCACGGAACAGCGCGACCGCCTCCTCGTAGCGGCCGGCCTCGTAGAGCGCGGCGGCGCGCCAGGCCGGATCGACGAACACGTCCGCGGCGAGGCCCGGCAGGCCGAGACCCATCAGCAGCCGCCCGAAGCCGGTGCGGGGCTGCGAGACCCCGAGCAGCGCCAGGAGGCCGATCCCGGCGAGGGCGAGGCCGGCGATCCGGGCGAGCCGCCGCCAGCGCGGCGGCAGGCCGGCCCGGAGCGGGGCGGCGAGGCCGGTCTCGGGAAGGGTCAGCCGCATCACGCGCTCCTGCGGAACAGCAGCAGCGCCGGCAGCGCCGCCAGCAGCAGCAGCCAGCGCCCGAGATCCGCGTAGGCCAGGACGCCGTAGCCGCCCGCCGCGAGGTGCTGGGCGAGGCCGGCCCCGACCGCGTCGAGCACCGGGCCCGGGGTCGCGATGTCGGCGGCCGTGCCGCCGCCGGCCCGGGCGAGGGCGTCGAGGGCGGTCCGGTCGGGCTTCGGCGCGCCGGGCGGCAGCGGCTTGTCGGCCGGGACGTAGAGGGCCTGGAGCCGCCAGCCGTGCTCGGCGATGGCGCGAGCCTCGCGGGTGGCGGCCTCGCCGATGCCGTCGCCGTCGCTGATCAGCACCACGTCGGCCGCCACCACGTTGGCCTCCGCGAGGGTGCGGCGGGCCAGCGCCAGCCCGCGCTCGGGGTGCGAGCCGCGGTCCGGCACCGTGTCGGCGTCGAGGGCGAACAGGGTGGTGCCGAGGCTGTCGCGGTCCGTGGTCGGGGAGGCGGCGAGGTAGGCGTCGCCCGCGTAGACCACGAGGGCGACCGCCCGGGTGCCGGCGGCCTCCGCCACGGCGGCGGCGGCCTGCCGGACGCCCTGGAGGTTGCCGCCCTCGGTGACCGACCGCGACAGGTCGACGACGAGCACGGTCTCGTCGAGGTTGCGGTAGGTCCGCCCGTCCGCCCGCTCCACCGCGGGGCCGGTCAGCGCCAGGGCGATCAGCCCGGCCGCCAGCGCGGCGGCGAGGTTCGCCTGCCGCCGGCCGCCGAGGATCGCGCCGGCCCGGGCGAGATGGGCCATCAGCGCCGGGTCGACCGCCCGGGCCCAGTCGCCCAGCGGCGCCGAGCGCCACGCGGCGCGAAGGGCCAGCAGGACCACGACCGGGATCGCCAGGAACCACCAGGGGCGCAGGAGGGCGACGGCGTCGAGGGCGCTCATCGGGCGGACCCTCCGACCCGCATTCCCGCCCCCGAGGCCGGCGCCGCGCCCCGGCACCGCGGGACGCGGGGGAGGGTCGGGGACGCGGGGTATCGTACCATCACGCGCCCCTCCGGCTGGCCAGCAGGAGCGCGGCGCTGAGGAAAGCCAGGGCGGCCGGCCAGGGCCAGAGGTCCCGGCGGAGCGGCAGGGGCGGGGCGAGGGCGCGGCCGCCCTCCAGCCGGTCGATGGCGTCGGCGACCCGGACCAGATCCTCGGTGGTGCGCACCCGGAACGCCTCGCCGCCGCTCGCCCGCGCCATGTCGCGCAGGGTCTCGGTGTCGACCACGTCCTGCTCGCCGTCGGCGTCGGCCATGTCGCGGGGCCCCAGGGCGATCGTGTAGACCTTGATGCCGAGTTCCTTGGCGAGCTCGGCCACGTCCTTGGGGGCGGTCTGGCCGGCATTGTTGGCGCCGTCCGACAGCAGGATCACGGCCTTCGCGGCCTTCTCGCCCGGCCTGGCCCCGGCGGCGTCGCCCCCGGCGTCCCGCGGGTCCAGCCGGCGCAGGGCGAGCCCGAGGCCGTCGCCGATCCCGGTGGAGCGGCCGCTGATGCCGATCGTGGCCTCGTCCAGCGCCCGGGCGACCGCCGCGGTGTCGAAGCTCGGCGCCGCCGCCACGTAGGCTTGGTCGGCGAAGATCACGAGGCCGATCCGGTCTCCGGCCCGGCGCCGGATGAAATCGGTGCCGACACGCTTGACCGCGGTGAGCCGGTTCACGGTCTCGCCGTCGAGGGCGAAGTCGCGCCGCTCCATCGAGCCCGACAGGTCCATGGCGATCATGATCTCGCGGCCCGAGGCCGGGAGCGCGGCCGCCGGCATGACGAGGCGCGGGCCCGACAGCGCTGCCACCAGGGCGATCCACAGCGTCCAGGTGAGCAGCGCCCGCCGCCGGCCCCGGGCCGCGCGGTCGGCGCCGGCGCGCGCGCCGGCCACCAGGGTGGCGGGCACGCGCAGGGCGCCGCTGCCGCCCTCCGGCTCCGCCGGGATCAGGCGCGCGGCCAGCAGCGGCAGGGGCAGCGCCAGCAGCGCCCAGGGCGCGGCGAGGTCGAAGGCCGACAGGAGCGCGCTGAGCCACGCGGGCAGGAATCCGCTCATGCCCGCAGCCGCCCGATCAGGCGGGCGAGCTCGGCGTCCAGGGCGTCGAGGTCGGGATCCTGTCGCCGGTACAGCCCGTCGGCGAGCACCCGGCCGGCGCCCCGGGTGAAGAACTCGGTCCGGAACAGCCCGTCCAGCCGGGCCGCCCAGTCCGGGCCCGTCGCCCGGGTCCCGGTCCCTGCCTCGCCGGACTGGTCGAGGGACCGGTCGAGGGATCGGTCGAGTCGGCGCAGCAGCCGGGCCTGTGCGACGAGGCGCGCCTCCGGGTCGAGGCCACGGCTCCGGGCGAGCTCGGCGAGCGCCGCCCGGCGCAGGGTGGCCCGCGCCCGGCCGCGCGCGTAGCGCACGAGCCCGACCAGCAGGGCGGCGAGGAAGCCCAGGGCGGCCGCCGCCACGACCTCGCCCTGCACGGCGCCGGCGGCGCCCCCGGGCAGGTGCAGGCCCCGGAGCTGGTCGAGGGATAGGGGGATCTCGGCGGGCGCGACGGGATTCATCGGATCGCGCCGCGGGTCGGGTCGCCGGGTTCGGCCTCACAGCACCGCATCGAGGCGCTCCATGAGCGGCGCGTAGGCCTCTGGGCCGGTCTCGACGTCAAGGCGCACGCCCGCGATGCCCCGGCGGGCGTAGTCGGCGAGCCGGGCCTCGGCGGACGCGTCCGCCTGTCCTCCCGCGGTCGGCAGCGCGGTCCCGCGGCGGCAGTCCGCGAGGGCGAAGGGGTAGTAGCCCGGCGGCCGGGCGCGCTCGAAGGCGTCGCTCACCAGGATCAGCCGGATGGCGATCCGCTCGGCGAGCAGCGTCAGGAGTTCGTCGAAGCCCGGGCCGGGATCGTCCAGGGCGCTGGCGATGACGAGGTGGCCGCCGGCCGGCAGCAGGCTGCGGGCGAGGGCGAGCGTCGCCTCCAGCGGCGGCTCCGCGCGGGCCGGCGCGCCGGATTCGGCCCCCAAGGCGTCGGCGTGGGCCTGGGCGAGGGCACCGGTGACCGCGATCATGGCGCGCTCGCCGCCCGCCGGCCGCAGCACGGTCGGCATCCCGGCGGAGGCGACCGCGAGGCCGACCCGGCCGCCGTCGGCCGCGACCCGCCAGCCGAGCAGCGCCAGGGCCTCGGCGGCCGCCACCGAGCGCAGGGCCCTCCGGGTGCCGAACAGCATCGCGGGCCGGAAATCGGCGAGCAGCACCACCGCGCGGTCGCGCTCGTCGTGGTGGGTGCGGACGTGCAGCTGCCCGGTGCGGGCCGTGGCGTTGCGGTCGATGAAGCGGCGGTCGTCGCCCTCGGACCAGAGGCGGACGTCCTCCGGCTCCGACCCGCGCCCGCGGCGCCGGGTGACGATGCCGCCCGGCAGGCCCGCCAGCGTCCGGGTGGCGGGCGCGGAGCCCCGCCGGGCGAGGTGGCGCAGGCCCATCAGGGCCTCGCCCGAGAGGTGGATGCCGTGCTCGGCGCGGTCTCGCCCCGCCTCTCGGGCGGGGAAGGGGCCCCCGGCGGTCGGGCCGACCGCCCCCGCGGCGGGGGGAGGGGATCTGCGGCGCGCCTGCCCGAACCCGAACACCGTCAGAGCGCCCGCACCCGCTGCACCAGCTCGCCGACGAGGCTGCGCGCCGTCCGGCCCTCGGCGGCCGCCCGCCAAGTCAGGCCGATCCGGTGGGAGAGGGCGTCGCGGGCCAGCTCCGCGACGTCCTCGGGCGTGACGTGGTCGCGCCCCCGCAGCCAGGCCCGGGCCTTGCAGGCCATCATCAGCGCCAGGGTGCCGCGCGGGGAGGCCGGGTGCTCGATCATGGCGCGCAGGTCCGGGGCGGCCGCGTCGGTGCGGGTCGCCGCCACCAGCCGGACGAGGTAGTCCTTGAGGGCCGGCGACACGTAGGTGGCGAGCGCCGCCTCCCGGGCGGCGCGCACGTCCGCCAGCGACAGCCGCACGGTCATCGCGTCGACGTGGTGGGTGATCTCGCCCTCCACGAGGTCGAGGATCGCCCGCTCGGTGGTCTCGTCGGGCATGTCGACCACGACGTGGAGGAGGAAGCGGTCGAGCTGCGCCTCCGGCAGCGGGAAGGTGCCGGCATGCTCGATCGGGTTCTGGGTCGCCACGACCATGAACGGGTCGGACAGGCGGTGCGTCGTCCCCGAGACCGTCACCTGCCCCTCGGCCATGGATTCGAGGAGCGCCGACTGCACCTTCGGGGGCGCGCGGTTGACCTCGTCCACCAGCACGAGGGCGTGGAACAGCGGCCCGGGCAGGAACTCGAAGGTGCCGCTGTGCTGGCCGTTCGCCTGGCGCCACACCGTGGTGCCGGTGAGGTCGGCCGGCATCAGGTCCGGCGTGCACTGGATGCGCGCGAAGGAGCCGTCGAGGCCGTCGGCAAGGCGCTTGACCGCGCGGGTCTTGGCGAGCCCCGGCGCGCCCTCGATCAGCAGGTGCCCGCCGGTGAGGAGCCCGATCAGCAGGCGCTCCACGAGGCCGGCGCTGCCGATCAGGCCGCGCTCGAGCCCTTCGCGCAGCGCCATGACGCGGCCGTGCAGGGCGGTGTCGGGCGTGCTGCTGGACCCTTTGTCGGGTGCGGTGTCGGGCCTGCGTTCGGCGAGGGCGCCGCTCGTGGCGCCGCTCATGCGGAGAACGATCCGGTGCGGAGCGGATCCGCCCGTCGGGCCATGTCCCGGGCCATGTCCCGGGCCTTGTCCTGGGCCGTGTGCTGCATCCTGCACGTCTCCTCGGCCGGGTCCCGGATTCTTAAGGGATCCTCAGGCTCTTGCCGGTGTGCCCGCTGCCCGGTGCGGCCGTCAATCCCGCTTCGGACACGCTTTCCGGTCCCGGCCGGGCCATGGTGTCACGGTTCCGTCACCTCTCCGCTCCCATGAGACGCCGGATGACCAGCTACGCCGCCCTCCCCGAAGAACTGAAATCCGCGATCGGCCTGCTCGTGGCCTTCGTGCTGGGCACGATCATCGGGGCCGAGCGGCAGTACCGGCAGCGCACCGCGGGCCTGCGCACGGCGGTGCTGGTCGCGGTCGGGGCGAGCGCCTTCGTGGATCTCGGCATGCGCCTGACCGGTCCGGACGGGGGCGTCCGGACCGTGGCCTACGTGATCTCCGGCATCGGCTTCCTCGGCGCCGGCGTGATCATGAAGGAAGGGATGAACGTCCGCGGCCTCAACACGGCCGCGACCCTGTGGTGCTCGGCCGCGGTCGGGGCCTTCTGCGGCGCCGACCTGCCCCTGGAGGCGGTGTTCGTGATGGTGACGGTGCTCGCCTGCAACACCGCGCTCCGGCCGCTGGTGAACGCCATCAACCGCGCGCCGATCCGCGAATCCGCCACCGAGGCGACCTACGAGGTCCAGGTCACCACGGCGCCCGGCGAGGCCGGGCCGGCGCAGGACCTGCTGGTGGAGCGCCTGGAGGCGGCGAACTACCCGGTCGGCAGCGTCGAGATCGAGGAACGCGGCGAGAGCGCGGTCGACGTGGTGGCGACGCTCACGGCCAGCGCCGTCAAGGCGGAGGAACTCGACGCCGTGACCAACGAGCTGGCCCGCATGCCCGGCATCCGCCACGCCACGTGGTCGGTGCAGACCGCCGACTGAGCGCGGCGCGCGGGCGGGGCGGCGATCCGGAGGGCCGCCCTCCGGCGGTGAGCCGGGGCGTCAACGACGGGGGTCGAGGGGCCGGCTGCGGCGCTCGATCACCACGGTCGGGCGCGTGCGGCGCTCCACCACCACGGTGCGCGGGGCGCGGCTCGGGCTCGCCTGGGTCAGGATCCGCTCGGGGGTGCGCTCCGGCCTGGCCTTCTTGGCCGCCAGGACGTGGGGGCGGACCTCGTCGGCCGGCAGGCCCATCAGGCCGGCGGCGATCTCGACCTGCTGCTCCACGTCGTCCGCGAGGTCCTGCGCGGCGGCGACCGCCTCGCTCACGGTGGGCGGCTCGCGGCGGACGCGGATCGGTGGCAGGTCGGCGAAGCTCTTCTGCGTCTTCTTCACGGGGCGACTCGCGGTCTTCATGCACCAGACATAGCGCCTTCCGGGCAGGTTGTGCAGTGCATCAAAAACGTGTGATGGGCGCCTCCCGCACATGTCTCGCCGGCGGATAGCATGGGGGAAGACGCGGAGCTGACGCGCAGTGGCGCAGCTGTAAGGCCGGCTGCCGCGCGCTTGGGCAGGCTCGGGCCGCTTCGGGCATCCGGTGCCCGATCTGCCGGAGTTTCGGGCGTCCCCGCGGGCGAGTGCCGGCTGCTCCGGCCCGAAGGTGCGCCCCGATGCGTCATAGTGGCGCAGTCCGGCGAGCCCGCGCTTACCTGCGCTTCAGCCCGGCATGGTAGGGTCCGCGCATGACCGAGAGCCTCGATCCCCGGCTGACCCCGGCCCGGCCGCACGTCGCCGATCTCCGCCTGCGGGACCGCGTCCCGGCGGCGCGCTACGTCGCCGGGACGCGGCGGCGGGTGACCGTCCCGTCGGCGCCGCTGCGCCGCGCACCGGCCGCCGACGCGGGGCTCGACACCGAGGCGCTGCTCGGCGACGCGGTCGATCTCTACGACACGGCGGACGGCTTCGCCTTCGTGCAGCTCGCCCGCGACGGCTACGTCGGCTACCTGCCGGCCGACAGCCTCGGTCCGGCCGATCCGGAGCCGACGCACCGCGTCACGGCCCTGCGCACCTTCCTGTATCCCGAGCCGGACCTGAAGCGGCCGGTCCTCGGCCATCTCAGCCTCGGCGCACGCCTCGCCGCGACGGGGGAGGCGGGCGCCTACCTGGAGACGCCGGGCGGCTACGTGTTCGCCCGCCACTGCGCGCCCGTCGACGCGCGCGAGCCGGACTACGCCGCGACGGCCGCGCGGCTCGCCGGGACCCCCTATCTCTGGGGCGGCCGCACCAGCCTCGGGCTCGACTGCTCCGGCCTCGTGCAGCTCTGCCTCGACGCGGCGGGGCTGCCCTGCCCGCGCGACGCCGACATGCAGGAGCGGGCCCTCGGGCAGGCGCTGACGTTCGACCCCGCGCGCCCGGAGCTCGCGGGTCTGCGCCGGGGCGACTTCGTCTTCTGGCGCGGCCATGTCGGGCTGATGGTCGATCCCGAGACGCTGATCCACGCCAACGGCCACCACATGGCGGTCGCCGCGGAGCCGCTCGCCGGGGCGGTCGCCCGCATCGCGGCGCACAGCTTCGGCGCCGTGACGGGGATCCGGCGGCTCTGAGGGAGCCGGCGCGGGTCCCATTCCCGCGGCAATCGTGCTACAGAGGGGCCACGGAGGGGTTCCGCTTCCCTCTTCCCGCCCGGTTCCTGGGCCAGTCCTGTTGACAGGACAGCCCCGCCCTCGCCACATCCCCCGCATGACCGCCGATATCGCGACCCCCGAGCCCGTCCCGGGCACCGCCGGCAAGCCGCCGCTGGAGATCCTGCTCTGCGCCCCGCGCGGCTTCTGCGCCGGCGTGGTGCGGGCCATCGACGTCGTGGAGCGGGCGCTCGCCATCTACGGGCCGCCCGTCTACGTCCGCCACGAGATCGTGCACAACAAGTACGTCGTGGAGAGCCTGAAGCGGAAGGGCGCGGTGTTCGTCCGCGAGCTCGACGAGGTGCCGGACGGCGGCGCCCCGGTGATCTTCTCCGCCCACGGCGTGGCCAAGACCGTGCCGGCCAACGCTGATTCGCGCGGGCTGACGACGATCGACGCCACCTGCCCGCTGGTGACCAAGGTCCACCGCGAGGCCGAGATCCACCACAAGCGCGGCCGCCACGTGCTGCTCGTCGGCCATTCCGGCCATCCCGAGGTGGTGGGCACGATGGGCCAGCTGCCCAAGGGCTCGATCACCCTCGTGGAGGATCTCGAGCAGATCGCCGCCCTGACACCGGACAATCCCGACAACCTCGCCTGGGTCACCCAGACGACCCTGTCGGTCGACGACACCCGGCACATCGTCGACGCCCTGAAGAAGAAGTTCCCGAACATCACCGGGCCGCACAAGGACGACATCTGCTACGCCACCACCAACCGCCAGGAGGCGGTGAAGCAGGTGGCGCCGCTGGTCGACGCCCTGATCGTGGTCGGCTCGTCGAACTCGTCGAACTCGCAGCGCCTGCGCGAGGTCGCCGAGCGCGTCGGCTGCCCGATCACCCGCCTCGTGCTCCGCGCCGAGGAGATCGACTGGCCGGCCTTCGAGGGCATCCGCAAGCTCGGCCTCACGGCCGGCGCCTCGGCCCCCGAGGTCCTGGTCGAGGAGATCATCGACGCCTTCGCGGCCCGCTACGACGTGATGGTCGACACGGTCTCGACCGTGATCGAGGACATGGTCTTCCCGCTGCCGCGGGAGCTGCGCAGCGAGGCCGCCGAGTAGGCGGTCCGGTCCGACAGCGCCGACGCCCCGGGCTCGGGGCGCGCGGCGGGCTTTATGCGGGGGCGCTTCGGCGCCCCTTGCCGTATCGAACTTCCGACATCAGAGCGCAGACACGTGGCCGTCTACACCGAGGTATCCGACGCGGCGCTCGCCGAGTTCCTGTCCGCCTACGCGATCGGCAGCCTGCTCTCCTTCAAGGGCATCGCGGAGGGCGTCGAGAACTCGAACTTCTTCCTGCACACGACCGAGGGCGCCTACATCCTGACGCTCTACGAGAAGCGCGTCCGGGAACAGGACCTGCCGTTCTTCATCGGGCTGATGGAGCACCTCTCGGCCCGCGGCCTCGCCTGCCCGCAGCCCGTGCGCGACCGGGCTGGCCAGGCCCTCGGCCAGCTCTGCGGCCGGCCCGCCGCCATCGTGAGCTTCCTGGAGGGGGTCTCGGTCAAGGCGCCGGGCGTCGAGCATTGCCGGGAACTCGGCCGGGCCCTCGCGGAGCTGCACGCCGCCGGCCGGGACTTCCCGATGGTGCGGGACAACAATCTCTCGGTGTCCGCGTGGCGCCCGCTCTTCGCGCAGGCCGAGGCCCAGGCCGATTCGGTCGAGCCCGGCCTCGCGGCGCGCACCCGGTCGGACCTCGCCGTCTTGGAGGCGCACTGGCCCCGGGACCTGCCGGGCGGCGTGATCCACGCGGACCTGTTCACCGACAACGTCTTCTTCATCGGCGACGCGCTGTCGGGCCTGATCGACTTCTACTTCGCCTGTACGGACGCCTTCGCGTACGACCTCGCGGTCTGCCTGAACGCGTGGTGCTTCGACCCCGACGGCACCTTCCACCGCGACATGGCCGCCGCGCTGATCGCCGGCTACGAGGCCGTGCGGCCCCTGGAGGCCGCCGAGGTCGCGGCCCTGCCGATCCTGTGCCGGGGCGCCGCGCTCCGCTTCATGCTCACCCGGCTGGTCGACTGGCTGAACGTGCCCCCGGGCGCCCTGGTGAAGCCGAAGGACCCGCGAGAATTCGATCGCCGGCTCACCTTCCACCGCCAGGCGCGGGACGCGCGCGATTACGGCCGGGCGGGCTGAGACGCGGATGAGCCGGCGACCGGCTGGACAACCGGGTCGATCCATCCGCCGCGACCGGTTTGACAGGGCCGAACCCCGTCACCGCGAGCGCAGCGCCGTGGCCCAAGGTGGCGCGACGCTCGTCGCCGTGGCGCTGCCCTGGATCGCTTCGCTGCACGCGCACTGACGGCTGGGGCGCAGGGGGCGGCAGGCGGCCGCACCGCTTCGGGAAGGGGAGGCGCGCAACCGCCGACCCTCGCGTTCGAACGAATCGTCGGGCCGCTCAGTCGGTCTCGCCGTCCAGACCCAGCCAGTGGCGGCCGTCGCGGGCGAGCAGCGCGTCGGCCTCCGTCGGGCCGGCGCTGCCCGCGGGGTAGAAGTTCACCTCCGCCTGCGGCCAGCCCTTGAGCAGGGGATCGACCGCGGCCCAGCCGGCCTCGATGTTGTCGGCGCGCTGGAACAGCGTCGCGTCGCCGGTCATGCAATCGTAGAGCAGCGTCTCGTAGCCGACATTCGGCCGGTCGGCGAAGAAGTCCTTGTAGCGGAAGCCGGAGCGCACCCGGCCGATCTTCATCTGCGGCCCCGGCACCTTGACGTTGAACTCGGTGCTCACCCCGTGATCGGGATCGATCTGGATCCGCATCACGGTGGGCGCGAGGTCGGCCGTGGGCGTGTCCTCGAACATCTTGAACGGCGCCGGCTTGAACAGCACGGCGATCTCGGTGCGCCGCCCGGTCATGCGCTTGCCGGTGCGGACGTAGAACGGCACCCCGGCCCAGCGCCAGTTCTCGATGTTGAGCTTCAACGCGATGTAGGTCTCGGTGACCGAGTCCTTCGCCACGTGCGGCTCGTCCCGGTAGGCGGGCACGTCGCGCCCCTCCGAGGTGCCGGCCGTGTACTGGCCGCGCACCGCGTCCTCGGGCGGGATCGGCTTCACGGCCTCGGCGAGCTTGGCCTTCTCGGTGCGCACGGCCTCCGCGTCGAAGGAGTTCGGTGGCTCCATGGCGACCATGCAGAGCAGCTGGAACATGTGGTTCGGCACCATGTCGCGCAGCGCCCCGGTCGGCTCGTAGAAGCCGCCCCGCTCCTCGACGCCCACGGTCTCGGCCGCCGTGATCTGGATGCTGTCGATGTATTCCCGCCGCCAGACCGGCTCCAGCAGGCCGTTGGCGAAGCGGAACGCCATGATCGACTGCACGGTCTCCTTACCCAGGAAGTGGTCGATCCGGTAGAACTGGCTCTCGTCGCCCTGGCGGAGGATGCGGGCGTTCAGCTCCCGGGCCGAGGCGAGATCGGAGCCGAACGGCTTCTCGATGACCACGCGCCGGAAGGTGTCGCCCTCCTGCTTGAGCAGGCCGGCCTGGCCGAGCCCGTCCACGATCGTCCCGAAGAAGCGCGCCGCCACCGCGCAGTAGAACACCGCGCTGCCGGTGACCCGCTGCTTCACGGCCGCGAAGGTCTCGGGCTTCTCGAAATCGCCCTTGAGGTAGTGGAGCCGGTCCCGGATGAAGCCCCAGCTCTTCGGGTCGATATGGTCGGCGTGGAACTCCGAGGTCGGGTCCTTGCTGAACGCCTCCAGGGTCTGGGTGAGATTCTCGCGGAGCGATTCGTCCGTCCCGTCATTGTGATCGATGCCGAGGATCGAGAAGCCCTCGGACAGCAGGCCGGCGCCGGCGAGGTTGTAGAGCGAGGGCATCAGCAGGCGCTTGGTGAGGTCGCCGCCAGCCCCGAAGATCACCAGCGTGCAGGGCGGCGCCGGCTGCGTGCCGCAGGCTGCCGTGTCCTTGAGGGCTGTCGTCGGCTCGGCCATCCCTGACTCCCGTGTGGCTGCACTGCACCAAACCGGCCTGACAACCCGCCGCGGCGAGGCCCGTTCCGGTACCCGCTGGGCTATGCTGCGCCGAGGTTAGGATCAAGGAACCCCGCATGCATACCCATTCCCTCGAGCCCTGGGCCCACAGCCACGTCTTCCTGGGCGACCGGCACGATCGGCACGCCCGCCGGACCTGGGCGGTGGTCGCGCTCACGGCCGTCACGATGGTGGCGGAGGTCGCCGGCGGCACGTGGCTCGGCTCGATGGCGCTGGTCGCCGACGGCTGGCACATGTCGACCCACGCGGCGGCCCTGGGCGTCGCGGCGCTCGCCTACCACTTCGCCCGGCGCCACGCGGACGACCCCCGCTTCAGCTTCGGCACCGGCAAGTTCGGCGACCTCGCGGCCTTCGCCAGCGCGCTGCTGCTCGGCCTGATCGCCCTGCTGATCGGCGCCGAGAGCCTCGACCGGCTGCTGCACCCGGTGGCGATCGGCTTCGGTCAGGCGATCCCGATCGCCGTGCTGGGGCTCGCCGTGAACCTCGCGAGCGTCTGGCTGCTGCACGACGACCACGACGACCACGGCCACGACGACCACGCTCACCATCACGGAGGCCACGCGCACGGAGGTCACGCGCACGCGGGCCACGCGCATGGCGGCCACGGCGGCCACGACACGAACTTCCGGGCCGCCTACGTCCACGTCCTGGCCGACACGCTGACGTCGGTCCTGGCCATCGTGGCGCTGCTCGGCGGGCGCTATCTCGGCCTCGCCTGGCTCGACCCGGCCATGGGCCTCGTCGGCACCGCCGTGATCCTGGCGTGGTCGTGGAGCCTGCTGCGGACGGCCGCCCTCGTGCTCCTCGACGCACGGCCCTCGCCGGCGGCCACCCGGGAGATCCGGGAGCGCCTGGAGATCGGCGGCGACCGGGTCAGCGACCTGCATCTCTGGCAGATCGGGCCGGGCCACCGGGCCGCCGTGATCGCCCTCGTCAGCGACGATCCGCAACCGCCCGCCCACTACAAGGCGCGCCTCGCCGGGGTGAAGGGCCTGAGCCACGTCACCGTCGAGGTCCAGCTCTGCGGGGGGCACGCGGCGGCGGCCTGAAGGTCCCGCGCGGGCGCTCGGCCCGGCGGCCGCTACTCGTCGGGGCGGACCGCCTGGCCGCCCCGGTCGATCGGCAGGCTCGGGCCCTTCAGCTCGGAATCGCTCGGCAGGGCGCGCACGTCCCAGCCGCCGCCGAGCGCCCGGATCAGCGTGACCGCCGCAGTGAAGCGGTTCAGTCGCACCTGAAGGGCGTTGACCTCGTTGTTCACGAGCAGGTTCTGCGCGGTCACCACCGTTGTAAAGTTCTGGGTGCCGGCCCGGTATTCGTTGAGGGTGATCTCCACGGCCCTGCGCGACAGGTCCACGGCGGTGTCCTGCGCCCCCTGCTGCTGGCCGAGGATGCGCAAAGCCGCCATCTGGTTCTCGACCTCCGCGAAGGCGGCCAGCACCACCTGCCGGTAATTGGCCACCGCCGCGTCGTAGCCGGCCTCGGCCGAGCGCAGTGCCGCGGTGCGGGCGCCGCCGTCGAACAGCACCTCGCTGCCGGAGGCCGCCACCGACCAGACCTGGTTGGCCGCCGAGAGCAGGCCGTTGCGGGTCGCCCCCGAGATGCCGCCCTGGGCCGAGATCGTCACGGTCGGGAAGAAGGCCGCCACCGCCACGCCGATGCGCTCGCTCTGCGCCTGGACGAGGCGCTCGGCCTGGGCGACGTCGGGCCGCCGCTCCAGCAGGTCGCCGGGGATGCCCACCGGCACGCCCGGCGGGCTGCGCCCGATGCCGGATACCGGGATCGACACCTCGGAGGGCGGGCGCCCGATCAGGGTGGCGATAGCGTTGACGAACTGCACCCGGGTCAGGCGCACCGCGATGGCCTGGGCCTGGATGGTCTGGACCTGGGTCTGCGCGGTGATCACGTCGGAGCGCGCCGCGACCCCGGCGGCGTACTGGTTCTCGGTGATCGCCAGGGTCCTCTTGAAGTTCTCGACGTTCTCATCGAGCACCTTCTCGAGGGAATCGGCGTAGCGCACCGTCAGGTAGTCGGCCGCGATCTCCGCCTGGATGCTCAGGCGGGTCAGCGCGATCGTGGCGGCGTCGGACTGCGCCAGGGCCGCCTCGCTCTCGATGGTGCGGCGCGTGCCGCCGAACAGGTCGAGCTCCCAGCTCGCCTGGCCCAGCAGCGCCACGTTGGTGCGCGTGGTGGTGCCGCTGCCGGTCCGGGTGATGCTCGGCGCGCCGATCACCGTCGGGTACAGGGCCGCCTGCGCGGAGGCGACGAGCGCCCGCGCCTGCCGGTAATTCGCCACCGCCTGCCGGAGGGACTGGTTGTCGACGTCGACGAGGCGGATCAGCCGGTCGAGGGTCGGGTCCTTGAACACCCGCCACCAGTCGCCGCGCTCGACCGCGTCGCTCGGCCGGGCCTCGCGCCAGCCCTTCTTCCGCGCCGCGACGTAGGCCGGGCTGTCCTCCCGGACACCGCCCTGCTTGTAGGCCAGCGGCGTCTCCACGGAGGGTCGGGTGTAGTCCGGGCCGACCACGCAGCCGGCGAGGAGCGGGGCGGCGAGGAGCAGGGATGCGAGGGTGCGGAGCCGTTGATGGGTAAAAAGCGCACCTTCCACCCTGAACCTCATCCTGAGGTGCCGGAGCGTAGCGGAGGCCTCGAAGGAGCCCTCCAGGAAGCGCGCGCCTGGCTGGAGCCCTCCTTCGAGGCTGCTGTGCAGCACCTCAGGATGAGGAGGTGGGTTGGAGGAACCCCCGCGCGCGATCGCGGCCGCCGCTGTTTCACGTGAAACCTTAACCATCACTCTCCGGCCGGCAGCGCCGCTTCTCCGCTCCGCCCGCCGCGCCTGCGCCGGTTGAGCACCCTGTGCCGGAGGCGATCGAGGGTGAGGTAGACGACGGGGGTGGTGTAGAGGGTCAGGATCTGGCTCACAATCAGCCCGCCGACGATGGCGATGCCCAGCGGGCGGCGCAGCTCCGCGCCCTCGCCGTTGGCCAGGATCAGCGGCACGGCGCCGAGCATGGCGGCCAGCGTCGTCATCATGATCGGCCGGAAGCGCAGGAGACAGGCCTCGCGGATCGCGTCCACGGGATTCGCGGCCCGGGTCCGCTCCGCGTCGATCGCCACGTCGATCATCATGATCGCGTTCTTCTTCACGATGCCGATGAGCAGGAACACCGCGATCAGCGCGATGATGGTGAAGTCGGTGCCCGTCACCAGCAGGGCCAGCACCGCGCCGACGCCGGCCGAGGGCAGGGTCGAGAGGATCGTCAGCGGGTGCACGAAGCTCTCGTAGAGGATCCCCAGCACCGCGTAGACCGCCAGGATCGCCGCCAGGATCAGCAGCGGCTGCCGCGACGCGGAGGCGACGTAGTTCTTGGCCGCGCCGGCATACTCGCCGTGGATCGTGGCGGGCAGCTGCAGGGAGGCCATGGCCCGGTCGATGGCGTCCGTGGCGTCCGACAGGCTCTTGCCCGGGGCGAGGTTGAACGAGATCGTGGTCGCCACGAACAGGCCCTGGTGGCTCACCTGCACGGGGGCACTGCCGGGCTCGATCCGCGCGAAGGCCGAGAGCGGCACCATCGTCTCCTTGGCGGCCGAGACCGGCGCGCTCGACGAGGCGCCGCCCTTGCTCGCCGCGATGGCGTTGGCGGAGGCGTTGCGGGCCGAGTCGGACGCGATGGCGGCGGCGTTCGAGGCAGTGTCGGCCGTGCTGGCGGAAGCGGCGGCGGCCGCCGCCGCGACGGCGCCCGCGGTGCCCGAGCCGCCGACGGCGCCGGAGCCCGTGGCGACGCCGGTCGCGGCGCTCGCCGACGACCCGCTGCCCGGGCTGCTGGTGCCGGTCGCCGCGTTGGTGTTGACGGTCCCACCCGCCGCCACCGTGCCGGCGACCGCGTTGGTGGTGGCCGAGCCCGGCGCGTTGCCGCCCGAGGTCGAGACGTAGATCTGCTTGAGCGTCTCCGGCGTCTCCAGGTAGCGCGGCGCGATCTCCATCACGACGTGGTACTGGTTCAGCGGGTTGTAGATCGTCGAGACCTGGCGCTGGCCGAAGGCGTCGTAGAGGGTGTTGTCGATCTTGTTCGGCGTGATGCCGTAGCGGAACGCGGTCGCCCGGTCGATCACGACCCGGCTCTCCAGCCCGCCCTCCTGCTGGTCCGAGGTCACGTCCGCGAAGGTCGGGTCCTTCTGCAGGGCCGCCACCAGCTTCGGGGCGGCGGCGAACAGCTCCTCGGCCGTGTCGCCCTGGAGGGTGTACTGGTACTGGGCGAAGCTCTGGCGGCCGCCCATCTGCAGGTCCTGGCGGGGGAAGACGTAGAGGCGCGCGCCCGCGACCTGCGCGAGCTTCGGCCGCAGCCGCGCCATCACGGCCGAGATCGGCGCCCGCTCGTTGAGCGGCTTCAGGCCGACGAAGACGTTGGCCGAGTTGGTGCCGCGGCCGCCCGTGAAGCCGACGACGCTCTCGACCGCCGGATCCGCCCCGACGATCGCGGTCGCCTGCGTGAGCTTCTTCTCCATCGACTGGAACGAGATGCGCTGGTCGGCCTGGATGCCGCCCATCATCTGCCCGGTATCCTGCTCGGGGAAGAAGCCCTTCGGGACGATGATGTAGAGGTAGACGTTGAGCCCGACCGTGGCGAGCAGGCTCAGCAGGACGAGGCGCGGATGGGCGAGCGCCACCTCTAGCGTCCGCGCGTAGGCCCCGAGCAGCCGGGCGAAGCCGCCCTCCAAAATCCGGATCAGCAGGTTCGGCCGGCGGCCGGCCGGCGGTTCGCCATTGGGACCATGCCCTTCGGCCCGGAGCAGCCGGGCACACATCATCGGCGTGGTCGTGAGCGAGAGCACCAAGGAAATCAGGATCGACAGCGACAGGGTCACCGAAAATTCCTGGAAGATGCGGCCGACGAGGCCGCCCATCAGCAGGATCGGCAGGAACACCGCGATGAGTGACAGGCTCATCGAGATCACCGTGAACCCGACCTCCCGCGCGCCGATCAGCGCCGCCTGGAGCCGGGGCTTGCCCTCCTCGATGTGCCGCTGGACGTTCTCCAGCACCACGATGGCGTCGTCGACCACGAAGCCGGTGCCGATGATCAGCGCGGTCAGCGACAGGATGTTGAGCGAGTAGCCGAGCAGATACATCGCTGAGAAGGTGCCGACGATCGAGATCGGCACGGCGACCGCCGGGATCAGCGTGGCCCGCCAGGAGCGCAGGAAGCCGTACACCACCAGGATGACGAGGCCGACCGCCACCAGCAGCGTCTCCTCGGTGGCCGCGAGGGAGGCGCGGATCGTGGCGCTGCGATCGCCGGTGAGCTTGATGTCGATGCCGCCGGGCAGGGAGGCGGTGATCTGCGGCAGCGCCTCCTTCACGGCGTTGATGGTCTCGACCACGTTGGCGCCAGGCTGCTTGTAGACGAACAGCAGCACGCCCGGCTTGCCGTTGACGATGCCGAGGTTGCGCTTGTCCTCGACCCCGTCGAGCACCTGCCCGACATCGGTGAGCTTCACCGCGGCGCCGTTGCGGTAGGCCACGATGATGTCGCGGTAATCGGCGGCCTTGCGGCCCTGGTCGTTGGCGTAGAGCTGGTAGCGGCGGTCGCCCGCGTCGATCTCGCCCTTGGGCGAGTTCGCGTTCGCGGAGGCGAGCGCGGCCCGGATGCCCTCGAGCCCGATGCCGTAGTTGAACAGGGCCGTGGGATCGAGCTCGACCCGCACCGCCGGCAGGGACGAGCCGCCGATATCGACGTTGCCGACGCCCGGCAGCTGCGACAGCTTCTGCTGCACTACGGTGGCGGCGGAATCGTAGACCTGGCCGCGGGTCAGCGTCTCCGAGGTCATGCCGAGGATGATGATCGGCGTGTCGGCGGGGTTGAACTTCCGGTAGGTCGGGTTCTGCCGGAGCGACGCGGGCAGGTCGGCGCGCGCCGCGTTGATGGCGGCCTGGACGTCGCGGGCCGCGCCGTCGATGTCGCGGTTGAGGCCGAACAGCAGCACGATCCGGGTCGAGCCGAGGGAGTTCGTGGACGTCATCTCGTTGACGTCCGCGATGGCGCCGAGCCGCCGCTCCAGGGGCGCCGCCACGGTGGTGGCCATGGTGTCGGGCGAGGCGCCGGCCATCTGGGCCTGGACGAGGATCACCGGGAAGTCGATCTGCGGCAGCGGCGCCACCGGCAGCTTCAGGAAGGCGAACAGCCCGGCGAGCAGCACGCCGATCGTGAGCAGCGTGGTCGCCACCGGCCGCCGGATGAACGGCTCGGAGATGTTCACGGCAGCGCCTCGCCGGGCGCGAGATCCGGCCCCCGCCGCCCCGAGATCCGCCGCTCCAGCCGGTCGAAGGCCAGGTAGATCACCGGCGTGGTGAACAGCGTCAGCACCTGGCTGACGATCAGGCCGCCCGCGATGCAGATGCCGAGCGGCTGGCGCAGCTCGGAGCCGACGCCGGTGCCGAGGATCAGCGGCACCGCCGCGAAGAGCGCCGCCAGCGTCGTCATCAGGATCGGCCGGAAGCGCAGCAGGCAGGCCTGGAAGATCGCCTCGCGGGGCTCGAGCCCGTCCTCGCGCTCCGCCTGGAGCGCGAAGTCGATCATCATGATGGCGTTCTTCTTCACGATGCCGATCAGCAGCACGATGCCGATCACCGCGATGATGTCGAGCGACAGGCCGAACAGCATCAGGCCGAGCAGCGCCCCGATCCCCGCCGATGGCAGGGTCGACAGGATCGTGATCGGGTGGATGAAGCTCTCGTAGAGCACGCCCAGCACGATGTAGACGGTCACGATCGCCGCTAGGACCAGGAACAGCTCGTTGCCGAGCGCCGACTGGAAGGCGAAGACCGAGCCCTGCGGCACCACCCGGAACGAGGGCGGCAGGCCGATCTCGGCCTTCACCGTGTCGATCGCCTCGACCGCCTGCCCCAGCGCCGCGCCGGGGGCGAGGTTGAACGACACGGTGGTGGCCGGGAACTGGCCGAGATGGGAGATCAGCAGCGGTGCCCGTCGCTCGCTGATCCGCGCGACCGCCGAGAGCGGCACCTGTCCGTTGGTCGCCGTGGAGGAGGGCAGGTAGATCGCGTCGAGGCTGCGGAGCGTCGTGTGCAGCTTCGGGTCGGCCTCCAGGATCACCCGGTACTGGTTGGACTGGGTGAAGATCGTCGAGATGATCCGCTGGCCGAAGGCGTCGTAGAGGGCGTTGTCGATCGTCGCCGGGGTGATGCCGTAGCGGCCGGCGGTGGGCCGGTCGATGGTCACGTAGGCGGCGAGCCCCTGGCCCTGGTGGTCGCTCGCCACGTCGGTGACCACGGGCGACTTCGCCAGCGCCTCGGTGAAGCGCGGCACCCAGGTCTCGAAATCGTCGATGTTCGGGCTCTCGAGGATCACCTGGTACTGGGTCGCCGAGACCGCCGTGTCGATGGTCAGGTCCTGGACCGGCTGCATGTAGAGCCGCATGCCGGGCTGGTTGGCCGCCGCCGCCGAGATCCGCCGGATGATCGCGCTGGCCGTCGCGGTGCGCGCGTCCCGGGGCTTCAGGTTGATCAGCATCCGGCCGGAATTGAGCGTGACGTTCTGGCCGTCGACCCCGATGAACGACGACAGGCTCGCCACGTCCGGGTCCTTGAGGACGATCTCGGCCATCCGCTGCTGGCGCTCGGCCATGGCGGCGTAGGAGACCGACTGGTCGGCCTGGGTGATGCCCTGGATGACGCCCGTGTCCTGCACGGGGAAGAAGCCCTTCGGGATCACCGCGAACAGGTAGATTGTGAGCCCGAGCGTGCCGAGCGCCACCAGCAGCGTCAGGCCCTGGTGGTTCAGGACGACCCGCAGGGAGCGGCCGTAGGACTCGATCGTGCCGTCGACGGCGCGCCGGCCCAGGCGTGAGAGGACGCCCTCGCGGCGGCGGTGACCGGCTTCCGGGACGTGCTTCAGGAGCCGCGCGCACAGCATCGGCACCAGCGTCAGCGAGACCACCGCCGAGATAATGATCGTGGCCGCCAGCGTGATGGCGAATTCGTGGAACAGCCGCCCGACCACGTCGCCCATGAACAGGAGCGGGATCAGCACGGCGATCAGCGAGACGGTCAGCGAGATGATGGTGAAGCCGATCTCGCGGGAGCCCTTGAGCGCCGCCTCCAGGGGCGAGTCGCCCGCCTCCACGTGCCGGGCGATGTTCTCGATCACCACGATGGCGTCGTCGACCACGAAGCCGGTGGCGATGGTGAGCGCCATCAGCGACAGGTTGTCGAGGGAGAAGCCGTACAAGTCCATGACCGACAGGGCGCCGACCAGCGACAGCGGCACCGACAGGCTCGGGATCAGGGTCGCCGACAGGCTGCGCAGGAACAGGAAGATCACCAAGACGACCAGCGCGATGGCGAGGCCGAGCTCGAACTGCACGTCCTCCACGGAGGCGCGGATCGTGGTGGTCCGGTCGGTGAGCGGCGCAACCGCGACGGCGGCCGGCAGGCTCGCCTGGAGCTGCGGCAGCAGCGACTTGATCTTGTCGACGGTCGCGATGACGTTGGCGCCGGGCTGGCGCTGGATGTTCAGAATCACCGCCGGCGTCGCGTCCGCCCAGGCGCCGAGCTTGGTGTTCTCCGGCCCCTCGACCACGTCGGCGACCTCCGAGAGCATCACCGGGGCGCCGTTGCGGTAGGCGATGATCGCCGCGTCGTAGGCCTTCGGGTCGCGGATCTGGTCGTTGGCGTTGATCGCGTAGGACTGCTTCGGCCCGTCGATCGTGCCCTTCGGCGTGTTGACGTTGAGGTTGGTGATGGTGGTGCGCAGGTCGTCGATGTTGAGCCCGTAGGCGGCGAGCGCCCGCGCGTTGAACCGCACCCGCACGGCCGGGCGCTGGCCGCCCGAGATGCTCACGAGGCCGACGCCCGCCACCTGGCTGATCTTCTGCGCGAGGCGCGACTCGGCGAGGTCGCGCACCTGGGTGAGCGGCAGGGTCTTGGAGGTGAGCGCCAGCGTCAGGACCGGCGCGTCGGCCGGGTTGACCTTGGCGTAGATCGGCGGCGCCGGCAGGTCGGAGGGCAGGAGGTTGCCGGCGGCGTTGATCGCCGCCTGGACCTGCTGCTCGGCGATGTCCAGCGGCAGGTCCAGGCTGAACTGCAGGGTGATGACCGAGGCGCCCGCGGAGGATTGCGAGGTCATCTGGTTGAGGTTGGCGAGCTGGCCGAACTGCCGCTCCAGCGGCGCCGTCACCGAGGAGGTCATCACCTCGGGGCTGGCGCCGGGATAGAAGGTCTGGACCTGGATCGTCGGGTAATCGACCGCCGGCAGCGCCGAGACCGGCAGGTTCAGGTACGACACGCCGCCGACGATCAGGATCGCCAGCATCAGCAGCGTCGTGGCCACCGGCCGCAGGATGAACAGGCGGGACGGGTTCATGACGCGCTCCCGTTATCCCTTCCCCCGCGGAGGGGGGAGAGGGAGCGTCGCGCCAGAGCCGTCCTCACTGCGCCTGACGGCGCCGGTGCCGACGACCGCCCTCCGCTGTCCCTTGGGAATCCGCCGCCGCGTCGGCGGGCGCGCCGGGCTTCACCTCCCCCTTGCCGTCAGCTTTGCCGTCCTGCTTCGCCGCCGCGGCCTTGCCGTCGCCCGCGGCCGCCGGCGCGCCCTCGGTGATGCGCACCGGCGCGCCGTCCTTCAGCCGGTCGGTGCCGTCCGTGACGACGCGGTCGCCCGGGTTCAGCCCGGAGACCACTACCGTGTGGGTCCCGTCAGTCTCGCCGGTCTTGATCGGCCGGACCGTAACCTTGCTGTCCCCGTCCATCAGGTAGACGTAGGTGCCGGGCGTGCCCTGGAGCAGGCTGGAATTCGGCACGAGCGTCGCGCCCCGCACCGTGTCGACGGTCAGCTTGGCGTTGACGAACTGGTTCGGGAACAGCTCCTCGTCGGAATTGTCGAACAGCGCGCGCAGCTTCACCGTGCCGGTGGTCGTGTCGATCTGGTTGTCGACCGTGTCGAGGCGGCCGGTGGCGATCTCGTGGGCGTCGCCGCGGTCGTAGGCCCGCACGGTGAGCTTCGTGCCCGCCCGCACCTGCCGCATCACCCGCGACACGTCGTCCTCCGGAAGGGTGAACACCACCGAGATCGGGTGGAGCTGGGTCACCACCACGATCGCCGTGGAGGCGGCCGAGATGTAGTTGCCCTGGTCGACTTGGCGCAGGCCGACGCGGCCGTCCACCGGCGAGACGATGTGCGTGTAGGCGATGTTGAGCTTCTGCTGGTCGACGAGCGCCTGGTCGGCCGCGACCGTGCCCTCGTTCTGCTTCACCAGGGCGGCCTGCGTGTCGACGTTCTGCTTCGAGATCGAGTCCTGCCGGTTCAGCGTCTGGTAGCGCTGCAGGTCGAGCTTCGAGTTCTGGAGCAGCGCCTGGTCGCGGGCGAGCTGGCCCTGGTACTGCGCGAGCAGCGCCTCGTAGGGGCGGGAATCGATCCGGGCGAGCTCGTCGCCCGCCTTCACGTTCTGGCCCTCCCGGAACTGCACCTGCGTGAGGTAGCCGCTGATCTGCGACTTCACCGTCACGGTGGCGAGCGGCGTCACGGTACCGAGGCCCTGCAGCACCACCGGCATGTCGCCGGTCGTGGCGCTGGCGATGCCCACCGCCTGCGGCATGTCGGCCCCGCCGCGCCGGCCGCCGTGGCCGCCGGTGTGATGCGCCGTCGCGGGCTCGGCGCCCTTGCCGGTGCGGGCCTCGTACCAGCGGTGGCCGATCGCCCCGGCGCCGGCGAGCAGCACCAGGATCACGAGCCAGCGGATCGGGCGGAAGCGCCGCGTCCGGACCTCGCGCGCGGGCGCCTCGCCGGGCTGGTAGGCGCGGGCCGTGTCGGTCCGGATCGGTGAACTCTCGTTCATGCCTGACTAGAGCACAGGACGGTCGTCTGTGCGACCGGCGGCACCCTATCCCTCGCTGTCCAAGCCCCCATGCCGCCCCCGGAACGCCGCGTCCCGGAAGCCCGTCCTGAAGCCGCCCGGTCCCGCGGGACCCGACGGCTCCGATCCCGTGTACGGGAGCGTAAGCCCATAAAGCTGTCCGGGCCCCGAACGGCTCCTTACCGCGGCGTCATGGACACCCGCGGCCGCGCCGCTCGCGCACCTCGCGGCGCCCTCCACCGGTGCCCGGCCAATGCGCCGTCACTAGGGCGGCGACGTTTCACTCGTGTTGCTGGGGCCCGCCGGACGCGTCCGGTACCGCATAAGCGCGCAGCACCGCCCGGAACGCGGGATCGACCGGGGTAACGGCCACGGCGCGGCGCAGGCCGAGTCCGAGGCCGCCGATCAGCAGCGCCAGCACCAGGCAGCCGAGGAACGCGCGTGAGGAGGGCCGCATCGTCGTATCCGGTGGCCGACCCAGCGAGCGGGGCGTGAGCGGGTGCGGCCGCGTCCGGACATGCCGAAAGGGCCACCGACCCGCAAGTCGATGGCCCTTCTGGGGACCGGAGCGGCGCCCCGCTGACGGAGCGAGGGGGCGAAGCTCCGTCGGCGTGTGCGCCGCTCCGGCCGTGATCCAAACCTAAGAGACGGGTGATGAATGTCAACATTCGTCAGTAGGCCTCGGCGCGCCGGAGACCGGGTCTGTGCGACCGCGCACATTCCGCAACGCGCGACGGCCATGTTACAGGCCGGCGATGCCGAGACCCGCCATGCCGACTCTCTCGATGCCCGGCGCCGCGTGCCGTACCGTGTGCCGCGCCGCATGAGGTCCGCCGTCATCAACCCCGTCTTCGACGTGCTGCCCACGACCGTGTTCGAGACCATGTCGCGTCTCGCGCGGGTCCACGGTGCGATCAATCTCGGCCAGGGATTCCCGGACGATGCCGGGCCGGCGGATGTCCGCGAGCGGGGCGCGCGGGCGCTCCTGGACGGCTGGAACCAGTACCCGCCGATGATGGGCCTGCCGGCCCTGCGCGAGGCGGTCGCCGCCCATTACGCGCAGCACCAGGGCCTCGTCCTCGACCCGGAGACCGAGGTGATGGTCACCTCCGGGGCGACCGAGGCCCTGGCCGGCGCGCTCCTGGCGCTGATCGAGCCCGGCGACGAGGTCGTGCTGTTCGCGCCCATGTACGACGCCTACCTGCCCCTGGTCCGGCGGGCGGGCGGCGTGCCGCGGATCGTGGCGCTCCGGCCCCCGGACTTCCGCCTCGACGAGGCCGCGCTCGCGGAGGCTTTCGGGGCGCGGACCCGGGTCGTGGTGCTGAACAACCCCCTCAACCCGAGCGCCACCCTGTTCGCGCCCGAGGACCTCGACCTGCTCGCCCGCTACTGCCAGCGCTTCGACGTGACCGCCCTCTGCGACGAGGTCTGGGAGCACGTGGTGTTCGACGGCGCGCGCCACCGGCCGCTAATGGCGCTGCCCGGGATGCGGGAGCGGACCGTCAAGATCGGCTCGGCCGGCAAGATCTTCTCCCTCACCGGCTGGAAGGTCGGCTTCGTGATGGCCGATGCCCGGCTGATGCGCGGGCTCGCCAAGGCGCACCAGTTCCTGACCTTCACCACGCCCCCGAACCTCCAAGAGGCGGTGGCCTACGGGCTGGGCAAGCCGGCCCCGTGGTTCGAGGCGATGCGGGCCGGCTACGCCCGGTCCCGCGACCGGCTCGCAGACGGCCTGCGCGGCCTCGGCTTCACCGTGCTGCCGGCCCGGGCCACGTGGTTCCTCAACATCGACATCGCCGCCCGCGGCCACGCCGACGACGTGGCCTTCTGCGAGGCCCTGGTCACCCGTCACGGCGTCGCGGCGATCCCCGTGAGCGCCTTCTACCCGGACGCCTCCGTGCGCGGCCTCGTCCGGCTCTGCTTCGCAAAGGACGACGCGACCCTGGATGCGGCGCTCGACCGCATGCGCGGGCTCCCGGGGGCCGGGGCATGAGGGTCGGCTCGAGGGACGGCATGACGGGCAGCAGGACGGGCATCACGGCGGGCATCACGGCGGACCGCGCGCGCCGAGCGGGCACCGTCCTTGCGGGGATCCGGGCGGGGGGCCACATCGTTGGGGACGATGGCTTCCCGACGGATCCCGACCATGGACTTCACCCAGGCTGCCCAGGCCGGGCGTTTCGCCCGTGCCGAGACCTTCCCCGGAGGCGAGACCCGCGCCGGCCCCCGGCCCCCCTACCTGTCGGCGGATCTCGGCCGGGAGGCGAGCCTCGCCCGGCTGGAGACGCTGGCCCACCTGATGGACACCGCCTTCGTCATCCCGGGCATCAACCGGCGGGTCGGGTTCGACGCGCTGATCGGCCTCGTGCCGGTGATCGGCGACCTGGCCGGCATGGTGATCTCGTCCTTCATCGTCTACGAGGCGAAGCGCCTCGGGGCGCCGCGCTGGCTGGTGGCCCGGATGGGCCTGAACGTGGCCTTCGACGGGCTGATCGGCGCCGTGCCGGTGGCGGGCGACCTGTTCGACGCCGCCTTCAAGGCCAATCGCCGCAACGTCCGTCTGCTGCGCCGCTGGCTGGAGCGCAGCGGCAACCTGCGTCCCACCGAGATCGACGGCACCGCGACCCGGCTCGACGGCTGAGCGTTACCGGCCTCCGTCCCGCGGCCGACCGGTCGCGGGGCCGCCCGGATATCGGGGCGGCCGGCGCGCGCGCGACGCGGCCCGGGAGGCAGCACGGATGAACGAGGTCACGCGTCCCGGCGACAGCGAGGTCGTGCCCGCGCCGATGCCCGGTGCCCAGCCGCTGGTCCTGCGGCCGGACGAGGGCGCGCCGCCGCCGGTCCTGCCCGGGGCCGCCGGCCGGCGCGCCCGGCTGTCGCCGCTCAACCGGCGCCGTCTCGACAATTTCCGCCGCAATCGGCTCGGCTACGGGTCGTTCGTGATCTTCACGGTCCTGTTCGTGCTCAGCCTGTTCGCGGAGTTCATCGCCAACGACCGCCCGATCGTGATGTCCTACAAGGGCGAGTGGCTGGTCCCGGTCCTGGTCGACTATCCGGAGGAGAAGTTCGGCGGCTTCCTCGCCACGACCGACTACCGCTCCCCCGAGATCCGCCGGGAGATCGCGGCGAACGGCTGGGCACTGTGGCCGCCGATCCCGTACGCGTACGACACGATCAACGAGGACCTGCCGACGCCGTCGCCGTCGCCGCCGACCTGGATGCTCACGGACGCGCAGTGCAAGCCCGTCGCCGAGAAGCTCGGCGGCTCGACCTGCGCGGACATTCCCCAGCACTGGCTCGGCACCGACAACACCACGCGGGACGTGCTGGCGCGGGTGATCTACGGCTTCCGCATCTCGGTCCTGTTCGGTCTGATCCTGGCCGCGGTCTCGTCGGTGATCGGGGTCATCGCGGGGGCCGTGCAGGGCTATTTCGGCGGCTGGGTCGATCTCGCCTTCCAGCGCTTCATCGAGGTCTGGGGCGGCATCCCGACCCTCTACCTGATCATCATCATCTCGGCCTTCATCGCCCCGGGCTTCTTCGTCCTGCTCGGGATCATGCTGCTGTTCTCCTGGGTCGCGCTGGTGAGCGTGGTGCGCGCCGAGTTCCTGCGGGCGCGGAACTTCGAGTATGTCCGGGCCGCCCGGGCGCTGGGGCTGTCGAATATCCGGATCATGACGGTCCACCTGCTGCCGAACGCCATGGTGGCGACGCTGACCTTCCTGCCGTTCATCCTGAACGGCTCGATCACCACCCTGACCTCGCTCGACTTCCTCGGCTTCGGCCTGCCGCCGGGCTCGCCGTCCCTCGGAGAGCTTCTCGCTCAGGGCAAGGACAATCTGACCGCGCCGTGGCTCGGATTGACCGGTTTCCTGGTCATCGCCGTGATGTTGAGCCTGCTCGTCTTCGCCGGCGAGGCCGTGCGGGACGCCTTCGATCCGCGCAAGACTTTCGCCTGAGGCCGCGCGGGTTGCGAAAATGACGCAGGGCCTCGCCCCGCGCTCGCACAACTGTACGAAGATTGCGCATTGTGCCCGCACGACCGGGCGGCAATCGTATACGACCGTCTAGAGCCGGCCCCTGACCCGGGGGTAAAGGTCTCTGCCGGCTGCGAAAACCCGCTTCGAGGAAGCGACTAGAATTCGCCGGGCGGACACCGATAAAGCGTCTCAGAAGTGTCCCTTAAGTGCCGCCAATGCAACCATACCCTGTAAGCCTCGCCGCGTGATGCAGAGTTAGACTTCGGTCTCATCACAGATAATTGTATGGCGCGGCTTGCATTTTTCGGACGCTGACTTAACTCGCGAAAAGTGGGGATCCCATCAGGCATTTGTGCCGAGGAACGAGAGAATGTCAGAAGCTGCGCCGACATCGCAATTGGATTTCATCGAGCGGACCGTGGACGTCGTCGCGGCCTACGTTTCCAACAACTCGCTGCCCTCGGCCGAATTGCCGGCCCTGATCGCGAGCATCCACGAGGCGCTGAACACGATCGGGGCCGGCCCCGTCGCTCCGGCGACCGAGAGCGTCGAGCGGCCGACGCCCGCCCAGATCCGCAAGTCGATCCGTCCCGACGGGCTGGTCAGCTTCATCGACGGGAAGTCGTACAAGACGCTGAAGCGTCACCTGACCAAGCACGGTCTCGATCCGCAGACCTACCGCGAGCGCTACGGCCTGCCGGCCGATTACCCGACCACCTCGGCGAACTACTCGGCGCAGCGCTCGGCCCTCGCCAAGAGCCTCGGCCTCGGCCAGCCGGGCCGGTCCCCGTCGGGCGACAAGGCCGCCGCCCCCGTCGAGGAGGAGGCTGCCGCCTCCGCCCCTGCCTCCGGTCGCCGCAAGACCGCCGCGACCAAGACCCGGGCGAGCCGCAAGGTCGAGGCCGCCTGAGCGCGGCCGCGAGGCCCGGACGGGGGCGGGCGATCGGAGACGATCGCGCCCGCACCGGTCCGGGCTTGTTCGCCAGACCTCTTGGCCGGGCTCTCGGCCAAGCTCTCGGCCGGACCCCTCGCGCGGCGCGGCTCAGGCCGCGAGGCGCCCGTCCAGCGGGAACACCTTGGCGGGGTTCAGCATCCAGTCCGGATCGAACACCGCCTTGACCCGCATCTGCTGCTCGAGATCGACCTGGTCGTACTGGAAGCGCATCAGCTCGCGCTTCTCGATGCCGACCCCGTGCTCGCCGGTGAGGCAGCCGCCGACCTCGACGCAGAGCTTCAGGATCTCGTCGCCCGCGGCCTCGGCCTTCTGCAATTCGCCGGGCGTGTTGATGTCGAACAGGATCAGGGGGTGCAGGTTGCCGTCGCCCGCGTGGAACACGTTGGCGACGCGCAGGCCCTTCTCGGCGCAGATGGCGCCGATCCGCTCCAGCACCGGCCCGAGCTGGCCGGTGGGGATCGTCCCGTCCATGCAGATGTAGTCGGAGATCCGGCCGGTCGCCCCGAAGGCC
This sequence comes from Methylobacterium sp. D48H, assembly GCF_053345715.1. Taxonomy (NCBI): domain Bacteria; kingdom Pseudomonadati; phylum Pseudomonadota; class Alphaproteobacteria; order Hyphomicrobiales; family Methylobacteriaceae; genus Methylobacterium; species Methylobacterium sp. D48H. The sequence goes on from NZ_JBKFAP010000011.1 coordinate 78,821, forward strand.
GACTTGCGGCCCTTCCAGATCGCGGCCGATTCCGCCTCCGAGCGCGAGACGCGCACGCTGGTCGGGCGGAAATCCTTGGCGATCGTCTCGATCCGCGCCAGCATCGCGTCGCACTCGGCGTCCGAGCCCTCGACCTCGATGATCAGCATCGCCTCGGCATCGCGCGGGTAGCCGGCCTGGGCGAAGTCCTCGGTGATGAGGATCGCCTCGCGGTCCATGTACTCGATCGCCACCGGGATGATCCCGGCCGCGATGATCGCCGCGACGCAGTCGCCCGCATCCTCGACCTTCGAGAAGCCGACCAGCACCGGGCGCGCGCCCTCGGCGGCGCGCAGGATCCGCACGGTCGCCTCGGTGACGATGCCGAGCTGCCCCTCCGAGCCGCAGACGAGGCCGAGCAGGTCGTAGCCGCCGCTGTCGAGGTGCTGGCCGCCGATCTCCACCACGGTGCCGTCGTTGAGCACCAGGGTAACGCCGAGCAGGTTGTTGGTGGTCACGCCGTATTTCAGGCAGTGCGCGCCGCCCGAATTCATCGCGATGTTGCCGGCGATCGTGCAGGCGAGCTGGCTCGACGGGTCGGGGGCGTAGAAGAAGCCCTCGTGGCTGACCGCCCCGGAGATCGCCAGATTGGTGATGCCGCTCTGCACCCGGGCGGTGCGGTTGGCGAAGTCCATGTCGAGGACCTGGGTCATCTTGCCGACGCCAAGGATGATCGCGTCGGCCTGCGCGATGGCGCCGCCCGCGAGCGACGTGCCGGCGCCCCGGGGCACGACCCGCACGCCGTTGGCGTGGCAGTAGGCCATCACGGCGGCGACCTCCGCGGTGGTGGAGGGCAGCACCACGGCGAGCGGCATCTGCCGGTAGGCGGTGAGCCCGTCGGTCTCGAAGGCCCGGCGCTCGTCCTCGCTGACCACCAGCGCCTCCGGCGCGACCAGGGGCGCGAGGCCGGCCAGGATCGCCTCGCGGCGGGCGAGGATCGCGGGATCGGGGTCGGGGAAGCGGATGGTCATGGGGCTCTTGCCCTCCTGGGGCCCGCGGCGCGGGACGGCGCGGGGTGGCGTGCCGGGAGCATGGACCCCGGCGGCCGCGCCTTCAACCGGCGTGCGGCGCTGCGTCGTCCCCGCGTCACATTTCAACCACGACGGCTGCCTAGCGTCGCCGGAGACGCCTCGCTGCGCCGCTCCCCGATTCCGGCCCCCGGTGCCGGATCCGGTCGACGGGTCAAGAACGGACACGATGAACGCTCCCGCCTCCAGCGCCCTGCGCGACGACCGCTACGACGCGCCGTCGGCGCATCTCGCCACCACCCGCGACCTCGGGATCCGCAGCCTCCAGCTGGGCATCGCGGCCCTGCAGGAGGCGAGCGCCGCCTTCCAGGGCCGGCTCGGCGCGGCCTTCGAGGAGGCGGTGCAGACCATCCTGCAGAGCAAGGGCCGCGTCATCGTCAGCGGCATCGGCAAGAGTGGGCATGTCGGGCGCAAGATCGCCGCGACGCTGGCCTCCACCGGCACGCACGCCTTCTTCGTCCACCCGACCGAGGCGAGCCACGGCGACCTCGGGATGATCGCCCGGGACGACGTCATCATCGCGCTGTCGTGGTCGGGGGAGACCGCGGAACTGTCCGACCTCGTCGGCTTCAGCCGCCGGTTCTCGATCCCCCTGGTGGCGATTACCCGCAACGGCGAGAGCACCCTGGGCAAGGCCGCCGACGTGCTGCTGGAACTGCCCCGCGTGCGGGAATCCTGCCCGCACGACCTCGCGCCGACCTCCTCCAGCCTGATCCAGCTGGCGCTGGGCGACGCCCTGGCGGTGGCGCTCCTGGAGCGGCGCGGCTTCACCTCGGCGCGCTTCCACACCCTGCATCCGGGCGGCACCCTCGCGGCCCGCCTCAGGACCGTGCAGCAGGTGATGCACGGGCCCCAGGACATGCCGCTGGTGCACGAGACCGCCCTCATGTCCGAGGTGCTGATCGAGATCGCGGCGCGGCGCTACGGTTGCGTCGGCGTCACGGACGCGGCTGGCCGCCTCGTCGGCATCGTCACGGACGGCGACCTGCGCCGCCACATGGGTCCGGCCCTCCTCGACACGCCGGTCTCGACGGTCATGACTCGGGACCCGGTGACCGTGGAGCCCCACAAGCTGGCTCAGGCCGCGCTGGAACTGATGAACCGCCGGCTGATCACGGCGGTCTTCGCCGTCACCGACGGCCGGCCGGTCGGCATCGTGCACGTCCACGACCTGCTGCGCGTCGGCATCGCCTGAGGCCGTCCGGACCCGGCAGGGTCCGATCCGCGCCCGCATCCCGCGAGGCCTCCGCGCCTCGGGACGGGGCCGGCGGGTACGGCGACCGGGCGCCCCTCACAGTCGGGCCAGCAGCTCCGTCTTCTTGGTCGCGAACTCCGCGTCGGTGAGCACGCCGCGCGCGTGCAGGTCGGCCAGCCGCTCGATGGTCGCGAGGATCGCGTCCGGAGACGACCGGTCCGGGGCCGCCGAAGGGGCAGCCGCAGCGGCCGGCGAAGCGGCGGGGGCGGCCTTCGGCGGGATCTCGGCCGGGTCCGCTTGGCGCGGCGCCGCGATCTCCGCCTCGATCCGGCGCAGGCGGTCGAGGGCGACGGCCCCGGACGGTCCCGTGAAGCCGAGGCTGCCGTTCGCCTGGGAGACGCCGGTGATGCGGTGCTCGCCGGTGTCGTAGAGCGCGATCCCGGACCCCGCGTCGACGGCGAGCCGCCGGCTGTCCGGGAAATAGGCGTAGCGCAGCCCGTCCTGCGCGCCGGTGCTGGCCGGATCTCCGAGGCCGGCCGGCCACCATTCGCCGCCGCCGCGGCGCGCCGCGGGCGCGGCCTCTGAGAAGCCTCCCGCGGGGAGCGCCCCGGCCAGCTCGGTGCAGAGCGCGTCGACCCGCGCCTTCAGCGCGTCGTCGAACATCCGGCCGACCATCACCATCCCGCCGGAAAACCACTGCCCCATCCCGCCGAGATCGGGATGGTCGAACTGCGCCATCGTGCCGTGGCCGCGCTCGAGGGCCCGGACCAGGTGGCGCACCGCGTCCGGGCTGACCCCGTGGCGGTCGGCGACGGCCTGCAGCCCGGGGACGGGGTCGAACGGCCCGTCGTCCCGGAACGGGTCGGACGCGGCGGTGTCGGACGGATCCATGAGCCAGCTCCCGAAGCGTCGGAGGGCGGACAGGAGGCGCGGGGCGGCGGCCCCCTGCCGGCCCGGGTCGAGCCCGTGGGCCTGCGCCCACGGACCTGCGACGGCGTCGCGATGCGGAGCCAATCCCCGGTCGTCCGAGCGGGTTCCGGCCCGTCTCAGCCGGCGGCCGGCGGGAACGGTCCCGCGATGGTGAAGTCGGTGATCGGCCGGCGCCCGTTCGGGGTCTCGCGGGGCCGCTGCTCCTCGGTGAGGTCCGCCTCCGGGATCTTGCGGCCGACCGCGAAGGCGGCCTCGATCCGGTGATTCTCGGGCAGGCGCAGCACCGCGGGCGCGCGGACGTGGTCGAACCCGACCATGCCGTGGGCGTGCCAGCCCTGGTGGATCGCCTGGAGCTGGAAGGCCAGCGAGGCGGTGCCGGCGTCGAAGGAGTGGCTGTAGGAGGGCTTCAGCTCGTCGCCGACCTTCATGAGCCCGTTCGAGACGAGGAACAGGATCGCGCCGGTGCCGGACACCCATTTCTGATTGCCGGGCACCAGCAGGTCGAAGAACGTGTCCCAGTGGGCGTCGCCCCGGAGCGCGTAGAGGAAGCGCCAGGGCTGCGAGTTGTAGGCGGAGGGCGACCAGCGCGCCGCCTCGATCATCCGCATCAGCTCGGATTCGGGCACGGCCTCGCCCGTGAAGGCGCGGGGCGAGTGCCGCTTCACGAAGACCGGATCGATGTCGTGGTCGGCGCGGCGGGGCGGGGGCAGGCTCAAGGGATTCGTCTCCGATAGGCGCGAGCGCCCGGGCGGCCGAGCTTGCCCGAAAGGCCGGGCTGGAGGCAAACGCGGGATCGCCCCGGCCGCCGTGACGGTCGCGAAGGGCTCGAGCGTTTGCCCGGCGGGATCTTCGGAGCGCTGCCGTCTTTGCGAGCGGAGCGAAGCAATCCAGGCAGCGCCACGACTGTCGATGTCGCGTTACACTGGGTCACTTCGCTACGCTCGTGAAGACGATGCAGGCCGCCCGATGGCCGCGGCTGCTCCGGTGACGATCTCGGCCCCCCGTCACGCCACGCTGCGCTCGATCTCCTCCTCGTCGCAGATCACGCCGGCATTGCCCTCGAACTCGGCCGCGAGGTCGACGGGGGCGTGGGTCGGCGCCGGCGAGACCCGGTCGCGGGCGAAGGTCGCCAGGAACAGGCGCATGACGTGGCGCACGCCCGCGTCGTTGATGGTGCGCTGGTCCTCGTTGTAGTAGCGCCCGGCATTCACGTTGCTCGTGACGATGTCGTAGGCGGGGAAGTAGACCGCCCGCGGGTCGCCGCGGCCGACCACCTCGCCGGCCGCCACCCGCAGCACCGACTTGGAGTAGCTGTTCGACTCCATCACGTGCCGGTCCATGTAGGTGGCGATCATCGGCACCGGCGAGACCGTGAAGATCACCCGCGCCTTCGGGTTCACGCTCCAGAGCCGGTCGAGGAAGCCGTTGAGGTCGCCCAGTACCTCGCCCGCGCCGGCATTCACGCACTCGTAGAGCGCGGGGTCGAACGTGCCGCCCGCGACGCCGGGGGCGAGCGGCAGCGCCGCGCCGTCGGCCCGCCAGCGCCAGCCCTCGGTGAGGCCGAGCGTCAGCACGAACACGTCGAGCGTCTCGAACAGGCGGCGCACCTCGGCGAGGTGCGCGTCGCGCGCCGCGACCACCTCGGCCTCGCTGGCGAAGCCCGCCGGCTCGACGGTCGGGCGGAACGGGTCGACGTAGCGGCCGTCGTCGCGCAGCCACGCCTTCAGCTCCGGCTCGAACGTGCCGTAGGCCCGGTCGAACAGCTGCACGAACTGGCGCGTGTAGTAGAGATTGCCGTAGCGCGCCGAGAACGTGCCGAACTGGCGGGCATTGGCCTCCTCGGCGCTCATGCCGGGGGTCGGCGGCTCGGTCAGGTAGTAGTTGAACCCGGCGCCGCGCACCGCCTCGGCCACCCGCTGGGCGAAGCACGAGCCGCCGGTGGCGACCTTGTCGGTCGGCCCGATCACGAACGTGTCCTTCGGGTGCGGATTGACCGCGAAGGGCGGCACGTTGGTGACGACCTTGCGCCAGAATCGCTCGGCCGGTAGACCCGTATACGGATTCAACGCCATCTTCGAACCCTCTTCTTCACGACGGCGGCAGGCCCTCGGGGGCGCTGTTCCGTCCGCTGACACCGGCACGCGACGTGGCCCTGAACGACCTGCCCCGGCGCGCCCGCAGCGCGTTCACCCGCTCGGCGCCCGATTGGACGCCTACCCGTTGGGCCCCCACCTGGGCGACACCATGGCGGAACCGCGCCCGCACCGCCACGACCCGTGACGGGCCGAGCATCGCGGTGCTGGGCAATTGCCAGGCCCGGGGCATCGCCCGGGCCATGCGCCTGCTCGCGCCGAAGAGCCCGGTCCGCTACCTGCCCATGGGCTCGCTGAAGCGCGACCACGGCCATGTCGACGGCTTGATCCGGACCCTGCGCGCCCACGACCACGTCTTCTCGCAGGCCTTCCCGGCCGGGCTGATCCCGGGCGGCGACGTCGCCACTCTGCGCGCGGCCGACCCGCGGCTCAAGCTGTTCCCGTCGATCGTGTTCTCGGCCTTCCACCCGGACATGGTCTATGTCGGGCAGGCCTCGGACCTCGCCGCGCTGAAGCTGACGCCGTCGCCGCTGGGCCAGTACCACTCGGCGATCGTCGTCACCGCCCACCGGCTCGGCCTCGATGCCGGCCGCACGGCCGCCCTGTTCCGCGAGGACGTGTTCGCCCGCCTGGGCTACCTCGACCACTGGGACCCGGCGGTGCGCGAACTCGTCGGCGCGGCCGACGCCCTGGGTTTCGGGCTGGAGCGCGAGGTGACCCGCTGGGCGCGCCGCGGCGCCTTCATGCACCTGATGAACCATCCCAAGGTCCACGTCCTCGGCGACATCGCGCGGCGGCTGCTGCAGGAGAACGGGCTCACGCCCGAGCCCGTGGCGATCGAGGATTACCTCGGCGACGAGCTGGCCCAGGACGTGGTCTGGCCGATCTACCCGCCCATCGCCGAGCATTTCGGCCTGACCGGCTCGTACCTGTTCAAGACCAAGCCGCGGGGCGACGACTTCCCGGTTCTCTACGACCTGCCGGGCTTCGTCGCGGCGAGCTTCGCCCTCTACGACGCGATGCCCCCCGGGGATCTCGCCTGCCCGCGGGTCGAGGCGTGGCTCGCCGCGCCGGAGATCGTCGCGCTGTTCCGGGGCGGCTGAGGCCGCCTCCGGGCGCCGCGGCGTCCCGGGTCGCTTCGCGGCGCGCGCGACGACAATCCCGCTCGGAAGGGTCCGTGCTCAGCCCGCCGCGCAGAGCCGGCTCTCGGAGCCGGCCTCGCCCAGGCCCTCGACCATCATCCGGACCAGGCGGTTGACCTCCTGCATCTGGAAGGGCTTGCGCAGGAACAGGCTGCCCGGCACGCCGCTGCGGCCGTGCGTGTCGGTCGAGGTGTAGACCACCGGCCGGTCCGGATGGATCGCCCGGAAGGCGTGGGCCACCGTCCAGCCGTCGATCAGCCCGGGCAGGTGGATGTCGGTGAACAGCCAGTCGATCGCCGCGCCCCGGTCGCGCAGGACGGTCAGCGCGGCCTCGCCCGTCGAGGCTTCGATCACCCGGATGCCGTGCGTCTCGCACAGGCTCGCGACGATCTCGAGGAGCAGGTAGCTGTCCTCGACGATGAGGACGCTCTGGGCGGGGCGCATGCGGGAGGTCCGGTCTTCGGCCCGCCGATAAGGGACCGATAGGGTTGAGGATCTCTTAAAGCCCGGCCCGCGACCGTTACCGGCGGAGGCCCGGCGCCTGTTGCAGCGCCGCAACCGGGGCGGCCGAAATGGCGCGTCGCGGCCCGCCGCCCCGCCGCCGCCGCATTCCGGGCGCGTCCGGGTGCGTCAGCGCACGCCGTCGATCGGTGCGGACCGTCACCACGCCCCCGCGCCGCCCGGCGGAACCGTCGCTTAACCAACCCCGCCTACCAACGGCGCCAGGATTACGCGGACCCGCCTCGAAGACCAGCAGCCGGCCTTCGGCACCGCTCGAGGAGTTTTTCAGACCATGCCCCAGCGTTTCCGCGCCGCCGCCCTCGGCCTCGCGCTCGTCGCCGCCCTCGGCCTGGGCGCCTGCAGCAACGACAAGGACCTCGCCGACGCCTCCGCCTTCGGGGCGGGCGCCGCCACCCCGGGCAGCGCGCAGGACTTCGTCGTCAATATCGGCGACCGGGTCTTCTTCGAGTCGGACTCCACCGACCTGACGCCGACCGCGACCGCGACCCTCGACAAGCAGGCCGCGTGGCTGCAGCGCTACCCGCGCTACACCTTCATCATCGAGGGCCACGCCGACGAGCGCGGCACTCGCGAGTACAACTTCTCCCTCGGCGCCCGCCGGGCCCAGGCGGTGAACGACTACCTCGCCACCCGCGGCATCGCGGCGAGCCGGATGCGGACCGTGTCGTACGGCAAGGAGCGGCCGGTGGCGGTGTGCAACGACATCTCCTGCTGGTCGCAGAACCGCCGCGCGGTGATCGTCCTCGACCGCGGCGCCGGCGCGTAGGCCGCCGCGCGAACGAGTCCGGAGGCGGCATGCGGCCGCCTCCGCGCCGCAGTTTTGCCGCGGTGCGGCGCATCTGTTAGGGCCTCGCGCCGACACCGGACCGCAGCCGAACCATGCCCGCCCACCTTCGCACCCGCCTCGCCCTCGCCACCGCCCTCGGTGCCGCGCTCCTCGGCCACCCGGCCGCCGCGCAGGACGCCTCGGAACTGGTGGTGCGCCTCGGCCGCATCGAGAACCAGTCCCGGATGATGGCGGGACAGATCGAGACCCTCCAGTACGAGAACCGCCAGCTCAAGGAGCAGCTGCGCAAGTTCCAGGAGGACGTCGAGTACCGCCTGAACGAGGGCAAGGGCGGCAAACCCGCGGCCGCGCCCGCGCCGTCGGGGCCCGTCAACGGCGGCAATCCGGGCGCCGGCCGCCCCGGGAAGCGCGGCGACGCCTTCGACCCGTCGCAGGCCCCCGGCGCCCCGGGCGCCCCGATGCAGCTCGGCAGCACGCAGCCCTCCGCGCCGCTGCCGCCCCGCGAGGCCGAGGAGGCCGCCGAGGCGGCGCCCCGGCCGCAGCGCCTGCCCCAGGGCGCGCTCAACGAGTCCGGCGAGGACGACGCGGAGGCCGGGACCTCCGGCTACGACGAGCCCGTGGACCTGCGGCCGCCGGCCCGCACCGGGGCGATCCCGGCGCGGCCCGCCGAGAGCGTGGCGGCGACCCGGACCGGCGATCCGGCCGCCGATTTCGACGCCGCGGTCGAGCTGTACCGCGCCAAGCAGTACGAGCAGGCCGAGATGGGCCTGCGCCAGTTCATCCAGTCGCACCCGCGCGACAACCGGGTCGCCGGCGCGACCTACTGGCTCGGCGAGAGCTACCTCGCCCGCGGCCGCAACCGCGAGGCCGCCGAGCAGTTCCTGAAGGTCTCCACCGACTACGCCCGCTCCGCCCAGGCCCCCGACGCCATGCTGAAGCTCGGCGTCACGCTCAACGCGCTCGGCGCCCGCGAGCAGGCCTGCGCGACCCTGGCCGAGCTGGACCGGAAGTTCCCGAATGCCGGCACCGGCGTCCGCCAGGGCGTCGCCCGCGAGCAGAAGCGCGCCCGCTGCGGCGCCTGAGCGTCTCGGGCGCTCTGAGCGACTTGGGAGACTCGGGCGACCCGGGCGACCCGGTCCTCGGCGCCCTCCGCCCCTGGCTCGACCGGGCCGCGCGCGGCGGGCGGGGCGTGCTCCTCGCCGTCTCGGGCGGTCCCGATTCGAGCGCCCTGATGCACGCCGCCGCGCGCCTGCGCGACGCGACCGGCGCGTCCCTGCGCGTGGCGACCGTCGATCACGGCCTGCGGTCGGAATCCGGCGCGGAGGCCGAGGGCGTCGGCCGCGCCGCCCGGGCGCTCGGCCTGCCCCACGCGACCCTGCCCTGGGCGGGCGCGAAGCCCGGCACCGGCCTGCAGGACGCGGCCCGCACCGCCCGCTACGCACTCCTCGCCGCCCATGCCGGGGCGGTCGGCGCCGGGCTCGTGCTGACGGGCCACACGCGGGATGACCAGGCCGAGACGGTGCTGATCCGGCTCGCGGCCGGCAGCGGCCCCGCGGGGCTCGCCGGCATGCGCGCCGAGCGGGACCTCGGTCCCGGCCTCGCCCTCGGGCGCCCGTTCCTGTACCTGCCGAAGGCGAGCCTGGAGGCGTGGTGCGCGGCGCGCGGCATCGGGTATCTGCGCGATCCCGCCAACGGCGATCCGCGCTTCGCCCGCGGCCGCCTGCGCGCGGCCTGGCCGGCCCTGGAGCGCGAGGGCCTGACCCGGGCGCGCCTCGCCCGGCTCGCCGAGCGCGCCGCCCGCGACGAGGCCGCGCTCCGGGGCGCGGCCGAGCAGGCCCTCGACGGGGCGCTCCGGCCCGGGTCGGAGACGGGCGCGGGCCTGCGCCTCGACGGGCGCGCCCTGGCGGTCCTGCCGGACGCCGTGGCCCTGCGCTGCCTGGATCTCGCCCTGGCCCGGGCCGGCGCGGCGCCGCGCCGCCTCGAGCGACTCGAGGCCCTCGTCCTCGATTCGCTCCTGCCGGCCCTGCGCCGCCGGGAGCCGGTCCGCCGCACCCTCGCGGGGATCCTCGTCGCCGCCGACGCAGGCGGGGGCGTGAACCTCGCCCCGGCGCCGCCGCGCCGGCACGGACCCGCAGGTGCTGCCCTCGCCGCAGGGTCTCCCGACTTACTTGGCAAGGGAGAGCCCCCCGCCTACATTGGCGGAGTGTGCACGGATGGATCGGAATAGCCGCGTGGCGGGTCCGTCCTGGGGGTCGCACGCGCCAGGGATTGATCGATGAACCCGAATTTTCGCAACTTTGCCTTGTGGGTCGTCATCTTCCTGCTGGTGCTGGCCCTCGTCACCCTGTTCCAGAACCCGGGTCACCGGGGCGGCGGCAGCGAGATCGCCTACAGCCAGCTCCTGAACGACGCCGATGCCGGCAAGATCCAGTCGGTGGTGATCTCCGGGCAGGACGTGTCCGGCACCTACGTGGGCGGCGGCAACTTCACGAGCTACGCGCCCAACGACCCGAGCCTGGTCTCCAAGCTCCAGGGCAAGGGCGTGCAGATCACCGCCCGCCCGCCGTCCGACAACACCCCCTGGTTCATCCAGCTCCTCGTGAGCTGGCTGCCTATCCTCGTCTTCATCGGCGCCTGGATCTTCCTCTCGCGCCAGATGCAGTCCGGCGCCGGCCGCGCCATGGGCTTCGGCAAGTCGAAGGCCAAGCTCCTGAACGAGGCCCACGGCCGCGTGTCGTTCGACGACGTCGCCGGCGTCGAGGAGGCCAAGGAGGACCTGCAGGAGATCGTCGAGTTCCTGCGCGACCCCCAGAAGTTCCAGCGGCTCGGCGGCCGGATCCCGCGCGGCGTGCTGCTCGTCGGCCCGCCCGGCACCGGTAAGACCCTGATCGCCCGGGCGGTCGCGGGCGAGGCCAACGTGCCGTTCTTCACCATCTCGGGCTCCGACTTCGTCGAGATGTTCGTGGGCGTCGGCGCCAGCCGCGTGCGCGACATGTTCGAGCAGGCCAAGAAGAACGCGCCCTGCATCATCTTCATAGACGAGATCGACGCGGTCGGCCGCCACCGCGGCGCCGGCCTCGGCGGCGGCAACGACGAGCGCGAGCAGACCCTGAACCAGCTCCTCGTGGAGATGGACGGGTTCGAGGCCAACGAGGGCGTCATCATCATCGCGGCGACCAACCGCCCCGACGTGCTCGACCCGGCGCTGCTGCGTCCCGGCCGCTTCGACCGCCAGATCATGGTGCCGAACCCGGACGTCACCGGCCGCGAGCGCATCCTGCGTGTCCACGTCCGCAAGGTGCCCCTGGCCCCCGACGTCGACCTCAAGACCATCGCGCGCGGCACCCCGGGCTTCTCGGGCGCCGACCTGATGAACCTCGTCAACGAATCGGCGCTCCTCGCCGCTCGACGCGGAAAACGCATCGTGACGATGCACGAGTTCGAGGACGCCAAGGACAAGGTCATGATGGGCGCCGAGCGGCGCACCCTCGTGATGACCGAGGACGAGAAGCGGCTCACCGCCTACCACGAGGGCGGCCACGCCATCGTAGCGCTGAACGTCCCGGCCACCGACCCGGTGCACAAGGCGACCATCATCCCGCGCGGTCGGGCGCTGGGCATGGTCATGCAGCTGCCCGAGCGCGACAAGCTCTCCATGAGCTTCGAGCAGATGACCTCGCGGCTGGCGATCATGATGGGCGGCCGCATCGCCGAGGAGATGATCTTCGGGCGCGAGAAGGTGACCTCGGGCGCGCAGTCGGACATCGAGCAGGCGACGCGGCTCGCCAAGATGATGGTGACCCGCTGGGGCTTCAGCCCCGAGCTCGGCACCGTCGCGTACGGCGACAACAACGACGAGGTCTTCCTCGGCATGTCGATGGGCCGGCAGCAATCGGTCTCCGAGTCGACCGCCCAGAAGATCGACGCCGAGGTCCGCCGCCTCGTGGAGACCGGCTTGGAGGAGGCGCGCCGCATCCTGGCCGAGCACAAGGACGACCTGGAGGCCCTGGCCCAGGGGCTCCTCGAGTACGAGACCCTCTCGGGCGAGGAGATCCGCAACCTGCTCAAGGGCCAGCCCCCGATCCGCGACGGCGGCGACGTGCCGCCGACCCCGGCCCGGGGCTCCTCGGTCCCCTCGGCGGGCCGCGGCCGGCCGAAGGAGAGCGACGGCGGCCTGGAGCCGCAGCCGCAGGCCTGAGACCGCACGGTCGGACGAGCGAAGGGGGCGCCGCGAGGCGCCCTTTTTCGTTCCGTGCGGCCTCCTTCGACGCGCGTGCGGATTCGGCGCGCTTTCAGGACGCTGTCAGGACCGCGCGCGGGGCCGCGTCGCGCTCCCTCATCAGCGGCGGCGTTCGCCGGCGACGCGTGATCGTCGCCGCGTCTCCCGTGACAAACCGGCCCTCCTGTCGGCGGATCGCGCGCGTCAGCTTGGCCGGAGGCTCGGCGGACTCCGCCGAATCGGAAACACAGGTCCCTTCCACAGGCCGCCGCGAAACCCCCGATGCCGGTCTCGACCTATCTCGTCGTCGCCCTCGGCGCCGTCGTCGCCGGCTTCGTCCAGGGCCTGTCGGGCTTCGGCTTCGGCCTCACGGCCCTGTCGTTCTGGGCCTGGGTGATCGACCCGCAGCTCGCCGCCGTGCTGGCCGTCTCCGGCGCCTTCACGGGCCAGGTCATCGCGGCGGTCTCGGTCCGGCGCGGGTTCGAGACTAGGCGCCTCGCGCCCTTCGTCCTCGGCGGCCTCGCCGGCATCCCCCTCGGCGTCCTCCTGCTGCCGCGGCTCGACGCCGACTGGTTCAAGACGCTCCTCGGCCTCCTGCTGATGGTCTGGTGCCCGACCATGCTGTTCGCCCGGAACCTGCCGCGGATCGCGGCCGGCGGCCGGCTCGCCGACGCCGCGGTGGGCCTCGGCGGCGGGATGATGGGCGGGCTCGGCGGCTTCACGGGCGTGCTGCCGACCCTCTGGTGCACCCTGCGCCGCTACGAGCGCGACGTGCAGCGCTCGGTGATCCAGAACTTCAACCTCGCGATGCTCAGCGTCACCCTGGCGACCTACCTCGCCGCGGGGCTCGTCACACGGGCGACGCTGCCGATCCTGGCGGTGGTCCTGCCGGCGATGCTGGTCCCGACGCTGCTCGGCACCCGGATCTATCTCGGCCTCAGCGAGGTCGCCTTCCGCCGGCTCGTGCTCGGCCTGCTGACCGTCTCGGGCCTCGTGCTGGTCTCGGCCTCGGCGCCGCGGCTCCTGCAGCGCGCCGGGCGCCCCATTTCGACCGCCTTTGTCGGGGAGCACCCCGTTGACTCTGCCGGCCGGTGAGCCGCCGGCGGGCGCGATAATCTGCTAAGCTGTGCCGGGTCCGCGAGACCGGGCGCCGGAGACGTGATGGTGCGCAAGTATTTCGGAACCGACGGCATCCGGGGCCGGGCCAACGGCGTGATCACGCCGGAGCTCGCCCTCAAGGTCGGTCAGGCCGCCGGCCTCGTGTTCCAGCGCGGCGACCACCGCCACCGGGTGGTGATCGGCAAGGACACCCGCCTCTCGGGCTACATGATCGAGACCGCGCTCGTCGCCGGCTTCACCTCGGTGGGCATGGACGTGCTCCTGCTCGGGCCGGTGCCGACGCCGGCCGTGGCGATGCTGACCCGCTCGATGCGGGCCGATCTCGGCGTGATGATCTCGGCCTCGCACAACCCGTTCGAGGACAACGGCATCAAGCTGTTCGGGCCCGACGGCTTCAAGCTCAACGACGCGATCGAGCACGAGATCGAGGGGCTGATCGAAGCCGACATGCACAAGCGCCTCTCCGGCTCGAACGACCTCGGCCGGGCCAAGCGCATCGAGAGCGTGCACGCCCGCTACATCGAGTTCGCCAAGCGGACCCTGCCGCGGCAGGTGACGCTGGACGGGCTGCGGGTCGTGGTCGACTGCGCCAACGGCGCGGCCTACCGGGTCGCCCCCGAGACCCTGTGGGAGCTCGGCGCCGAGGTGATCGCCATCGGCACCGAGCCGGACGGGTTCAACATCAACCGGGATGTCGGCTCGACCGCGCCCGCGGCCCTGATCGACATGGTGCGCGAGCGCCGGGCCGATATCGGCATCGCGCTGGACGGCGACGCCGACCGGGTGCTGATCGTGGACGAGAAGGGCCAGGTGGTCGACGGCGACCAGCTCATGGCCGTCGTGGCGCGCTCCTGGAAGGAGGACGAGCGCCTGACGCAGCCGGGCGTGGTGGCGACGATCATGTCGAATCTCGGCCTGGAGCGCTTCCTCGGCGGTCTCGGCCTGACCCTGGCCCGCACGGCGGTGGGGGACCGCTACGTCCTCGAGCACATGCGGGCGCACGGCTACAACCTCGGCGGCGAGCAGTCCGGCCACATCATCATGTCGGACTACACGACCACCGGCGACGGCCTCGTGGCCGCCCTGCAGCTGCTGAGCGTGGTGCAGCGGCAGAACCGGCCCGTGAGCGAGGTCTGCCACTGCTTCGACCCGCTGCCGCAGATCCTCAAGAACGTCCGCTACCGGAGCGGCGAGCCCCTGCGCGAGGACAGCGTGGTCAGCGCCATCGAGCACGCCCGCGAGCGGCTCGGCAATGCCGGCCGCCTCGTGATCCGCCCGTCGGGCACCGAGCCGGTGATCCGCGTCATGGCCGAGGGCGACGACCGCGGCCTCGTCAACGCGGTGGTCGACGAGGTGGTCGACGCCGTCACCCGCGCGGCGGCCTGAGGCCGGAGCCCCGGAGGGGCGCGGCTCGACTCCGAAGGGGGCAGCCCGAGTCAGCCCAGATCGGCGTAGGCGGCGCGCAGCTCCGCGGGTGCGGTCATCCGCCACGCCGCCAGCAGCGCCGCCCGCAGAACCTCCTCCGCGCACGGGTCGAGGTCGAGATTGGTCCAGCCCCGCCGCCCCCAGGCGCCGTCGAGCGGCGCGAACAGGTCCGGCTCGGCCTCGCAGAGGGCGGCCTGATCGGCGGGCGCGAGGCGCAGCACGACCCGCGCCTCCTCGACCCAGAGGGTCGCGAAGACCCGGCCGCCGACCCGGAAATCCGGGTTGCCGCTGTGGGCGCCCGCTACCGCCTCGGGCAGCATCAGCGCCAGGATGCGCACGTCGTCGGGTCCCATGCGGCCTCAGCCCCCGCGCCGTCCGGCCCCCATAGAAGAACTGCGCTGACCCCGGCGGCGCAGCGCAGCCGAAACAAGCAAGTCTCGCCCGGATATCGGTTTCGACAGTTCGGCAACGGATGCGCAAGCCTAACATTTAACGTTAAGCCGGATTTAAGACGTTCCTTCCATCCTGCCCTCGTACCCCGGGACCGCGCGCCGCGCGTCCGGCTCACGAGTCCAGTGAAGGAATCCTCATGGCCCGCTCCAAGCTGAACGCTTTGGTGCGTAGCCTGACGCTCGCGGCGAGCGTCGGTGCGCCCTGCCTCGCCGCGGCCGCGGATCTGATGCTGCCGCCGCCCCCGCCCCCGCCGCCCCCGCCGATTGAGGTCGGCGGCGGCTGGTACCTGCGCGGCGACGTGGGCGCGAGCATCTACACCCGTCCGCGCTACAGCGACGCCTACGACTACACCGGCTACGCCGAGTCCAACCGCGCCTTCGGCAACGCGGTCGGCGGCGGCGGTTTCGCGGGCGTCGGCGTCGGCTACCAGTTCACCCCGTTCCTGCGCGGCGACATCACCGGTGAGTACCGCTACTCCACCGGCCTGCGCGGCAGCGAGTACTACAAGGGCCCGGATTTCGACAACGGGCTCGGGTCGTACGGCGTGAACAAGTCGAGCGGCAACTTCGACTCCGCAGTGGTGCTGGCCAACGCGTATTTCGACCTCGGCACGTGGTACGGCATCACGCCGTTCATCGGCGGCGGCGTCGGCTACGCGTTCAACCACGTCTCGAGCTACTCGACCAACCAGCAGTTCACCAGCCCGACCTACGCGTACGATTACACGAATGCCGGCTGCGGCTGCATCCCGTACGCCCCGGTCTACGACCCGAACGGCAATCCGGTCTACAACACCAACAGCGGCAGCAAGTTCTACAAGGACAAGACCACCGGCAGCCTCGCCTGGGCACTCCACGCCGGTCTCGCCTACAACGTGACCGACGCGCTGAAGATCGAAGTGGCCTACCGCTACCTGAACCTCGGCAAGGCCGAGACCGGCCCGGGCTTCGTCCCGTGCTGCACCGGCAGCCTGCAGGCGATCAAGATCAAGGACATCGAGGCGCACGACGTGAAGATCGGCCTGCGCTACTACCTCGGCGGCTTCGTGGCGGCCCCGCTTCCGCCCTTGATGCCGGAGCCCATCCCCGGCCCGCTGGTGCGGAAGTACTGATCGCGCCTCGACCGCGATCCCCCTGACGGACGACGACGGCGCGGAGGGTCTCCGCGCCGTCTCGCGTTTCGGCGCCCCGTCGCGACAGGTCCGGTTCTCGGCCTGTCCTCAGCCCGTCCTTGGCCGACCCAATAACCGCCACGACGTCCCGGGACTGGCATCCTCGGATCGAGACGTGCCTCTCGCAGTCGAGAAACGGAGAATTAAGGTTACCGGCGTATCACCGTGTCGAGGCTCGATCCGCCGTCCGTCTCTTCCGTCCCAGGACGATCCCGATGCGTACCGTCACTTTCCCGCTGCTGGCGGTTCTCGGTCTCTGCGGCGTGAACACCGCGCGCGCCGCGGATCTGGATTACGATTACCTGCGCGGCGCGGATTACGACCCGGTCCCGGCCCCGGTGGTCGACTGGAGCGGCGTGTATGTCGGCGGCCACGGCGGCTTCACGTCGGGCGGCCTGTCGCAGCGCAACGCGATGCAGTCCACGCTGGCGAATTACTTCAGCTATCGCGACATCGAGACTGAGTTCAGCGTCTCTAAAATCCTGTCATTGCCGGGCACGCGAACCCACGGGGCGAGCTTCGGTGCCTTCGCCGGGTACAACGTGCAATTCGACGATATCGTCCTCGGCATCGAGGCCGACTACACGCACACGGATCAGAGAAGCTGGTCGACCAACCGCATCGGTCGCAACGTGACGACCGCCGGAGGTGTCTCCGAAGACGTGAATCTGTCCGGAACCTCGAACACGCGGATCGAGGATTACGGTACCATCCGGGGCCGGGCCGGCTACGCGTTCGGCAATCTGCTCCCCTACGTCACCGCCGGCGCCGCGATCGGCCGCGTGACCATCAACGACACCGTGGCGGTTCAGAATTACGGCTACAGCGCCACCACCTACGCGGCGAACCAGGCCCTGACCACCGGGCAGCCCGTGGCCGTCTACAATCACGGCTACGCGAGCTTCAATCCGAACTTCCCGCTCAACAACTCGACGCCGACCGGGCAGGGCGTCCAGACCGTCCCGTACGCGCCGACGACGCTGACCGCGAATGCCCGGACCAAGACCATCGGCGGCGTCGCCCTCGGCTTCGGCCTGGAATACGCCATCACGCCGAACATCCTGGTGCGCGGCGAGTACCAGTACGTGCGGTTCCAGGACTTCAACGGTCACAAGGCGGAGCTGAATACCGTCCGCGGCGGTGCGGCCCTCAAGTTCTGATCATTCCCCCGCGCCGGCCGGATCCTGACAATGACTGACCGTCCCTCGAGGCTTTGGCCCCTGGCGTCGCGCACCGCGTTGCTCGCTGGTCTCGTGCTCGCCCACGGACCGGCCTTCGCGGAGCGCCGCGGGGCGCATCACCCGACGCGCCGGATCGTCCGGGTGAGGCCGGTGCCGGCCGTTCCCGCCGTCCCCCCGCCCGTGCTGGTGCGGGGCTACCTGCCGCGCAACCACAACGTCCCGATGTACAACGAGCCGCCCCGCCGCGAGCCGGCCTGGTGAGGCCTCCGCGCCGCCCTCAGCTCTCCAGCTCGCTGTCCCAGTACAGGTAGTCGAGCCAGGTGTGATGGTACTGGCGGTGATCGAACTCGGGCTGCCGGTGGTGCAGCTCGTAGCGCGTCGGCCGCCGGGGCTCGGTCATCAGCGGCATGTCCGCCTCGTCCGGCGTGCGGTTGGCCTTGCGCAGGTTGCAGGGCGAGCAGGCCGCCACGACGTTCTCCCAGCTCGACAGGCCGCCCCGGGAGCGCGGCACCACGTGGTCGAAGGTCAGGCCGCCCGAGGGCAGCCGCAGGCCGCAATACTGGCAGCTGAAACCGTCGCGCAGGTAGATGTTGTAGCGGGTGAAGGCCGGGCTGCGGGCCAGCGCCACGTAGTTCTTCAGCGCCACGACGCTCGGCACCCGCAGGGCGCGCGAGGGCGAGCGCGCCTCGACGTCGTAGCTCGCCACCAGGGTGACGCGGTCGAGGAACAGGGCCGTGAAGGCGTCCTTCCACGACCAGAGGGAGAGCGGATTGTACGAGAGCGGCCGATAATCCGCGTTGAGGACGAGGGTTTGGAGATCCATCATCGGCGCGACTCTTCGGACTAGCTCTGGCGCGTGGGACGCGCGGGACCATGCCGCCGCCCCGCCGGCCCGTCCGAACCGGCCCGGGGCCGATGCAGGACGGGCCGGCGCGCGGAGCGACGGCTCGACGGGAGAGACGGAGGGAACAACAGGGCGGCGGGCCGGCGCGCGGGGGCGCCGGTCGATGCGGTAGCATCCGGAACGCGGCCGGGCCGGGCCGGTATCGCCACCGGCCGCGCCCTTTCGCGTAGCAACGAAAAGGCCCTGTCCATCAGGTGTTCATCTAATCCCAGCGTGACACCCTTGTGAAGCTTTTCCGGATGAGCCCCGGGGACGCACCCACAGCGGGCTCGCGGGGGTGGGACCCGGCGCGGGATCCGGCCCGGGGTGGGCAGCGGCACGGTTTCGCCCTATTGCTCGCCCAGAGCGCCCGGCCGCCAGGAGGCCCGCCCGGTCCCCGATCGCCGCCGATTCGCCGATGCCGGACTCCGGCCGGCCGCCGCGCGCCCGACGAGAGGTTGCTCATGCATCGTATCCCAGCGCGGACCCGGAAGCCGGAGGGCGCGCCGCGCCCGTCCCGCGCACTCGCCCTGCTCGCCGCGCTGGTGTTCGCAACCCCGGCGGCCCTGACCCTGCCGGCCTTCGCCCAGGATCCGGCGCCCGCCGCCAAGTCTTCCGATCAGAAGGCCGCCGACACCAAGGCCGCGCCCGAAGCCAAGCCCGCGGACGGCAAAGCGCCCGACGCGAAGGCGCCCGACGCGAAACCCGCCGAAGCGAAGCCCGCGCCCCCGCCGGCCGCCAAGGCCGAGGTTCCCGAGCAGTTCAAGAAGGTCCGAGCCAAGCTCGACGCCGCCAAGACCGAGCTCGACGCCCGCGAGAAGCAGCTCGGCCACACGGAGCTGACGGTGGCCGACCTCACCGCCATCCGCGACAGCGCCGTGACGGTCACCGACGAGATCCGCACCCTGGTCACCCGGCTCGACGCGCCGCTGGAGGCCGCGCGCGAGCGCCTGGCCCAGCTCGGGCCGAAACCCAAGGATACCCAGGAGAGCGCCGACGTCGCCGCCGAGCGCGCCGAGCGCGAGGCCGCCGTTACCCGCATCGACGAGACCCAGCGCCTCGCCCGCTCCCTGGTGGTGCAGGGTGACCAGATCGTCGACCGCGTCTCGAATCGCCGCCGCGAATCGTTCACCCGCGACCTGCTCCAGCGCTCCCAGCCGCTGGTCGGCCCCGGTCTCTGGACCAAGGTGATGGGCGACGTCCCCCGGGACACGCGCGCCCTGCAGAGCGCCGTGTCGGATATCGGGCTGCTGTTTTCCCGCAACGGCAACCTCGCCAACCTGCTGTTCCTGGGGCTCGCCTTCGGGATCTCGGTGGCGCTGTATTTCGGCCGGCGCAACATCGCCCCCAAGGGCGCCCGCCGGGATGCCACCAAGACCGACCCGTCGCGGCGCGCCGTGATGCTCGCCGCCTGGCGGGTGATCCTGCTCGGCACGGTGCCGGCGGTGGCCGGATCCTACGCGGTCTACTACGCCCTCGATTCCACCAACCTGCTGCCGTCCCGGCTCCTGCCGGTCGCCGCCGCGATCCTCGGCGGGCTGGCCTTCATCGCCTTCGTGGAGGCCCTCTGCGACGGGCTGCTCAGCCCCGAGAAGCCGGCGTGGCGGCCCGCCCCGGTGAGCGACGCGGCGGCCACGCGCCTGACCCGGCTCGCCGTCGGCATCGCCACGGTGATCACCGTGGTGAAGTCCGTCGAGGCCCTGAATTCCGGGATCTCGGCGGCCCTGCCGATCTCCATCGCCACGCGGGGCATCGGGGCGGTCGCCACCGCGCTGATCCTCGCGGTCGGCCTCCACCGGTTCGCCGACACCGAGCAGGAGGAGGAGGCCTGCTTCGGCCCCTACGTGCCGACCAAGACCACGACGGGCATCGGCGGGCCGGCGCGGCTCCTGGGCTGGGCCGCGGTGGCGCTGATCGGGCTCGGCGCGCTGGTGGGCTACGTGGCCTTCGCGGCCTTCCTGATCGACCAGCTGATCTGGGACGCGGCCGTCCTCGTGCTGCTCTACCTGCTGGTCCAGAGCGTCGACATCTTCGTCGGCCGCGCCCTCAGCGACGAGACGCGGCTCGCCACCACGCTCCAGGCCAATACCGGCCTGCGCAAGCGCTCGCTCAACCAGATCTCGGTCCTGACGACCGGCGCGACCCGGCTCATCCTGTTCCTGGCGGCGGCGGTCCTCGTGCTGGCGCCCTGGGGCCTCGACTCCACCGACATCGTCTCGTCGGTCCGGCAGGCCTTCTTCGGCTTCAAGGTCGGCGACGTCACGATCTCGCTCTCCAGCATCGCCTTCGGGATCGGCATCCTGGTGGTCGGCGTGTTCATCACCCGCGGGGTGCAGCGCTGGCTGGAGAACACCTACCTGCCGGCCACCGACCTCGACGCGGGCCTGCGCAACTCGATCACCACGGTGGCGGGCTATTGCGGCTTCCTGATCGCGCTGGCGCTCGCCTTCTCGTATCTCGGCCTGAGCCTGGAGAAGCTCACCATCGTGGCCGGCGCGCTGTCGGTCGGTATCGGTTTCGGCCTCCAGTCGATCGTCAACAACTTCGTCTCCGGCCTGCTGCTCCTGTGGGAGCGCCCGATCCGGGTCGGCGACCAGGTGGTGATCGGCGATTCCGAGGGCATCGTGAAGCGGATCTCGGTGCGCTCCACCGAGATCCAGACCTTCGACCGCTCGGCCGTGATCGTGCCGAACTCAAACCTGATCTCCGGGGTGGTGAAGAACCGGGTGCGAGGCGACCGGACCGGGCGCGTCAGCATCACGGTGAGCGTCCTGCGCAACCAGGACCCGGTGCGCGCCGCCGAGATGATCACGGCCTGCGCGCAGAGCCACTCCGACATCCTGAAGGAGCCCCCGCCCCGGGTGGTGTTCAAGAAGATCGGCGACCCGTTCCTGGAATTCGAGCTGCTCGTCTGGATCGTCGACGTGAGCCTCGGCCAGAAGGTGGTGACCGACCTGAACTTCTCGGTGTTCGCGACCCTCTCGGAGGCGGGCTTCATCCCGCCGCTCGGGCCCGGCTCCAGCATCGTCACCGTTCAGGGCCTCGACACGATGCAGAGCGCCATGGGCGAGATCGCCAGCCGCTTCATCCAGCCGGCCGCGGTTCCCGAGGGCGGCGAATCAGCCCGGCCCCAGCGCGACCGCGGCCTGCGCACTGCCGGCGCCTGACCGGCCGCCGCCGAGGGCGATCCGGACGGCGTTCCCGCCCGCGTCCTTGGCGGCGTAGAGCGCCGCGTCCGCCCGGCCGAACAGCCGGGCGCGGCCCCCGCGCCCGCTGGACATCCCGGCGGCGTCTCCTACCGCGATCCCCACGGAGGCGCCGATCCGCAACTCCCGGCCGCGATACGGGATCGGCTGGCTCAGGGCGGCGACGACGCGCCGGCCGCGCTCCACCAGCGCGAGCGGGTCGACGGGCGCCCGCAGGAGCACGGCGAACTCGTCGCCGCCGATGCGGGCCACGAGGGCCGCATCCCGGCAGACGGCGGCGAGCCGCGCGGCCGAGCGCCGGAGGCACAGGTCGCCGGCCGCGTGGCCGTGGACGTCGTTGACCGGCTTGAACCCGTCGAGGTCGATCAGCAGCAGGGCGGCGAGGGAATCCGGACCGGCGCCGTCCGTCCCGGCCTCGAACCGCGCCTCGAATCGCGCCTCGAAGCCGCGGCGGTTCGCCAGCCCGGTGAGCGGGTCGCACTCGGCGCGCCGGCTCAGCTCGGCCAGCCGGGCGATCTCCTCGGTCACGTCCTGCTTTGTTCCGAACAGGCGGGCGGGGCGCCCGTCCTCGGCCTCGACCGCGGCGCGGATCCGGATCCAGCGCCGCCGGCCCCCGGCCTGGATCTCGGCGTCGAGCACGAAGGCGCCGCTCCCGGCGATCGCCCGGTGCCGGAGCGCCTCCAGCAGGCGCCGCGAGGTCGGCTCGTAGAGGTCCAGGATCCGGGGCCGGAGCAGCGCCGCGCCCCGGGGGACGCCGAACAGGTCGTGGACGCCCCCGGACCAGTCGAGGGCGCCGTCGCGCAGGCGGCAGGACCAGAGGCCCATCCCGGCGGCCGCCAGGGCACGCTCCTGCCGCGCCAGCAGGCCGGCCTGCTGGCGAAGGATCGCCCGCTGGAGGGCGCGCGCGGTCGCGGCCTCCGACGCCGCCTCAGACGCTGCCGACGGGTCCGCGCACCCGCCGACGGGTCGGTCGCGGGGTAGATCCACCGGGGTCAGGGAACGCGCGGTCGTCATCGGTGTGCAATTTTAGACGGAGGGCCTTTGAGGAAGCCCTAACCGTCCGATGCGCGGCCGAGCGGCAGCCCCTATATGGCGGCTGGGCGTTGGGGCCGTCGCAGGGATGGGTGAAACGTGACGAGACGCGATCGGGACGGTCGACATGCGGGGCGCGGGCGCGCCCGGATCAGGACCGGGGCCCGGATGGTCGGTCCGGCCGCGCTGGCGGTGGCGCTTCTCGGCGGCTGCGCCGCCCAGCCGCCGAGCAGCGCCGGGCTGCCGAGCATCTACCTGCCGCTCGCCAGCAACAGCGCGCATATCGACGTCGAGGCGGCCCGCGACATGATCTCGTCCTACCGCCGCAATCGCGGCGCGCCGCCGCTGACGGTCGATCCCGAACTGCAGCGCCTCGCCGAGGCCGAGGCGGCCGCCATGGCGCTCGCCGACCGGCCGAGCCGGGCCCAGACCGTCAAGGCCGCCGTCGAGCGGCTCGGCTACGCGAACGTCAACGCCAACCTCTCGGCGGGCTACCACACCCTGGCCGAGGCCTTCTCGGGCTGGCGCGAGAGCCCGCCCCACGACGCCACCATGCTGGCGCCCGGGGCGACCCGGATGGGGATCGCCACCGCCTACGCGCCGGGCTCCAAGTACAAGGTCTACTGGGCGCTGCTCACCGCGAAGTAGCGGAGCCCCACCGGCCGGCATGGCGGGGGGCTCCCTTGCCGGCGGCGGAGGCGAATCGGTCGTCCGGACGTCCGGCCGCCATCGGTCCTGAACGGCGCGAACGCCGCGCCGACGCCGGGCATGTCGGGCACCGCCCGCGCGCCCCGGGCGCGGCGGCTCCGCGCTAAGCTTCGGGAAACTTTGCTGAAGCAACCGTAAAGGCGACTGTTTCGAACCTGTATCGGCCCGTCATCGCCCGTTCAGGCAGGCGCTGGCATACCCGTTTCGTACGAGGGGTTTGACGCGGATCCGGCACGCATGCCGGCCGCGCGGACCTCCTCGGTGAAGGCGTGAGACCCGGGTCACACGGGCCGCGCCAGGGGTGGCGGAGCGGTACGATGGTTCGTCTGTACGGGCGGGTCCTGGGATTTCTGAAGGCGGAGCGGCGGCTGGCGATAGGCCTGGCCGTCACCAACGTGGTCCTGGCGATCGCGGCCTTCGCCGAGCCCCTGCTGATGGGCCGGATCATCGACCAGCTGACCCATCTCAAGCGCGGCGGCGACGCCATGGGCACGATGCTGCCCCTGCTCGCCGCCTGGGTGGCGTTCGGCTTCTTCACCATCGCGGCGGGCGTGTTCATCGCGCTCCACGCCGACCGGCTCGCGCACCGCAACCGGCTGTCGTCGATGGCGAGCTACTTCGAGCACGTCCTCGACCTGCCGCTCGCCTTCCACTCGGCCAACCATTCCGGCCGCGTCCTGAAGGCGATGCTGGAGGGCACGAACGGCATGGCGTGGCTGTGGCTCGGCTTCTTCCGCGATCACCTCGTCGCCCTGGTCTCGCTCGGCGTGCTCCTGCCGATGACCCTGTTCATCAACTGGCAGCTCGGCGCGATCCTGGTGGTGCTGGTGCTGGCCTTCACGGCGCTCACCACCTTCGTGATGCGCCGGACCGAGGCGCTCCAGGGCCAGGTCGAGGAATTCAACTCGGGGCTGGCCGCCCACGCCTCGGACGCCCTCGGCAACGTCGCGGTGATCCAGTCCTTCACCCGCGCCAAGGCCGAGAAGGAGGCGATGCGCGGCATCATCACCAACCTGCTCGCCGCTCAGATCCCGGTCCTGTCCTGGTGGGCGCTCGCCAACGTGGCGACCCGCGCCTCCGCGACCATTACCATGACGGCGATCTTCGTCACCGGCATCTGGCTCTACCAGGCCGGCACCACCACGGTGGGCGAGGTCGTGGCCTTCATGAGCCTCGCCACCGCCTTCGTGGCCCGGCTCGACCACGTGGTCGGCTTCGTCAACGGCCTGTTCCAGCAGGCGCCGAAGATCGCCGAGTTCTTCGAGATCTACGACACCGTCCCGGCGGTGGCCGACCGGCCGCACGCCCGGCAGGTCGCCCGCTTCGAGGGCGCGGTCAGCTTCGAGGACGTCGCCTTCTCGTACGACGGAAGGCGCCAGGCGCTCGACGGGGTCTCGTTCACCGCCAAGCCCGGCGAGACGATCGCGCTGGTCGGGACCACCGGCTCGGGCAAGTCGACGACGCTCGGCCTCCTGCACCGCAGCTTCGACCCGGCCTCCGGCGCAATCCGGATCGACGGCATGGACATCCGCGACGTCGGCCTCGCCTCGCTGCGCCACAACATCGGCGTGGTGTTCCAGGAGCCGATGCTGTTCGCCCGCTCGATCCGCGAGAATCTGCAGGTCGGCTGCCCCGACGCCACCGACGCCGAGATGCTCGACGCGCTGGAGCGCGCCCAGGCCAGCGCCTTCATGGCGCGCCAGGCCGACGGGCTCGACACGGTGATCGGCGAGCGCGGCCGGTCGCTCTCGGGCGGCGAGCGCCAGCGGCTCTCGATCGCCCGGGCCCTCCTGAAGAACCCGCCGATCCTGATCCTCGACGAGGCGACCTCGGCGCTGGACGCCGCCACCGAGCGCAAGCTCCAGGGCGCCCTGGAGACCGTGATGGAGGGGCGGACCACCTTCGTCATCGCCCACCGCCTCGCGACGATCCGCGACGCCGACCGCATCCTGGTGTTCCACGAGGGCCGGATCGTCGAGGCCGGCACCTTCGACGACCTGGTCGCGCAGGACGGCAGGTTCGCCGAGCTCGCCCGGGCGCAGTTCATGGCGGCCCAGGCGGAGGAGGACGAGGGGCTGGCGCTGGCGGCGTGAGCCGCCGCCGCCGGGGCCACCGCGTCGTCGGGGCGGGGGCCGAGAGGCGTCAGGCGCCCGGTCCCGGGACCCCCGTCCCGGCCCGGCGGCCCTCCATCTCGGCCCGGCGCGCCAGCATCTTCGCCTGCAGGCGGGTGCGGCGGGCGGCGATCACCGTGCCGTTGATCTCGCCGCCGAACAGGAACATGGCGGCGAGCCAGTAGAGGAAGACCAGGAACACCATCGCGGTGGCCAGCCCCCCGTAGGTCGACGCGTAGGCGTTGGAGAACCGGTCCAGATAGTAGCCGAAGCCGAGGCCGGCGAAGAACCACAGGAGCAGGGTCACCCCGATCCCCGGCAGCACCGACAGGATCGAGCGCCGCCCGGCCGCGACGAACTTGTGGGCGATGACCAGCACAACGGCGAGCAGCAGGGCTGTGACGGCGATCCGCCCGATCGCCACCGTGAGGCTCAGGGGCTCCAGGCCCGGCGCCACTAGGACGACGTTGCGCCAGATCAGCGGCCCCAGCACCACGAGCAGCGCGAAGGCCAGCATCGCGAAGGCTCCGCAGATCACGTAGCCGATCGATTCGAGGCGGGTCAGCCACCAGGGCCGGCTCTCGCGCAGGCCGTAGGCCCGGTTCAACCCGACCCGCAGGCTCTCGACGCCCGAGGAGGAGAAGTACAGGGCGAACAGCGCGCCGAGCGTCAGCACGCCGCTCCGCTGCTCGGTGAGCACCCGGTGCACCTCGCCGACGATCGGCTTGGCGATCTCCCGCGGCCACGCGTCGAAGATCAGCACCCCGGCCTCGTCGGCCAGCGACTGGGTGCCGAACAGGCCGGCGAGCGCCGCCAGCAGGATCAGGAACGGGAACAGCGAGGTCAGGCTCGAGAGCGCGATGTGGCTCGCGATCGCCCAGCCGTCATGGGAGACGAAGCGCTGCGCGGCGACGCCCATGACCTGTAATCCGCTGCGGAGGGGTTTCACGGGTGTCCAACGATCCTCGATCGCGCGATCCTCGGGGCGGCCCTCTCCGGGAGAGGTCCGCCGATGAACGGCGCCGGCACCCGCGCGTCAACGCCGTCGGCCCGCTCCGGTCCCGATCGGCGGCCGGTGACGCGTCCGCGCCACGCCGGTGCCGGTCGCGCCCCGCGGACGAGATCACCGTTGCGCCGGGCGCGCCGGCATGCTCCGTCCGGCGGCCATGCCTACGCTCTCCCGCCCGTCGACGCTCGCGTCCGGCGCTCTCCCGGCGCTGTTCATCCCGATCTGGGCCACGGGCTTCATCTCGGCCCGGGCGGTCGTGCCGCACGTCGATCCGCTGGCCTTCACCGCAATCCGCTTCACGGCCGTCGCCCTGGTGCTGGCCCTGATCGCCGCGGCCGCCCGGGTGCGCTGGCCGGCGGACCGGGCGGGGTGGCGCGACCCGGTCGTCGCGGGCTTCCTGATGCAGGGCGTCTACCTGTCGGGCGTCTTCTGGGCGGTGAGCCACGGGCTGCCGGCCGGCATCGCGGCGCTCGTCGGCAGCCTCCAGCCGCTGCTCACCGCGCTCCTGGCGCAACCGCTGCTGGGCGAGCGCGTCAGCGGCCGGCGGGCGCTCGGGATCCTCATGGGCTTCGTCGGCACCGGCCTCGTGCTCGCCCCGAAGCTCGGCGCCACGGACCCGTCCGGGATCCCGCCGGCGGCGCTGGCCGTCAGCCTCCTGGGGGTGCTGGCGCTGACCCTCGGCACGCTCTGGCAGAAGCGCACCGGCGGCCAGGTCGATCTCCTGGCCGGCGCGACCCTCCAGTTCGTCGGCGGCATGGCCTGCGCCATCCCGCTGGCGCTCGCCTTCGGCGGCACCGCGTTCGATCCGGCGCCCGCCCTGTGGCTCGGCCTCGGCTGGGCGGTCTTGGTCAACTCGGTCGCCGGGATCCTGCTGCTGCTGGTGCTGATCCGGCGGGGCGCGGTGGCGGGCGTCGCCGCCCTGTTCTTCCTCGTGCCGCCGGTCGCGGCCGTCCTCGGTTACCTGCTGTTCGGCGAGGTGCTGACCCCCGTGCAGGGCGCCGGCATGGCGCTCGCTGCCCTCGGCGTGGCGGTGGCGAGCCGCGGCTGAGATGGCCGCGGGCGGTCGCCGCCGAGGCCGCGACCCCTGCGACGGAAGGCGCGGAAACCCTTCGCGCCCTCGCGGTTTGATGCGCGCGGGCCGGATCGGCCCGGGCCGGCACCGCGCGAGGCGAGGATGAACCAGGACAAGCCCCGCGAGATCCGCCTCGCCCTCGACGCGATCCCCCTCGGCGGCAAGGCCGAGGGCAAGGGCGAGGGGGCCGCGGGCGACGACGCGGTGCTGTTCGTGCGCGACGCCGACGGGGTGCGCGCCTTCCAGGCGAAGTGCCCGCATCTCGGCGCGCCGCTGGCCAAGGGCGAGATCTGCGGCGGCCGGCTCTACTGCCCCTGGCACAAGGCGGCCTTCGCGGTCGCCGACGGCAGCCTGGAGGAGCCGCCGGCTCTGGAGGCGCTGACCCGCTATCCCGTCCGGATCGAGGGCGGCGAGGCGGTGGCGACCCTCAGCCCTGAGCCCCCTCCGGCCAAGCGGGCGGAAACGCCCGTCGCGCATGTCCTGATCGTCGGCACCGGTGCGGCCGCCGCCGCCTGCGTCACCACGCTCCGGCGCGAGGGCTTCGCGGGGGCGATCACCCTGGTCGGCCGCGAGGGCCACCCGCCCTACGACCGGACCAAGCTGTCCAAGCAGTTCCTGGCCAAGCCCACCCCGGCGGAGAAGACCCTGCTGGAGCCGGACTTCGCCGCCGCCCACCGGGTCGAGCGGGTCGAGGCCGAGGCGACGCGGATCGACCCGGCCGGCCGCAGCGTCGCGCTGGCGGACGGGCGGGTCCTGTCCGCCGACGCGCTGCTGATCGCCACCGGCAGCCGCGCCGTGGTGCCGGACTTCGAGGGAAGGGATCTCGACGGCGTGATGAGCCTGCGCAGCCTCGACGACGCGGTGCGCCTCAGCGCCGCGGCGGAGCGGGCGACGCGCGTGGTGGTGATCGGCGCAGGCTTCATCGGCCTGGAGGCCGCGGCCTTCCTGACCAAGCGCGGCCTGTCGGTGACGGTCCTGTCCCGGGAGGAGGTCCCCTTCGCCAAGCGCTTCGGCGAGGCCGTGGGTGCGGCGCTGAAGCGCTACCACGCCGGCAACGGCGTGACCTTCGTGACCGGCACGGTCGCGCGGATCGCCGGCACCGGCTCCGTCGAGGCCGTCGAGACCGAGGACGGCGCGCGGCTTCCGGCCGACCTCGTGCTGATCGGCGCCGGCGCCGCGCCGGAGACCGGGATCGTCGCCGGGGTGGAGCCGGACGAGTCCGGCGGCCTCCCGGTCGGCGCCGACCTGAAGCTCGCCGACAACGTCTGGGTCGCGGGCGACATCGCGGCCTTCCCGGAGTGCGGCAGCGGCGTCACGGCGCGGATCGAGCACTGGCGGCTGGCGCAGCAGCACGGCACGCACGTCGCCCGGGCGATGCTCGGCGCCACCGGCGCCTTCGCGGGGGCGCCGTTCTTCTGGAGCAACCAGGGCGACAAGCGCCTGGATTACGGCGGCTACGCGCCGGATTTCGAGCGGATCATCCTGCAGGGCGACCCGGCGGCGCTCGACTTCATCGCCTACTACGTCCGCGACAACCGCGCGGTGGCCGCCTGTAGCATCGGCCGCAACCCCGCCTTCACGGCGTTCCTCCACCTGCTGGGCGAGGGCCGCGTGCCCGCCCCCGACCGGATCGAGGCCGGTGCGGATCTCGCCGCGCTGGTGTGACGGCGCGACATCGGCGCCACGTCGGGGCGGCCGGACCGAGGGAACCAGGTCGGGCGGTCCATCTTTCGGTAGACGCCGCCCGCCGTCTCGAGAGCCGGGCCCGCACGGGAGGCCCCATGAACCAGATCATCGTCGTCGCCCTCATCTGCGCCGCCTCCGTCCAGGCCCCGGACTGCTCGCGCGAGACCGCCATCGACGTGGTGACGGGCCCGGCCCACACGCTCCAGGAATGCCTCGTCCAGGGTCCGGTCCTGGCGGCCAATGCCGGCTTCAAGGGCGAGGACGGGTCCTACCTGAAGACCCGGTGCGAGCAGAGGCGCTGAGCCGGGGCCGTCCGGCGAGCAGGTTTCGGTAGGCTGAAGGCACGATCATCAGTGTCCGGAGCGTCGCGCGTCGCCGCGCCGGTCAGGCCTTGACTTCGCAGGGCTGCGCGCCGGCCCGCCAGCCCCGGTATTCAACTTCAGTTCAAGGCGAGACAAACGAAATCTGCTTCGGCTCCGGACCGCGGCAGGTTAAAAGACCCGATCCAAGAAGACGCCACGCGAGCAGAGAACCATGTCCGCATCCCCCGCCATCCAGACCGAGCCGCAGGATCTCGTGGCCCTCACCAAGGCCGCCGGTGAAAGCGCGAAGGCGCTGGCCGCCGAGGCCACGCGCCGGGTCCGCACGCGGATCCTCGGGACGGACGGGCGGATCGACGCGGCCAAGCTCGAGGGCCAGCAGCACGCCGCCCACGGGCTCGCGTGGCTCGCGACCTACGCGGAGGCGGTGAACGAGCTCGGCGGCTACGCCGAGCGCCTGCAAGGGGAGGGCCGGTTCGGCGAGACCGAGGCGCTCCTCGTCCGGATCGGCGCCGGCGAGTATCTCGACCAGCTGTTCTCCGGCATCCCGATGAGCCAGGGCGAGATGGTCCGCGTCACCGGGTCGCTCGGTCTCTCCGCCAAGGAGGTGGCCCCGTACCGCACGGACGCGGTCGAGACTCTGATCGCCGAGGGCAACACCCCCGAGAACCGCGCCGCCCTGGTGGCGCTGATGCGCGACGGCGGCGGCTCGGCGACCGTCGGCGCCTCGGGCCTCGACGAGGACATGGAGGCAATCCGCTCCGAGATGCGCCGCTTCGGCAAGGCCGAGGTGGTCGATCAGGCGCACGAGTGGCACCTGAAGAACGCCTACATCCCAATGGAGATCGTGCAGAAGATGGCCGAACTCGGCGTCTTCGGCTTGACGATCCCCGAGGAGTACGGCGGCATGGGCCTGCCGAAGACCGCCATGTGCGTGGTCTCGGAGGAGCTGTCCCGCGCCTATATCGGCGTCGGCTCGCTGGGCACCCGCTCGGAGATCGCCGCGGAGCTGATCCTGTGCGGCGGCACCGAGGAGCAGAAGCAGCGCTTCCTGCCGAAGATCGCCTCCGGCGACATCCTGCCCACCGCTGTCTTCACCGAGCCGAACACCGGTTCCGACCTCGCGAGCCTGCGCACCCGCGCGGTGAAGGAGGGCGACGTCTGGAAGATCACCGGCAACAAGACCTGGATCACCCACCCGGTCCGCGCCGACATCATGACGGTGCTGGTGCGCACCAAACCCGAGGAGAAGGGCCACAAGGGCCTCTCCATGCTGATCGCCGAGAAGCCCCGCGGCACGGATGAGGATCCCTTCCCGGTCCAGGGCCTGTCGGGCGGCGAGATCGAGGTGCTCGGCTACCGCGGCATGAAGGAGTACGAGCTCGCCTTCGAGGGCTTCGAGGTGCCGGGCGGCAACCTGCTCGGCGAGGTCGAGGGCAAGGGCTTCGCCCAGCTGATGCAGACCTTCGAGTCGGCCCGCATCCAGACCGCGGCCCGCGCCATCGGCGTCGCCCAGTCGGCCCTCGACGTCGGCCTGCGCTACGCCGAGGAGCGGGTCCAGTTCGGTAAGGCGCTGGTGAACTTCCCGCGGGTGGCCGACAAGCTCGCCATGATGGCGGTGGAGATCAACATCGCCCGCCAGCTCACCTACTTCTCGGCCCGCGAGAAAGACGAGGGCAAGCGCTGCGACCTAGAGGCCGGGATGGCGAAGCTGCTCGGCGCCCGCGTCGCCTGGGCGGCGGCCGACAACGCCCTCCAGATCCACGGCGGCAACGGCTTCGCGCTCGAGTACCCGGTGAGCCGGATCCTGTGCGACGCGCGCATCCTCTCGATCTTCGAGGGCGCTGCGGAGATCCAGGCGCAGGTGATCGCCCGCCGGCTGCTCGAGTCTGCCTGAAATCCTGGCTAGAGCTGGGGAATAGTACGTATCATGGGATTATAAGTCGGCATATGAACCCGGCTTAAACGAAGTCCCTGCTTCCTGGCACCTGGTGAACAACTGGGGCGGCTCGGTGAGCGCGCAGCACGACGACGGACAGACGGGCAAGAACCTCCTCCGGCACTGGCAGGATTGCCGGACGCCGGGGGCGCCGATCCCGTCCTACGAGGCCGTCGTGCTCGGGAGCCTCGGCCGCCTCGCCGACCGGGCCGCCCTGGTGACGACCCGCGACGGGCGGGCCGCCCGGATCCTCTGGGCGGGCCAGGTCTTCGGCGCCTGGCTCGCGCAGGGTGCCGAAGGCGCGGAGGGCGCGTTGTCCGGGATCGTCCCGGCCGAGATCATCCCGACGGAGACCCTCCCAGTCGACGCGCTCCCGATCGAGCTGCGCGAGCCCGTCGACGAGATGGTCGCGGCCGCCCTCACGTCCGGCCAGCCCGCCTACGCCCGGTGCGATCGCCTCGCCGTCGGGGTGGTGACGTCGACCCGCCTCGTCGGCGTGCCCCTGGGCAACCGCTGGGGCGAGCCGTTCGTGCTGGTCGGGTTCGACGGGGCGAGCGTCCGGACCGAGCTGGTCCAGGCGATGTTCACCGCCACCGACCAGGGCATCCTGGCCCTCAGCACGGTCCGGGACGCGGCCGGCCGGCCGGTCGATTTCAAGATCGTCGCCCTCAACCGCGGGGCCGAGCGCCTGCTGGAGCGCCCCGCCGCCGCCCTGCAGTGGCAGCGCGTGGGCCAGCTCTTCCCGGGGGCCGTCACCGCGCGGACGATCGCGACGCTCGCCGCCATGGTCGAGCGGGGCGGGCGCGCGGCCTTCGAGCTGAGCCGTCCCCGCTCCGACGGCGGCACGCTCTACCTCAAGGTCGAGGCGGGCTGCGTCGGCGATCTCGTCTCGGTCACGATGACGGATGTCGGCGACATCAAGGCCCGAGAGGCCTCGTTCCGGCTCCTGTTCGAGAACAACCCGGTGCCGATGTGGGTCGTGGCCGACGCGCGCGACCGGTTCCTGGCGGTCAACGACGCGGCCGTCGCCCATTACGGCTACAGCCGCGAGCAGTTCCTGGAGCGGGCGCCGGCCGATCTCGCCATGGCCGCCGACGCGGCGCCGGCACCCGGCCTGCCGCCCACCGGCACCCTCCACCGTCGCGCCGACGGCTCCGCGATCGAGGTGTCCCTGTTCCAGCGGGCGATGCCGTTCGAGGGGCGGCAGGCCGTGCTCGAGGCCGCCATCGACATGACCGAGCGGCGCCGGGCCGAGGCCCGCATCGCCCACATGGCCCACCACGACGCGCTCACCGGGCTGCCGAACCGCGTGCTGTTCCGGGACCGCCTCGCCGAGGCGATCGCCCGCCACGCCCGGGACGGCGAGGCGGCGGTGCTGCTCTGCCTCGACCTCGACAAGTTCAAGATCGTCAACGACACGCTGGGCCACCCGGTCGGCGACGCGCTGCTGCGCGAGGCGGCCGAGCGGATCGCCGGCTGCCTGCGCGAGGACGACCTCGTGGCCCGGCTCGGCGGCGACGAGTTCGCCATCCTGGTGCGCGGGCCGGACCTCCCGGCGCTGGCCGACGGGCTGGTCGCGCGGGTGATCGCCGAGCTCGGCCGCCCCTTCCGGCTGGACGGCCAGGATTGCCACATCGGCACCAGCATCGGCGTCGCCTGTCTGCCCCGGGACGGCACTGATCCCGAGACGCTGATGAAGAACGCCGACCTCGCCCTCTACCGGGCGAAGGCCGAGGGCGGCGGCACCTTCCGGTGCTTCGAGCCGGAGATGGATGCCTGGGTGCAGGCGCGGCGGCGGCGCGAGAACGAGCTGCGCGAGGCTTTCGCTCGCGGCCAGTTCTCGCTGGTCTACCAGCCGCTGATGGATGCCCGCGCCGGTCGGATCCTCGCCTTCGAGGCGCTGCTGCGCTGGCACCACCCGGAGCACGGCTCGGTCTCTCCGGCCGAGTTCGTGCCGCTCGCCGAGGAGACCGGCCTGATCGTGCCGATCGGCGCCTGGGTGATGCAGACCGCCTTCGCCGAGGCGGCGACCTGGCCGGAGGCGATCCGGCTCGCCGTGAACCTCTCCCCGATCCAGTTCCGCAACCGCGACCTGGTCGAGACCGTGCGTGGGGCGCTCGCCGCCGCGGGGGTTGACCCGCGGCGCCTCGAGCTGGAGATCACCGAATCGGTCCTGCTCGCCGACAGCGCCGCCAACCTCGCGACGCTGCACGCGCTGCGGGCCATGGGCATCCGGATCGCGATGGACGATTTCGGCACCGGCTATTCCAGCCTCGGCTACCTGCGCAGCTTCCCGTTCGACAAGATCAAGCTCGACCGCTCCTTCGTGAGCCAGGTCGGCGAGAACACCCACTGCACGGCGATCGTGCGCGCGGTGGCGAGCCTGGGCACCAGCCTCGGCATCGCCACCACCGCCGAGGGCGTCGAGACCGCCGAGCAGCTCGCGATGCTCCGCGCCGAGGGCTACGACGAGGTTCAGGGCTTCCTGTTCAGCCGCGCGGTCCCGGGCCCCGAGGCCCGCCGCCTGATCGAGCGCGCGCGGGCGGCGGTCCCGGACGACCGGGCGGCCTGATCCGCCCGGCCCGCGCGGGACCTACTTGGTGACCTTCACCGAGACCGGGTCGCTCGACGGGAAGGTCTCCTCTAGGGCGTCGTCCAGGCGCTCGTTCAGCTTCTCCTGCTTGTTGTCGGGGTTCTTGGCGTCGCCCGGCTTGGCGCTGCCCTGCTGGAAGCCCGGCTTGGTCTCGTTCGGCTTGTGGGTCTCGGCCATGTCGCTCGCTCGTCCGTGACGGAGGCACGCAAGGGTGCCGGTGGGCATCAACGCGAGGGAGGGCGGGTGTTTCCGATCTTTCGGGCCTGATCGGTGCGCCCCGTCATCGCGCGCGCAGCGGAGCGACGCAGAACCGCGCCGCGTGCCGAGGCGACCCGCTGCCCTGGATTGCTCCGCCGCGCTCGCGAGGACGTGCGCACCGGAATCTCCGTCAGGCGGTCGCCAGCGGCCGCCCGAGCGGGCCGCGGGCCGGCGCGCGGGCCGCGGCCTCGCGCAGGACCGTCCCGTAGACGGCCTCGAGACGGTCGAGATGGGCATCCAGGGTCAGGGGGGCGGCCCAGTAGCGCTCGTGCGCGGCCCGGCCCATCCGGGCGGCGAGGCCGTCGTCGGTCAGGCGGCGCAGGTGCGCGGCGAGGTCGTCCGGGTCGCCCGAGCGGAACCAGAATCCGGTCTCGCCGTCGGCCACGGCCTCGCGACCCGCGCAGGCGTCGCTCACGATCACCGGCGCGCCGCAGGCGAGCGCCTCGTAGACGGTGAGCGGCTGGCCCTCGTACCAGACGCTCGGGAAGACCAGCGCCCGGGCCCGCCGCATCAGCGCCTGCACGGCCGCGGCGTCGCGCCAGCCGAGCATCACCGCCTCGGGATAGCGCGCCGCGAGCTCGGCCCGCTCGGGGCCGTCGCCCACGAAGGCCGCCCGCACGCCCGCCCGGCGGGCCGCCTCGGCGAAGATCGGCGCGCCCTTCTCGGTGGAGATCCGCCCGACGAACAGGAAGTCGCCCGGCGGCCCGTCGTGGACCGGCGCCGGCGCCACCGCGATGGGGTTGTCGACCCGGTGGAAGGCGGTGCCGCGGGGCAGGAGTGGCCGCACGACGCTCTCCTGCAGGTCGCTGATCGTGATGACGTGGGCGAACAGCTCCGGCAGCCGGGCCACGTGGGCGAGCCCGGCATGGCGGACCATCCGGGCCACCTTGCGCGGGTAGCTGCGCGCGTCGCAGTTCGCCACGATGCAGGCGGGCGACATCGGGGTGCGGTGGCAGATCCGCTGCGCCGGGTAGGCGTAGAAGCCGCCGGTCGGGCAGACGAGGAAGAACTCGTGCATCGTGTAGAGGCAGGGCAGCCCCGAGGCCCGGAGCGCGGTGCCGATCGACGGCGACAGCGCCTTGGCGAAGGCGTGGACGTGGACCAGCGTGTCGCGGGGATCGCAGGCGGCGAGTTCCGCCGCCAGGGCGCGGCAGGCCGGCCCGTTCCAGATCGCCTGGGCCGCGAAGGCGAGCTTGCTGCGCGCCGTGGTGACGTCGTCCTGGTCCAGGCAGACCACCCGGACGCCGGCCGGCTCGAGCCGCGGGTCCACCGGGCCGACCGCGGCGAACAGGCTGACGCGGACCCCCCGGGCGGCGAGCCCCAGGGCGGATTCGATGGCGACCTTGGCCTGGCCGCCGTTGATCGCGGCGTGGTCTGCGACGAGGACGACGTGCACGTCAGGACTTCCGCCGCTGCGATCCGGGACCGACAGCTGTATCCGGCCGCGGTTGATCGCCCGTAAACCGGTCTGCCCCATCCTCCCGGCGCGCGAGAGCGATCGATCCCCGGGAGGGTTCACCGTGCACGTCGTGATCCTGGCCGAGTTCGCGGCCGCCAGCGGCGGCGCCGAGAAGGTCGCGCTCGAATCGGCCCGCGGGCTCGCCGAGGCCGGCCTCGGCGTCACCTACATCCAGGCGATCCCGGGTCCCGTCGACCCGCTCCTCGACCATGCCGGCATCCGCCGGATCGACCTCGGTCTGCCCGACATCTGGTCGCTCGGCGCCGCGCGGGCCGCGGCCGCCGGGATCTGGCACGCGGCCGCCGCCCGCCGGCTCGCCGCCGCCCTCGCCGGCCTCGCGGTGCCGCCGGACTGCATCCACCTGCACCAGTGGACCCGGACCCTGTCGCCGGCGATCGTCCCGGTCCTGTCGGAGACCGGGGTGCCGCTGGTCGTCACGCTGCACGACTACGCCCTGGTCTGCCCGAACGGCGTCTACTACCGCTTCGACCGGGCCGAGCCCTGCGGGCTCGCGCCCCTGTCGGCCGCCTGCCTGGCGGCGCCCTGCGACCCGCGCAGCCGGGTGCATAAGGCCGTGCGCGTCGCCCGCGCCGCGGCGCTGCGTCAGGTCGTCGGCCGGGCCAGCCGGCGCCGCCCGCTCCACGTCGTCCATGTCTGCGACGCCAGCCGCCAGCGGCTCGGCGCCCTCCTCGGCCGCTACGCCCTGACGCATCACAGGATCGACAATCCCGTCCGGCTCCCGGAGGGGCCGGCGGCCGAGCCCGCCCGTGGCGACGCTATCGCCTATGTGGGGCGCCTCACCCGGGAGAAGGGCGCCGACCTCGTGGCCGACGCCGCCCGCGCCGCCGGGCTCCCGGCCCTGTTGATCGGCGCCGGGCCGCTGGAGGCGGAGCTGCGCGCCCGGGACGGCGTGGAGGTGATCGGCTGGCAGCGGCCCGAGGCGGTCTGGGCGACGCTCCGGACCCGCGCCCGGGCGCTCGCCGCGCCCTCCCGCTGGTACGAGACCGGGCCGCTAACGGTCTACGAGGCGCTGGCGGCCGGCATCCCGGTCGTCGCTTCCGACCGCTCCGGCGCCGCCGAGAAGGTCCGGCACGGCCGGACCGGCTTCGTGGTCGCGCCGGAGATCGCGCCCCTCGCCGAGGCGTTCGCTGCGCTCCGGAACGACGCCCTGGCGGCCGCCCTCGGGGCCGAGGCGCGCCGCCTCTTCCGGGTGGCCCCGATGGGTCTGGCGGCGCACACGGCGTCGCTCCGCGCACTCTATGCCGGCCTGGCCGAATCGGCGGCCGGTGCGATGCAGCATCCGTCCCGGCTCGCCCTGGATCAACGGTCCTGACTCCTCCGATGCGCTTGGTATACCAGAAGAATTCACGATCCGTTCGCGCCCATCTGGACAGGGAGATAGTTTTTTGCCAATCGGGTTTCCGCTGGGATCAGCAATCATAGCCGACTGAGTCAATGGTGTAGCTTGCTCGCAACCTGCTATCGGGCAGCGGCACCGTGCCGATGACTTCGTGACATCATCGGATCGGAACTTTATCGGGCCTCCGGATCCGTGAGTGCGCCCCGAACCTGCACTTGACTTCTTGTTGCAGTGCAACATATAGAGGGGCGTCAATGCGGACGCATGCGGCGTCCCGCTCCAAGGATGATGCTGGAGACATCGATGCAGACCCCGAACTTCGAGATCCCGACCGAGATGCGCGACTTCGCCGACAAGAGCGTCGATCAGGCCCGGACCGCCGTCGGCACCATGATGGCGAACGCCGTGAAGGCCGCCGAGCAGGTCCAGGCCTCGGGCCAGACCTTCCAGTCGACCCTCAGCGCCGCGGTCGCGAAGGGGTTCGATCACGCGCAGGCCAACGCCAACGCGACCTTCGACTTCGCCCAGAAGCTGGTGCGCACGAAGGATCTCCGCGAGGCGTTCGAGCTCCAGTCCGAGTTCGTCCGCAGCCAGTTCGCCGCCCTCCAGGCCCAGGCCAAGGATTACGGCACCCTGGCGCAGAACGCCGCCGCCCGCTGAGGCCGGCCGCCCCGGTCCGCGATCGGGGCACGAAGACCGGGATCCGGCAGGGCCGTCCAGGCCCGCCGGATCCCCCGCTCTGACGCCCGGGCGTCACGGGCCCGGCGCCGACACCGCCGGCGAGCCGGCCGCGCACGACCTCCGGCCGCCGTTCCGTCGGGATGGGCCGACGCCGACAGGAGGAGATCGCGCGATGGGAAAGCCGCGTCGACCGAGGAGCCGTCCCGCCGGGACGCCCCAGCCGTTGCAGGACGCGTCGGCCAACCCCGAGATCCCGGCCGCGAACGTCCCGATCGCGGCGGATGAACCCGCTCAAGCACCCGCAACAGCGCCTGACCAATCGCCTGACCACTCCGCCGAGGCCGTCCGGACCGGCGCCGAGACGGAGGACGCGGTCATGACCGCCGCGGCACCCGGTGGGGCGTCCGAAGCCGAGACCGCGCCCGACGGCGCGGTGGACGTCCCGTCCGACCCGGTGGCCACAGCCGCTACGACGACGTCCGAAGCCGAGTTCGAAGCCCGGTCCGAAGCCGAGTCCGGAACCGGGGCGGTGATCGACATCGCCCCCCCGCCGGTGCCGGGCGCGGGTCTGGGACTCGCCGCGGCCGCGAACCGAATCAGCTTCACCCCCGACCGCCTCGACGTCGTCGAGATCGGCTCGATCATCGCCCGCTACGTGCGCGGCGAGGGCGAGGCGGCCGTCGCGCATCTGCGGGCGCTCTCGGGTGCCCGCTCGCCGGCCGACGTCATCCGCCTGCAGGTCGGCGAGGTCCAGCGGGCCGCCGACGCGTCCCTGACCTGCTGGGTCACGGTGGTCGGGCAGGCGAGCCGGGTCGTCGCGTACCGCTGAGGCGCTGCGCGCGGGCGGCCGGGACTTGTCGCATCCCGGCCACAAGGCCGGCCCGATCGAACCCGCGGCGGCAACGGCCCGTTAACCAAGCCGGTCCCATGCCTTAACGGAGGGCACGGGAGACGACACCGGACCGATGCCGAACTGCGCGCGCCTGATCCGTTCCGCATGGCTCCGCCTCGCCGTCGCGCTCCTGCCGGCGCTGGCGGGGATGCCGGCTGCCGCGCAGAACGGCGAGAAGCCGGCCGTCGCCATCGGGGCCGACGTCGCGAGCCAGGCCGGCACCACGCGCCTCACCCTGACGCTGTCCCGGGCCGTCGAGGCCCGCGGCTTCGTGATGGAGCGGCCCGACCGGGCGGTGATCGACCTGCCCGAGGTCAACTTCCAGCTCGATTCCGGGACCGGCAGCCGCCGCGACGGCCTCGTGCAGAGCTTCCGCTACGGCCTGTTCGCGCCCGGGCGGTCCCGCATCGTGATCGACCTCACCGCGCCCGCCATCGTCGGGAAGATCGAGACCGCGACGCGGCCGCGCGACGGCGCGGTGCTGCTCACGATCCCGCTGCAGCGCGCCGACCGCGACGCGTTCCGCAAGGCCGCCGCCACCGCCGATCCCGCCCCCGCCCAGGCCCGCGCCGCGCCGCCGGAGCCCGCCGACCAGCGGCCGCTGATCATGGTCGATGCCGGCCACGGCGGCACCGATCCCGGCGCCATCGCGGTGGGCGGCGTGTTCGAGAAGGACATCGTGTTCGGCTTCGCCCAGGCCCTCGTGGCGAAGCTGGAGGCGGGCGGCCGCTACCGGGTCCGGATGACCCGCGACCGCGACGTTTTCGTGCCGCTGGCCGAGCGGGTGCGCCTCGCCCGCGACGCCAGAGCCGACCTGTTCGTGTCGATCCACGCGGACTCGATCTCGGCGGCCCCCCAGGTGAGCGGCGCCACGATCTACACCAATTCCGAGAAGGCCACGGACGCCGAATCCGCCAAGCTCGCCGAGCGCGAGAACCGGGCGGATTCCGCCGCGGGCGTCGACGCCGCCGAGGCGCCGCCGGACATCGCCGACATCCTGCAGGAGCTGACCCTGCGCGAGACGCGGGGCTTCTCGTCGGGCTTCGCCCGCACGCTGATGGGCCAGCTCGCCCCCGTGATGAAGATGAGCGCCAAGCCCCACCGCGAGGCGCGCTTCGTGGTGCTGCGCTCCCCCGACGTGCCGAGCGTGCTCGTGGAACTCGGCTACCTCTCCAGCAAGCGCGACCTGGAGATGCTGCAATCGCCGGAGTGGCGGGCCGACGTCACCGGCTCCATGGCCAAGGCGATCGACCAGTTCTTCACCAACCGCGCCACGCTCGGCCGGCCGGCCCCGACGCGCCGCGCGGCCGCCGCCGCCCCAGTTTCACCATAGATAGAGTGTCGATACGGGACGTCCGACGCCCCGTCGCACGGCCGCCGAAACCGGCATTCCGAGGGGGTCTCACGGGACCGTCCGGGGGCCGGCCGCGCAGCGCGCGGGGTGCACGCGCCGGATGAGCCGATTCCGGCATTCGGCCGGGCCAGCGACGAGCGGAACACCGGATGCGTCTGATCCTCCGTTTCTTTGGGATCCTGTTCAGCGCCGCCGCGGTGCTGTTCGTGGTCGGCGCGGCGGTGGGCGGTTACTTCTACTGGAAGTACAGCCAGGACCTGCCCGACCACGCCGCGCTCTCCAATTACGAGCCGCCGGTGATGACCCGCGTCCACGCGGCGGACGGCTCGCTGCTGGCCGAGTACGCCCGCGAGCGCCGGCTGTACCTGCCGATCCAGGCGATGCCGAAGATCGTCGTGGCGGCCTTCCTGTCGGCCGAGGACAAGAACTTCTACAAGCACGGCGGCATCGACCCCGAGGGGATCGTGCGCGCCTTCCTGACCAACGCCAAGTCGGGCAAGCGGCAGGGCGCCTCGACCATCACCCAGCAGGTCGCCAAGAACTTCCTGCTCTCCTCAGAGCAGACCTACGACCGCAAGATCAAGGAGGCGCTGCTGGCGCTCCGCATCGAGGCGGCCTACTCGAAGGACAAGATCCTCGAGCTCTACCTCAACGAGATCTTCCTCGGCACGATCGTGCCGGGCCGCAACCTGCACGGCGTCGCGGCCGCCGCGCTCGACTATTTCGGCAAGTCGGTCCACGAGCTGACCATCAACGAGGCGGCCTACCTCGCCGCCCTGCCGAAGGGTCCGAACAACTACCACCCCTACCGCAAGACCCAGGCGGCCCTCGACCGCCGCAACGAGATCATCCGCCTGATGGCGGAGAACGGCTACATCACCCGGGAGGAGGCGGAGTCCGCCAAGAAGATGCCGCTCGGCGTCAACCCGCGCGTCGCCTTCCCGAACGCCGCCAACGCCAACTACTTCACCGAGGAGGTCCGCCGCGAGATCTCCGAGCGCTACGGCGAGAAGAAGCTCTACGAGGGCGGCCTCTCGGTGCGCACGACCCTCGACCCGAAGATGCAGGCCTGGGCCCGCAAGGCGCTGGTCGACGGCCTCGTGCGCTACGACCAGGCCCATGGCTGGCGCGGTCCGGTCACCAAGGTCGACCTGACCGGGCGCGACTGGGGCATGGCGGCGGCCGAAGTTCCGGCGCTCGGCGACGTGGCGCCCTGGCGGCTCGCCGTGGTGCTGGGCAACGGCGGCGGCGGCGTGCAGATCGGCCTGCAGCCCCGGCGCGAGGCCTCCGGCCAGGTCGGCAAGGACCGCGAGACCGGCGTGATCACCCCCGAGGGCATGCGCTGGGCCGGCCGCGCCAACCTCCAGGCCGGCGACATGGTCTACGTCGAGGCGATGGACGGCGGCCGCGGGCAGTTCCGCCTGCGCCAGAAGCCCGAGGTCTCCGGCGCCATCGTGGCCATGGACCCGAATACGGGCCGCGTCCACGCGATGGTCGGCGGCTTCTCGTACGACGAATCCGAGTTCAACCGCGCCACCCAGGCGATGCGCCAGCCCGGCTCCTCGTTCAAGCCGATCGTCTACTCGGCGGCGCTGGACAACGGCTACACCCCCGCCTCGATCATCCAGGACACCCCGATCACCATCGAGGCCGGCCCCGGCCAGGAGGCCTGGACGCCCTCGAACTACGACGGCAAGTCGGGCGGCCCGCACACCCTGCGCTACGGCATCGAGCACTCGAAGAACCTGATGACGGTCCGGCTCGCCAAGGATGTCGGCATGCCGCTCATCGCCGAGTACGCCCGCCGCTTCGGCGTCTACGACGACATGCTGCCGGTGCTGCCCATGTCGCTCGGCGCGGGCGAGACCACGGTCATGCGCATGGTCACCGCCTACTCGATGCTGGCCAACGGCGGCCGGCGCATCCGGCCGACCCTGATCGACCGGATCCAGGACCGCATCGGCGAGACGATCTACCGGCACGACAACCGAAAATGCATCGGTTGCGACGCCGAGAAGTGGTCGGGCCAGGACGAGCCGAAGCTGGTGGACGATTCCGAGCAGGTGCTCGACCCGCTAACCGCCTACCAGATGGTCTCGATCATGGAGGGCGTGGTCCAGCGCGGCACCGCCACGATCCTGAAGCAGATCGGCAAGCCGCTCGCCGGCAAGACCGGCACGACGAACGACGCCAAGGACGCGTGGTTCGTGGGCTTCTCGCCGGACCTGGCGGTCGGCATCTATATCGGCTTCGACAAGCCCCGCTCGCTCGGCGACCGCGCCACCGGCGGCGGCCTGGCGGCGCCGATCGCCCTGGAGTTCCTGAAGACGGCCCTCAAGGACAAGCCGCCGACGCCGTTCCGTGTGCCCCCGGGGATCAAGCTGATCCGCATCAACCTCGCGAGCGGCACCCGCGCCGGCTCGGGGGAGGGCGCCGGGACGATCCTGGAGGCGTTCAAGCCGGGCACCGCGCCGCCGGAT
The DNA here is from genome assembly GCF_053345715.1 of Methylobacterium sp. D48H. Classification (NCBI taxonomy): domain Bacteria; kingdom Pseudomonadati; phylum Pseudomonadota; class Alphaproteobacteria; order Hyphomicrobiales; family Methylobacteriaceae; genus Methylobacterium; species Methylobacterium sp. D48H. The sequence goes on from NZ_JBKFAP010000011.1 coordinate 121,168, forward strand.
TCCTACTCGGCGCCGTCCTCCGGCGGCGGTGGCGGCCAGGCGGCCGCCCCGGCGGCGGTCGCGCCCGATCCCGACCGGGCCGCGCAGGCCGGCGGGCTGTACTGAGGCGGCTCGCCCCCGCCCAACTCCCTCTCTGCCGAGAGGGCTTCCGGCCAAGATCGCTATTAACCCAGGTCGGGTCCTCCGGCCTGGGCTTTCGCGTACGGATCCGGGGCGACGGTGCGACGGACGGGGCATCGCCGGGTCGAGCGGCCCGCGACCGTGACCGACGCCGTCCGGGAGCGCGCAGCTTTGTCCGAAGGGCCGGATGGCGGGGCGGCCATGTCCGCGCGGGCCGTTCTCGGGCGAGACCCGCCCCTCGGCACCGACCCGCGTCGCGCTCCGCAGGCGCACAGAAAAAAGCCGCCCCGGAGGGAGCGGCTCGAGGAGTCATCAGGGAGGCATCAAAACAGAGCGGACCAACATGTCCAACTCGACATCCAGATCACTGGATGCCTGTTTATGCCTCGAAAACCTTAATGCGAAGTTAAGACGCGTTTTCGCGCGTCGATCTCAGGCCGCCAGACTGTCGAAAAGCCCGCGCCCGTCGGTCCCGCCGACCAGATCCTCGACGAAGTTCTCCGGGTGCGGCATCATCCCGAGGACGTTCCCGGTCTCCGACAGGACGCCTGCGATGGCGTTGAGGGAGCCGTTGCGGTTCGCCTCGACGGTGATCGCGCCGGTCGCGTCGCAGTAGCGGAAGGCGACCCGGCCCTCGCCCTCGATCCGCGCAAGCGTCTCGGGATCGGCGAAGTAGTTGCCTTCGCCGTGGGCGACGCAGACGTTGATCACCTGGCCCTGCGTGTAGGCGCTGGTAAAGCGGGTATCGGTGCGCTCCACCCGGAGCGTCTGCCGGTGGCAGATGAAGCGCCGGTCGATGTTGCGCATCAGCACGCCGGGCAGCAGGCCCGATTCGCACAGGATCTGGAAGCCGTTGCAGATGCCGAGCACGAGGCCGCCGCGGGCCGCGTGGGCCCGGACCGCGTCCATGGCGGCGGCCCGGCCGGCGATGGCGCCGCAGCGCAGGTAGTCGCCGTACGAGAAGCCGCCGGGCAGGACGGCGAGGTCGGTGCCGGCGGGGAGCGCGTGGTCCGCGTGCCAGACGAGGCTCACCTGCGCGCCGGAGCGCCGCAGGGCCCGGACGACGTCCGACTCGCGGTTGGAACCCGGGAAGACGACGACCGCGGCGCGCATCAGAGGATCTCGATCGCGTAGTTCTCGACGACGGTGTTGGCCAGGAGCTTCTCGCAGGCCGTGCGCAGCGTCGCCTCGGCGGCGGCGCCGTCGGCCGCCGACACCTCGATGTCGAAGACCTTGCCCTGCCGGACGCCGTCGACGCCCTCGATGCCGAGGGACCTGAGGGCGGCCTCGATCGCCTTGCCCTGCGGGTCCAGCACACCGGTCTTCAGGGTGACGATGATACGGGCTTTCATGGATCTACGGGTCTCACGCGTGTCAGGACGGGGGTGTGACCTGCGACAACGTCACACAGACCGGCGCCGGTCGCTTCTAACAGGAAGGCCGGCGCACTGTCGAACACGCCGCACGCATAGGGATCATTCCGCCGCTGGATGCAACTTGAACGAAGAAGCCGTCCGCAGGCGCTCGTTCAGCGATGCGCCGCCGGCGCCGGGCCCCGCAGGGGCTCGATGCTGGTCGCCCGGCGCCAGAGCTGGAGCATGATCCAGGCCGCGAACAGGCTGAACAGCCCCATCAGGACGTGCCCGACCCGGTCGCCGAGATCGAAGATGCCCGCGATGGCCCAGCCCGCCGCGATGGCCACGGCGAACACCTCGGTGCCGACGAGGACCATCATGCTGATGATGGTGATGGCGTTGCGCCCGTTCACGAGATCCGCCCTCGAAAAGATTTCGGGCCCCGGACGAACCGTCCGGGACCCGCGCAGCTAGCCCACAGAGGTGGGGCGATGCAACCGACCGGACGGCGCCGGAGCGGTCCGGCCTCAGCGCGGCGCGCGCTTGGCCAGGATCCGCTGCAGGGTCCGCCGGTGCATGTTGAGGCGCCGGGCGGTCTCGCTGACGTTGCGGCTGCACAGTTCGTAGACGCGCTGGATGTGCTCCCAGCGGACCCGGTCGGCCGACATCGGGTTCTCGGGCGGGTCGGCCCGCTCGCCCGGCTGCGCCATCAGCGTGCCGTGGATCTCGTCGGCGTCGGCGGGCTTGGCGAGGTAGTCGAAGGCGCCGAGCTTCACCGCGGTGACCGCGGTGGCGATGTTGCCGTAGCCGGTGAGGATCACGCCGCGGGCCTCGGGCCGGCGCTCCTTGAGGCGGGCGATCACGTCGAGGCCGTTGCCGTCGCCGAGGCGCATGTCGATCACCGCGAAGGCGGGCGCGCGCGCCTCGACGGCGGAGACGCCGTCCGCGACGCTGTCGGCCACCTGCACGTGGTAGCCGCGGCTCTCCATGGCGCGCGCGAGGCGGGTCTGGAAGGGCTTGTCGTCGTCGACGATCAGCAGGCTGCGGTCGGAGAAGGCGGCCAGCGGATCGGCATCGTTGATCACGGCGGGGTCGGTCGCCGCCGAGGTCCCGGGCTGCGTGAGCATCCGGCACTCCTTTCGGGTTTTCGTCGTCGGGTTCTTGGTCTGTCCCTCATATAGGTACGGCATCGCCCGGTGGCAGGGGGGCGCGGATACTGAGTTCCGGAGAATGTCGCGGCGCGGCGCCGCGCTCGAAGATGTGCCGGGCCCAGGAGACGCGCACGATCGCCCCGTGGGCGTCCGGCGCCGCGACGTTCATCAGGGCGAGCTGCGCTCCCGAGCGCTCGATCAGGGTCTTGGCGATGAACAGCCCGAGGCCGAGGCCGGCCCCCACGGTCCCACCGGATTGCGGCCGGTCGTGGCTGCGGGTGGTCACGTAGGGCTCGCCCGCCCGCAGCAGCACCTCGCTGGAGAAGCCCGGGCCGTCGTCGCGGATCTCGATCCAGACCCGGTCGGGCGTCCAGCGCCCCTCGACGGTGACGCCGGCCTCGGCGAAGTCGACGGCGTTGTCGAGGATGTTGGCGAGCCCGAACATGACGCCCGGGTTGCGCCGGCACGCCGGCTCCGGCCCCTCGCCGGCGCTGGTGACGGCGAGGGCAGCGCCGAGTGCCCGCTGCGGCGCCACCAGCTCCTCCACGAGGTGGCTGAACGTCACCGTCTCCAGGAAGCCGGCCCCGGCCCCGTCCCCGTCGAGGGAGGTCAGCTTGCCGAGGATGCCGCGGCAGCGGTCGACCTGCTCGCGCAGCAGGTTGAGATCCTCCGCCACCGCCGGCGAGGCGGTGGGGCCGAGCTGGCGGATCAGCTCCTTGGTCACCACCATGATCGTGCCCAGCGGCGTGCCCAATTCGTGGGCAGCCGCGGCCGCGAGCCCGTCGAGCTGCGACAGGTGCTGCTCGCGGGCGAGCACCAGCTCGGTGGCGGCGAGCGCCTGGGCGAGGAGCCGGGTCTCCTCGGCGACCCGCCACGCGTAGACGCCCGTGAAGGCGGTGCCGAGCAGGATCGCGGTCCAGACGCCGGAGACGTACAGGAACGGCAGCTCGATCCGCCCGTCCGCGAACCAGGGCAGGGGCCGGTGCACCAGGGCGAGCAGCGTCGCGAGGCCCACCGCTAGGAGGCCCAGCGCCAGGGTCCGCTCGGGGGGCAGGGCGGTGGCGGAGATCAGCACGGGCGCGAGGAACAGCAGCGAGAACGGGTTCTGGAGCCCGCCCGTGAGGAACAGCAGGGCCGCGAGTTGCACGATGTCGAAGGCGAGAAGCAGGGCCGCGGAATCGTCGCTGAGCCGGTAGCTCGCCGGGAAGCGGATCCGCAGGGCGAGGTTCAGCCAAGACGAGGTGGCGATCACTAGGAAGCACCAGCCGAACGGCAGCGGCAGGCCGAGGCCGAACTGCGCCCCGACGACCGCCGCGCTCTGGCCCGTGATGGCGAGCCAGCGCAGGCGGACGAAGGTGTCGAGCCGCAGGTGTCGCGCGTCGCGACCGAGGCCGCTGAGATCGGTATCGGGCATGGGCTGTAATGGGCTGTATCGGTGCGTCGCCGGACGGACCCGCCGGCGCGGCGTCCCGTGGACTCCCTTCGCATGACGCGGCGATGGGAATCCCGGCTCACCGCCCCGGACACGTCGTCGCTGGCGGACGATCGCCCGCGGACGTGGTCACAGGCAAGTCGCCGCAGCTCCGGGATGTTCCGCCCGCGTTCAGGGTGGAGCATTATCCTACCGACTCGGGTTGCAGGGGGTATGGGCCGCGCGGCTCGATGCCCGCGGCCGGAGCGAGACCGCGAGGTGACGATGCTGCTGGCCTATTCCCTGTACGAGGGCGCGCGCGCCCTGATGGCACCCGCCCGCGTCGCCGCCGACCTCACCCGCTACGGGCTGCAGATGCCGGGCAATCCCCTGGCCTACGGACCCTATGCCCGCGCGGTCAGCGCCGGCTGCGAGATGTTCGAGCGCGTCACCCGCCAGTACGGCAAGCCCGCCTTCGGCTTCACCGAGACGGTGGTGGACGGCGCGGCGGTCCCGGTCACCGAGCGGGTGGTCTGGGAGCGGCCGTTCTGCCGCCTGATCGCCTTCGACCGCGCGTTCCCGGCGGCCCCCGCGGAGCCGCAGCCCAAGCTGCTGATCGTCGCGCCGATGTCGGGGCACTACGCCACGCTGCTGCGCGGCACCGTCGAGGCGATGCTGCCGAACCATCGCGTGTTCATCACCGACTGGACCGACGCCCGGATGGTGCCGCTCTTCGCGGGCCAGTTCGATCTCGACGACTACATCGACTACCTGCAGGAGATGTTCGCGGTCCTCGGGCCGGACCTGCACGTCATGGCGGTGTGCCAGCCGGCGGTGCCGGTCTTCGCCGCGGTGGCGCTGATGGAGGCGGCCGACGAGCCGGCGGTGCCGACCTCCATGACCCTGATGGGCGGCCCGATCGACACCCGCCGCTCGCCCACCGCGGTGAACTGCCTCGCGCAGGAGCGCGGCCAGAAGTGGTTCGAGCAGAACACGATCAGCCTCGTGCCGCCGATCTACCCGGGCGCGTGGCGCCGGGTCTATCCGGGCTTCCTGCAGCTGTCGGGCTTCATGGCGATGAACCTCGACCGCCACGTCACCGCCCATTCGGACATGTTCGACCATCTGGTGACGGGCGACGGCGACTCGGCCGAGAAGCACCGCGAGTTCTACGACGAGTACCTCGCCGTGATGGACCTGACGGCCGAGTACTACCTCCAGACCGTGCAGACCGTGTTCGTCGACCACGCCCTGCCGACGGGACAGATGACGCACCGCGGCACGCCGGTCGATCTCGGCGCCATCCGCCGCTGCGCGATCCTGGCGGTCGAGGGCGAGAACGACGACATCTCCGGCGTCGGCCAGACCAAGGCGGCCCTCGACCTGACGCCGAACCTTCCGGAAGCGCGCAAGGCCTACCACCTCCAGGCCGGCGTCGGCCATTACGGGGTGTTCAACGGCTCGCGCTACCGGTCGGTGATCGCCCCCCGCATCGCGGCCTTCATCCGCGCCATGCAGGCGGTTCCGGGCGCGCGGGGCGGCCACCTGCGGCAGGTGGGCTGAGGCGTCCATTCCGGTGCCCGCCGCCCCGGCTGGCCCTCCTCCGCGGGGGGCTCGCGGACTCACACAGCGCAGGCCGAAGGGCGAGGGGATCTCCGGCCTCACGCTCGATCCCAAGCTGCGAAACGCTGTGCGATCCCGTTTCCGATCGATGAAGTCGGCATAGCCGTCATCGCTGCGCTCGCGATGACGGTGCGGGACATGTCGACCGAGACGCCGCGCGCTCCGCGATCATGAATACATAACGCAGTGCCGGCCGGGCTGGCGCGGGCCTTGCGAGACGCGGCCCGTGAGTTCGAGCCGCACCGACACAGCCCCTCTCCATGCCGCCGTCGCCCCGAGGCCGGCGGCGATGCGGACGCGCGCCCGGACGTCGTTGTCACCACGGGCCATTGCGCCCGCGCATCAGAACCGTTCAAACTCGCCCGCAAGGTGCGGGCCGGCGACCGATGCTTGAGATCCGCACCGCCAGGGAGAAGACGATGGACCGCAGGACCTTTCTCAAGGGTTCGGCTGCGCTCGGTTTGGCTGCGCCGCAGCTCGCGCGGCCGGCCCTAGCGCAGGGGGGCAAGGTCCTGCGCTTCGTGCCGCAGGCGAACCTCGCGAATTTCGACCCGATCTGGGGGACCCAGTACGTGGTGCGCAACGCCGGCACCCTCGTCTGGGACATGCTCTACGGCGTCGACGCGCAGCTGAAGCCGCAGCGCCAGATGGTCGAGTCCGAGGAGGTCTCGGGCGACAAGCTCACCTGGACCTTCCGGCTGCGCCCCGGCCTGAAGTGGCACGACGGCGAGCCGGTTCTCGCCAAGGACGTGGTGGCGAGCCTCACCCGCTGGATGGCCCGCGACCCGATCGGCCTGATGATCCGCGGCATCCAGGACGACCTCGCGGCGACCAACGACAGGACCTTCCAGTGGCGCCTGAAGAAGCCGTTCCCGAAGCTGCTCTACGCGCTCGGCAAGACCAACGCGCCGATGGCGCTGATGATGCCGGAGCGGATCGCCAAGACCGACCCGTTCACGCAGATCACCGAGTATGTCGGCTCGGGCCCGATGAAGTTCGTCCGCAACGAGTGGGTGCCGGGTGCCCGGGCGGTGTTCGAGACCTTCACCGACTACAAGCCCCGCGACGAGCCGAATTCCTGGCTCGCGGGCGGCAAGCGCATGCTGGTCGACCGTGTCGAGTGGGTGATCATGCCGGACGCCGCCACCGCTTCGGCGGCCCTGCAGAACGGCGAGGTCGACTGGTGGGAGAACCCGATCTCCGACCTCGTGCCGCTGCTGCGCAAGAACAGCAACCTCAACGTCGACATCGCCGACCCGCTCGGCAATGTCGGGTCGTTCCGGATGAACCACCTGCACCCGCCCTTCGACAATCCGAAGATCCGCCAGGCGGTCATGACCGCGATGAGCCAGGAGGATTACATGCGGGCGATCGTCGGCGACGACGACAGCCTGTGGAAGACGCTGCCGGGCTTCTTCACGCCGGGGACGCCCCTCTACAGCGAGGCGGGCGGCGGCAATGTCGGCAAGGGCGACATCAAGCTCGGCCAGAAGCTGCTCAAGGAAGCCGGCTACAAGGGCGAGCCGGTGGTCTGCATCGTGGCCCAGGACCAGGGGATCACCAAGGCGCAGGGCGACATCACCGCCGACCTCCTGAAGAAGATGGGCTTCAACGTCGACTTCGTCGCCACCGATTGGGGCACCACCGGCACCCGCCGGGCCTCCAAGGCGCCGCCGTCTCAGGGCGGCTGGAACATGTTCCACACCTGGCACGCGGGCGCCGACTGCATCAATCCGGCGGGCTACCCGGCGGTGCGGGCGAGTGGCGACAAGGCGTGGTTCGGCTGGCCGAACATCCCGCCGGTGGAGACCGCCATCGCCGAGTGGTTCGACGCCGCCGACCCGGCCGCCGAGAAGGCCGCCATCGACAAGGTCAACGCCGCCGCCTGCGAGGGCGTGGTCTACGTGCCCACCGGGTTCTTCCTCGGCTACCAGGCGTGGCGCAAGAACGTCTCGGGCATCGTGAAGGGGCCGATCCCCTTCACCTGGGGCGTGTCGAAGGCGTGATGGCGCCCGCTCTCGCCACGTCGGGTTGCCCGACCCGCCCGGTCTCTCGGGCGGGCTCCCGGCTTCGGATACCGCGCTCGGCAACGCGGTCGCGGGACCGGGCGCGGGTCCCTTCTCCTGTCTCTCTCCCGCACGGGAGAGGGGGCGCGTCGCGCTCCGCCGCCGGCGTTCGCGCCCGACCCGGACGCGTGAAGGTCGGCACCCGCGAGGGGGGCAGGGGCGGCCGCACCCGCCGCGCCCTCCCGCCCACAGCCTAGCGAGGCCCCATGCTCGGCTATATCGGCAGGCGCATCCTCGCCACCATCCCGGTCATGGCGGTGGTCGGGCTGTTCGTCTTCAGCCTCCTCTACTTCGCCCCGGGCGACCCGGCGGCGATCATCGCGGGCGACCAGGCGACCCCCGACGACGTCGCCCGCATCCGCGCCACGCTCGGCCTCGACCGGCCGTTCCTGGTGCGGTTCTGGGAATGGTCCTGGCAGATCCTCCACGGGGATCTCGGCACCTCGATCTTCACCAACCTGCCGGTCACCACCATGATCGGCCAGCGGGTGCAGCCCACCGTCTCGCTGATGCTCGTCACCCTGGTCTTCGCCATCGTGGTGGCGGTGCCGCTGGGCGTCGTCGCCGCCTGGAAGGCCGGCAGCCTGATCGACCGCCTCGTGATGGGGCTCGCCGTGACGGGCTTCTCGGTGCCGGTCTTCGTGGTCGGCTACATCCTGGCCTACGTCTTCGCCCTCGAGCTCGGCTGGCTGCCCGTGCAGGGCTACACGCCGATCGAGCAGGGCGTGTGGCCCTGGCTGTCCAACCTGATCCTGCCGGCGGTGACGCTCGGCCTCGTCTACATCGCGCTGATCGCCCGGGTGACCCGCGCGACCATGCTCGACGTGCTCCAGCAGGATTACGTGCGCACGGCCCGGGCCAAGGGGCTGTCGCAGGGGCCGGTCCTGTTCGTCCACGCCCTCAAGAACGCCGCGGTGCCGATCGTCACCGTGATCGGCATCGGCATCGCGTTGCTGATCGGCGGTGCGGTGGTGACCGAGACGGTCTTCGCGATCCCCGGCCTCGGGCGCCTCACCGTCGACGCGATCCTGCGGCGCGACTACCCGGTCATCCAGGGCGTCGTGCTGCTGTTCAGCTTCGTCTACGTGCTCGTGAACCTCGCCATCGACCTCTTCTACACCGTGCTCGACCCGAGGATCCGCTATTGACCGCGACCGTCGCGCCCTTCCCCAGCAGCGCCCCGCAGGCGGGCGCCCCGCCCGAGGGGATCACCCCCAAGGCGCCCCCACCGCCGGGCCTCGCCGTCGCGGCGCCGCTGCCCGACGTCATCCCGGCCCGCAAGCGCCGGGGCCGGGTCTGGACCTATGTGCGCCGCAACCCGACCATCGTGGTCGGCGGCGTGCTGCTCCTCATCGTCTTCCTGATGGCGGTGCTGGCCCCCTATCTCGGCACCGTCGACCCGACCGCCCTGGCGCCCGCCAAGCGCACCCGGGCCCCGTCGGCGCAGTACTGGTTCGGCACTGACATGCTCGGCCGCGACGTCTACTCGCGGGTGGTCTACGGCGCCCGGGTCTCGCTGCTGGTCGGCTTCTCGGTGGCGTTCCTCGCCTCGGTCGCGGGGCTCGCGGTCGGCCTCGTCTCCGGCATGGTGCGCTGGCTCGACGGGATCGTCATGCGGGTCGTCGACGGCATGATGTCGATCCCGCCGATCCTGCTCGCGGTCGCGCTGATGGCGCTCACCCGCGGCTCGGTCCAGAACGTGATCATCGCGATCACCATCGCGGAGATCCCGCGCGTCGCCCGCCTCGTGCGCGGCGTGGTGCTGTCGCTGCGCGAGCAGCCCTACGTCGAGGCGGCGGTCACCACCGGCACCCGGATGCCGGCGATCATCTGGCGCCACATCCTGCCCAACACGCTGGCGCCCATGACCGTGCAGGCGACCTACATCTGCGCCTCCGCGATGATCACCGAGGCGATCCTGTCGTTCATCGGCGCGGGCGTGCCGCCCTCGACGCCCTCCTGGGGCAACATCATGGCCGAGGGCCGGGCCCTCTGGCAGGTGAAGTTCTACATCATCCTGTTCCCGGCCATCTTCCTCTCTATGACGGTGCTCGCCGTGAACCTCGTCGGCGACGGCCTGCGCGACGCCCTCGACCCCCGCATGGCGAAAGACGTCTGATGAGGACCGGCAGCATGAGCGGCACCCCCCTCCTGTCGATCGAGAACCTGCAGGTCCATTTCCGCACCCCCGACGGGGTGAACCGGGCGGTGGACGGGGTCTCGTTCGCGATCCAGTCGGGCGAGACCCTGGCGATCGTGGGCGAGTCCGGCTGCGGCAAGTCGGTGACCTCGATGTCGATCCTGCGGCTCCTGCCCGAGCCGCCGGCCCGCATCGCCGGCGCGATCAAGTTCGAGGGCAGGAACCTCCTCGACCTGCCGAACAGCGCCATGCGCAAGATCCGCGGCAACGACATCAGCGTGATCTTCCAGGAGCCGATGACCTCGCTGAACCCGGTGCTGACGGTCGGCCGCCAGATCGGCGAGACCCTGCGGTTGCACCAGGGGCTCGGCCGCCGGGAGGCCGAGGAGCGGGCTGTGGAGATGCTGACGCTGGTCGGCATCCCCGAGCCGCGGCGCCGGGTGCGGGAATACCCGCACCAGCTCTCCGGCGGCATGCGCCAGCGGGTGATGATCGCCATCGCGCTCGCCTGCTCGCCGAAGCTCCTGATCGCCGACGAGCCGACCACGGCGCTCGACGTGACCATCCAGGCCCAGATCCTCGACCTGATGCGCGACCTGAAGGCCCGGGTCGGGGCCGCGATCATGCTGATCACCCACGATCTCGGCGTCGTGGCCGAGGTCGCCGACCGGGTGGTGGTGATGTATGCCGGCCGCAAGGTCGAGGAGGCACCGGTCCGCGAGCTGTTCCGCTCGCCGCGCCACCCCTACACCCGCGGCCTGATGGGGGCGGTGCCGAAGCTCGGCGCCGTCGAGCACGGGGCCGACGCGCGGCTCGCCGAGATCCCCGGCATGGTCCCGAGCCTGAAGGGCCGGATCGAGGGCTGCGTCTTCGCCGGGCGCTGCCCGGACGTGACCGACCTGTGCCGCGCCTACGCGCCGGCCCTGGAGCCCAAGGCGCCGGGCCACCTCGCCGCCTGCCACTACGCGCCGAAGGACGCCCTCGCGGCATGAGCGCCACGCCCGCACCCGCCGCCCGCACCCTGCTGGAGGTCAACGACCTCAAGAAGCACTTCGCCCTCGGCGGCGGCCTGTTCGGCCAGTCCAAGCGCGTGCTCAAGGCGGTGGACGGCCTGTCCTTCACGGTGGCCCGGGGCGAGACCCTCTCGCTCGTCGGCGAGTCCGGCTGCGGCAAGTCCACCGTCGCCAAGGCGCTGATGCGCCTCTACGCGCCCACCGCCGGCCAAGTGGTGCTCGACGGGCGCCGCATCGACGACCTCTCGGCCGGAGCGCTCCGGCCCCTGCGGCGCCACATCCAGATGGTGTTCCAGGACCCGTTCTCGTCGCTCAACCCGCGGATGCGGGTGCGGGCGATCCTGGCCGAGCCGATCCGCAATTTCGGGCTGGCCCGCAACGCCGCCGACCTCGAATCCCGCCTCGCCAGCCTGATGGAGCGGGTCGGCCTGCCGCGCGAGGCGCTGGGGCGCTTCCCGCACGAGTTCTCCGGCGGGCAGCGCCAGCGCATCGGCATCGCCCGGGCGCTCGCCGCCGAGCCGGACCTGATCATCTGCGACGAGGCGGTCTCGGCCCTCGACGTCTCGGTGAAGGCGCAGATCGTCAACCTGCTGCGCGACCTGCAGCGCGAGCTCGACCTCGCGATGCTGTTCATCTCGCACGACCTCGCCATCGTCGAGCACATGACCCACCGGGTGGCGGTGATGTATCTCGGCAAGATCGTCGAGATCGGGCCGCGCCGCGATCTCTTTCTCGCGCCCAAGCACCCCTACACGCAGGCGCTGCTCTCGGCGGTGCCGATCCCCGAGCCCGGGGCCGGGCGCACCCGCATCGTGCTCAAGGGCGACGTGCCGAGCCCGATCAACCCGCCCTCCGGCTGCCGCTTCCACACCCGCTGCCCGCACGCCTTCGACCGCTGCCGGACCGAGGTGCCGGGCCTCGACGCGGTCGGCGCCGGCCATCTCGCCGCCTGCCATCTCAACGACACGGCCGCCCCCGCCCGGGCGGCCTGACGGCGCCGTCCTCGCGAGCGCGGCGAAGCGACCCAGGGCAGCGCGCGATCCCCGAGCGTGGCGGATCCCTGGGTCGCTTCGCTTCGCTCCGCTCGCGAGGACGGGTCGGATTCCCGCGAACCACATCCGGAGTCTCTCGTGCAGCACGACCTCATCCTGAAGGGCGCCCGGGTCATCGACCCGTCGCAGAACCACGACGGGATCTGCGACGTCGCCTTCGCGGACGGCCGCGTCTCGGGCTTCGGCCGCGACTTGCCGGCGGGCCCCGGCACGCAGGTCCGCGACATGGCCGGCGCGATCGTCACGCCGGGCCTGATCGACCTGCACACCCACGTCTACTGGGGCGGCACCTCGCTCGGCATCGACGCCGACGATTTCTGCCGGACCTCGGGGGTGACAACCTCGGTCGACACTGGCAGCGCCGGGCCGGGCAACTTCGCGGGCTTCCGCAGCCACGTGATCGAGCGGTCGCAGGCGCGGATCCTCGCCTACCTGCACGTCTCCTTCGCGGGCATCTTCGGCTTCTCGAAGACCATCATGGTCGGCGAGAGCGAGGATCCGCGGCTCATGGCGCCCCGGGAGGCGGTCGAGGTCGCCGACGCCAACCGGGACGTGATCGTTGGCATCAAGGTCCGGGTCGGGCGCCACGCTTCGGGCGACCAGGGCACCGCGCCCCTCGACATCGCCCTGCAGGTCGCGGAGGAGACCGGCCTGCCGCTGATGGCCCATATCGACGAGCCGCCGCCGAGCTACGAGGAGGTGCTGGCCATGCTGCGGCCCGGCGACGTGCTGACCCACGCGTTCCGGCCGTTCCCGAACTCGCCCATCACGGCCCAGGGCGCCGTGAAGCCGGCGCTCCGCGAGGCGCGGGCGCGGGGCGTGCTGTTCGACATCGGCCACGGCAAAGGCTCCTTCGCCTTCAGGACCGCGCGGGCCATGCTGGCGGGGGGCTTCCTGCCCGACACGATCTCGTCGGACGTGCACCAGCTCTGCATCGAGGGGCCGGCCTTCGACCAGGTCACCACCATGTCGAAGATGCTCTGCCTCGGCATGAGCCTCACCGAGGTCGTCGCCGCCTCCACGGTGAACGCCGCCGTGGCGCTGAAGCGGATGGAGTACGGGACCCTGAAGGTCGGAGCGCTCGGCGACGCCACGGTGCTGGCGGTGCGGGACGGCGCGTTCGACTACGTCGACACGCGCGGCGAGCACATGACGGGCGACCGGCGGATCACCGCCGAGGGCGTGGTGCTGAAGGGCCGGTGGTGGCACCCGGCCTGACCCGTCGGGCCTGACGATCGGGACGAAGATCCCATCGCATACAAAATATCGACCTTTACAGCCTCTTCCGCGGGCCGATACACTTTCCCGTGAGGGACGGACCATCTCCGGCCCTCAGCGAAACGCGGTTCAAACCGCGGCGCCAGGGAGGATGGATGGACACGGGTCAACCTCTGCTGGAGGTCGACGGCGTCACGCTCCGCTACAAGACGCCCGAGCACCTCGTCACGGCCACCTACCGGGTGAGCTTCCGGGTCTGGCCCGGGGACCGGTTCGTCCTGCTCGGGCCGTCGGGATGCGGGAAGTCGACCCTGCTCAAGGCGGTGGGCGGCTACATGGCGCCGACCGAGGGCGAGATCCGCCTGAAGGGGCGCCCGGTCACCGAGCCCGGTCCCGACCGGATGATGGTGTTCCAGGAATTCGACCAGCTCCTGCCGTGGAAGACGGTCCGGCAGAACGTGGTCTTCGCCCTCGAGGCCTCGGGCCGGCTGAGAGGCCGCGAGGCCCTGGACCGGGCCAACCTCTACATCGACAAGGTCAACCTCACGAAATTCGCCGACAGCTACCCCCACACCCTGTCGGGCGGCATGAAGCAGCGCGTCGCCATCGCCCGCGGCATGGCGATGGAGCCCGACATCCTGCTGATGGACGAGCCCTTCGCGGCGCTCGACGCGCTCACCCGGCGACGCATGCAGGACGAACTGCTCGCCCTGTGGGAGGGCACGCGCTTCACCGTCCTGTTCGTCACCCACTCGATCCCCGAGGCGATCAAGGTCGGCTCGCGCATCCTGCTGCTCTCGCCCCATCCCGGCGAGGTGAAGGCCGAGCTCAACAGCGCCGAATCGCCGGAGGCGGCGCTGCAGCTCGAGGGCCGGATCCAGCACATGCTGTTCTCGGAAGAGATCCAGGAGGCGGAGAATGTCTAGCGCGCAAGCCCTGAGCGGCGCCCCGCTGGCCGGGACGGGCCCGGCGCCGCGCCTCGCGGCCCTGCCGCCGTCCGGCCGGCCCGAGATCGTGCGCGAGACCGGCCACGCCCACGGCGCCACCGTGGTGGAGAAGCCGCTGTCGGTCGCCGAGCGGCTCTACAACCAGGCGTGGCTGCGCAAGGTCGTGATCCTCGTGCTCCTCGCCGGGATCTGGGAGGCCTACGGGCGCTACCTCGACAACGACCTCCTGTTCCCGACCTTCACGGCGACCGTGGAGGCCTTCTTCCGGGGCATCGCGGACGGCACGCTGCCGGCCCGGGCCTGGAGCTCGCTGAAGGTGCTGCTCATGGGCTACGCCGCCGGCGTCGCCCTGGCGACCGTGCTCACCGGCGTCGCCATCGCGTCGCGGATCGGGACCGACCTGCTCGAGACGCTGACGTCGATGTTCAACCCGCTGCCGGCGATCGCGCTCCTGCCCCTGGCGTTGATCTGGTTCGGCCTGGGCAACGGCAGCCTGATCTTCGTGCTGGTCCACTCGGTGACCTGGGCGATCGCCCTCAACACCCATTCGGGCTTCCTGTCGGTCAGCCGCACGCTCAAGATGGTCGGGCGCAATTACGGACTGTCGGGCCCGCGGCTGATCGGCAAGATCCTGATCCCGGCGGCCTTTCCGTCGATCCTCACCGGCCTGAAGGTCGGCTGGGCCTTCGCGTGGCGCACCCTGATCGCCGCCGAGCTGGTCTTCGGGGTGTCGTCCGGGGCGGGCGGCCTCGGCTGGTTCATCTTCGAGAACAAGAACATGCTCGACATCCCGAACGTGTTCGCCGGGCTGCTCACCGTGATCCTGATCGGTCTCGTGGTCGAGAACCTGATCTTCCAGACGATCGAGCGGCGCACCGTCCAGCGCTGGGGCATGCAGGCCTGAGCGGCCGCGGGCCGGGCGAAGCGCTCCGGCCGCGCTCCGCCCGAGGCCGGCCCCGATCTCTGCGGAGACGTGTCTTCTCGCATGTTGCTCGAATAGAGATCGAACTTCTCTGTTGCGACGGTGCGGCGAACGTTTTCTTCCTATAGGCTCCGCCGACGACCCCCGGAGCCCGTTCCCGTGAGCCCTGACGCCCCATCCAAGACGGCCCCGACGCCGGCCCGCCCCGACCGGGGTGGCCGGTCGGACACGGCCGCCTCGGTCCTGCCCGGCATCGGCCTGTGCGCGGTGATCACCGCGGTGGCGATGGCCGCACAGGCGGTAGAGGAGCGGGTCGCCGGTCACCCCTACATCGAGGCCCTGGTCCTGGCGATCCTGATCGGCATCGCGGTGCGGACCGCCTGGACGCCCCCGGCGCGGTTCCGCACCGGCATCGCCTTCTCGGCCAAGCAGCTCCTCGAGGTCGCCGTGGTGCTGCTCGGCGCCTCCCTGAGCCTCGGGGCGATCCTCGCCTCCGGCCCGGCGCTGCTGGCCGGCATCGTCGGGACCGTGGTGCTCGGCATCGCCGCCAGCGTGGCGATCTGCCGGGCGCTCGGGCTGCCGGCCCGGATGGCGATCCTGGTGGCCTGCGGCAACGCCATCTGCGGCAACTCGGCCATCGCCGCGGTGGCACCCGTGATCGGCGCGGAGGCGAAGGACATCGCCGCCGCCATCGCGTTCACCGCCGTCCTCGGCGTGCTGATGGTGCTCGGGCTGCCGCTGTTCGTGCCCCTCGCGGGCATGACCGACAACCAGTACGGGGTGCTGGCGGGGCTCACCGTCTACGCGGTGCCGCAGGTCCTGGCCGCGACCGTCCCGGTGAGCCTGCTGTCGACCCAAGTCGGCACCCTGGTCAAGCTGGTGCGGGTGCTGATGCTCGGCCCGGTCGTGGTGGTGTTCTCGCTGATCGCCCCGTGTCTGCCGCAGGCAGCGGGGGCGCCGCCGGCGCCGTCCCGTCCGGGCTTCACCAAGCTGGTGCCCTGGTTCATCCTCGGCTTCCTGGCGCTGGCCACCCTGCGCTCCCTGGGCCTCGTCCCGGACCCGGCGGTGAAGCCGCTGACCCAGCTCGCCGGCGTGCTCACGGTCCTGTCCATGGCCGCCCTCGGCCTCGGGGTCGACGTCCGGGTCCTGGCCCGGGTCGGCGGCCGGGTCACCCTCGCGGTCACCGCCTCCCTGGCGGTCCTGATCGCCCTCAGCCTGACGCTGATCCGCGCCCTCGGGATCGGGTGACGCCGCGCGCGGTCTTTCCCGCCGCGCGGGCTCCCGACCCGTGTAACAGGCATTCCATCGGCACCTTTGTGCAGGTGACCGGAGCCTTTCGCGCCGGCGATCCGGCCCATCCGCACCGAAAAGCGCTTCGGGTGATCATCCCTCAGTCAAGACCGTCTTGACACATACGCGGTTTTTGCTTTGGAACCGCAGGCATCGTCGTCGAAAGCTTCGTGTGGACTCGCGCAGTGCCTGAAAAGAATCCCGAGAACAGCCTCAGGTTGGTCACGCTGGTGGGCGAGATCGTCGCCGCCTACGTCTCGAACAATTCCGTTCCGCCGACGGCCCTGCCCGAGCTGATGGCGAGCGTGCACGCGGCCCTGGCATCCCTCGACGGGCAGGCGCCGGCGGCCGCGGTCGAGCCGGCCGTGGAGCGGCCGACGCCGGCCCAGATCCGCAAGTCGGTCCAGGAGGACGGGATCGTCAGCTTCATCGACGGCCGGACTTACAAGACCCTGAAGCGCCACCTCACCGCCCACGGCCTGACGCCGGAGCGGTACCGCGAGCGCTACGGTCTGCCGGACGATTACCCGATGACGGCGCCGGGCTACGCCGCGCAGCGCTCCGCGCTGGCGAAGGCGATCGGCCTCGGCGTGCCCGGCGGGCGCGTCGATCAGCGCAGGACGGGCACCGGCGGCTGATCGGCGGCGCGGCGCGGGGCCGCGCGCGGCGCGGTCTCGCTCCGCCGCCCCAGGAACGGCAGCACCTGCGCGGGGGCCGGCTCGGATCGGCCGGGCTCGGCGCGGCCCGGGCGGCCGAACGTGTCGGCCCAGCTCAGTTTGATCACCCGGTTGTCCGCAGCCGCGGGCCCCTCCGCGGGGCGCGGCGCCTTGCGGTTCGCGGCGCCGATCCAGCGCACGATCCGGTGCTCGCGCCCGCGGCGGAGCACCGGCGGCAGATTCGTCTCGCTGCGCTTGCGGTTCGGCCGGATGTCGTCGGTCTTGTCTGAGATCGACACGCTCGATAACCCTGTCCCCGTGCGAGGTGCGGGCGGGGACGGATAGCGGGTGCAGCCGTGGATCCGCCGGGGTGCTCCACCCTCGACAACGGCGCTATCCTACTGAACTTGCAGGATCCGGACAGGGCGGTCCCGTCCAAAAAACTTGTCTCTGCGTCCCAGATTGGCCCGTCCGGGGCCGGAACGGCTCAGGAGGCGCGCGCACCCGGCACCGCGGCGAGCAGGGTGCGGGTGTAGGCGTGCGCCGGCGCGGCGAACAGGTCCGCGGTGCCCCGCATCTCCACGATGGCGCCGCGGTGCATCACGGCGATCCGGTCGCAGATCGTGGCGGCCACCCGCAGATCGTGGGTGATGAACAGCATCGCCAGCGACAATCTCTGCTTCAGGTCCTCCAGCAGGTCCAGCACCTGCCGCTGGACCGAGACGTCCAGCGCCGAGACCGCCTCGTCGGCCACCAGCACGTCCGGCTCCATCGCGAGCGCTCGGGCGATGCCGATGCGCTGGCGCTGCCCGCCCGAGAAGGCGTTGGGGTAGCGGGCGGCGGCCTTCGGATCGAGACCGACGAGGTCGAGGAGGCTGCGCGCCCGCTCCCGGGCCTCGGCGGCCGGGACCCCGTGGGCGATCGGGCCCGCCGTGATGATCTGCTCCACGGTGCGCCGCGGGTTCAGCGACGCGAACGGGTCCTGGAAGATCATCTGGATCCGGCTGCGCTTGTCGCGCAGGTCGCCGCTCTTGAGCGCCGTGTAGTCGAGCTCGCCCAGCCGGACCGTGCCGCCGTCGGGCTCGATCAGCCGGATCGCGAGCCGCGCCGTGGTCGACTTGCCGGAGCCGGATTCACCGACGATCCCCAGGGTCTCGCCGCGGCGGACGTCGAACGAGACCTCCTTGACGGCCGCGACGACCCGCGGCTTGCCGAACAGGCCGGAGCGCCCGGAATAGGTCTTGGACAACCGGTTCACGGAGAGCGCGACCGGGGCCGCCTCCAGGGCTGAGCGCGGCGGCGGCGTCAGGCTCGGGACGGCGGCGAGCAGCGCCTTAGTGTAGGGCGCCTGCGGATTGCGCAGCACGGCCTCGGCGGTGCCGGATTCGACCAGCCGTCCGCGCTGGAGCACCGCCACGTGGTCGGCGATCTCCGCCACCACGCCGAAATCGTGGGTGATGAACAGGACGCTCATCCCGCGCTTCCGCTGCAGGTCGCGGATCAGCCGGAGGATCTGGGCCTGGGTGGTGACGTCCAGCGCCGTGGTCGGCTCGTCGGCGACCAGCACCGAGGGCTCCAGCGCCAGCGCCATGGCGATCATCGCCCGCTGCCGCTGGCCGCCGGAGAGCTGGTGCGGGTAGGCCCGCACCGCCTCCTCGGGGTTGGGAAGCCCGACCTCGGTGGCGAGCGCCACTGCCCGGGCCCAGCGCTCGCTGCGGGTGAGCAGGTTGTGCGCCTCGAACATCTCGGCGATCTGGTCGCCGACCCGCATCACCGGGTTCAGGGCCGTCATCGGCTCCTGGAACACCATGGCGATGCGCCGGCCCCGCAGCGACCGCCACGCGGGCTCGTCGAGGGTCAGGAGATCCCGGCCCTCGAACAGGATCGTGCCGGCCGTCGGTTTCAGGGCCCGGGGCAGGAGGCCGGTCAGCGCGTAGGCGCTCATCGACTTGCCCGAGCCCGATTCCCCGACGACGCACAGGATCTTCCCGGCCTCGAGGTCGAGGTTCAGGCCCTCGACCGCGTGCGGGCGATCGGCGCCCTTGGGGAGCGCGATCGTCAGATCGCGGATGCGGACGACCGGCTCGCTCATCGTGTCAGGCCCTCGCTGTGCGGCGGCGGAGGATGTCGGGTCCGGCCTCGGCCAGATCCCAGAACAGGCCGGCCATGATCGCCAGGCCCTCGCGGGTGCCGGAGGCGAGCATGTGCTCGTCGGGCCCGTGCTGGCGGCAGGCCGGGTAGGAATGCGGTACCCAGAGGGTCGGCAGGCCCAGAATCTCCGAGAAGGCGTCGTTCGGCAGCGAGCCGCCGAGATTGGGCAGCAGCGCCGGCTTTTTTCCGCTGCTCGCCTCGATCGACTGGAGCGCCCACTCGACCCAAGGATCCTCCACGGGCAGCCGCGTCGCCTGGAAGACTTCCGCGGCGCGGGCCGGCCGGACCTCGATCATCGGGAAGCCGTGCGCGTCGAGATGGGCGCGCACGTTCTGGATGAGGTTCTGCCAGTCGGTGCCGACCACGAAGCGCAGCTGCAGGGTCGCCTTGGCGTGGGGCGGCACGGCGTTGAGCGGCCCGTCCGGGTCGCCGGTCTTGAAGGCCAGCACCTCCAGCGTGTTCCAGGCGAAGACCCGCTCGGCCGGGGTGAGGCCCGGCTCGCCCCAGTCGGTGTCGATCGTGGGTGCAGTCGGGTCCTCGCCGACGCGGATGTCGGCGAGCGCCGCGCGCACCCCTTCTGGGATCGGCGGCGGCCGCAGGGCATCCACCAGGATGCTGCCGCGGGCGTCGACCATCGAGGCGATCGCCGAGGCCAGCACCGTGCCGGGGTTGCGCAGCAGCCCGCCCCAGTTGCCGGAATGGTGCGGGCCCTCGCGCAGGTTCAGGCTCAGCTCGAAATTGTAGGCGCCGCGGGAGCCGAGGAAGAGGGTCGGGCGCTCGCCGTTGAGGCGCGGCCCGTCCGAGGCGATCAGCACGTCGGACCGGAGGGCCTCGGCTTGCTCGCGGCAGAACGGCCGCAGGCCCGGGGAGCCCGATTCCTCGCCCATCTCGATCAGCAGCTTCACGTTGAAGCCGAGCTGGCCCTCGCGGGCCGCGATCACCTGCTCCAGGGCGGCGAGGTTGAGGACGTGCTGGCCCTTGTTGTCGGCGGTGCCGCGCCCGTACCAGCGGTCGCCCTCGACCACGATCTCCCAGGGGCCCAGGCCCTCGCGCCACTGCTCGGGGTAGCCCCGCACCGTGTCGCCGTGGCCGTAGATCAGCACGGTCGGCAGGTCCGCGCCCTCGCGCCGCTCGGCGATCAGGAACGGGCCGTGCACCCCGTCGGGGTTGGGGAAGATCTTCGGGGTCTCGAAGCCGAGGCGGGCGACGAGCGGCGCGATGAAGGCGTCGAGATAGGCGCGGAGCGCCGCCTCCTGGCCGGGGGCCTGGCTCTCGGTCGGCATCGCCACGGCCTTCCGCAGGAGCGCGAGGAACGCGCCCGAATCGAAGCTGTCAGTGGCGCGCGCGATGGCGGCGTCTCGCGTCATGGTGTGATCCCGGAGGAGGGTGTCTGAGAGGGATTGGCGGCCCCACCCGTCATCGCGAGCGCAGCGAAGCGACCCAGAGAGGCGCGACCGCGGCAAGCGTGGCGCCGCTGGGTTGCTTCGCTCCGCTCGCAGAGACGGCGGCGCATCAGTTGCGCGCCTCGGGGGCGGTGATGTCGCGCAGGCCATCACCTAAGAGATTGATCGCCAGCACGAGGAGGAGGAGCGCCACGCCCGGGATGGTGATCACCCAGGGCTGGAAGAACATGTACTGCTTGCCCTCGGCGATCATCAGGCCCCAGGAGGGCAGGGGCGGCTGCACGCCGAGTCCGAGGAACGACAGGGCGGCCTCCAGCAGGATCGCGTGGGCCATCTCCAGGGTCGCCACGACGATCAGGGCGTTCATGATGTTGGGCAGGATCTCCTGGCGGATGATGCGCAGGTCGGTCAGCCCCGCGGCGCGGGCGGCCGAGATGAAGTCCTGGTTGCGGATCTGCTGGGTCGCGGCCCGGGTCACCACGGCGAAGCGGTCCCAGAGCAGGAAGCCCAGCACCAGCACCACCACCTTCAGGGAGCCGCCGACCAGCGCCGCCATGGCGAGCGCCACCAGCACCACCGGCATGGCGAGCCGGGTGGTCACCACGTAGCTCACCACCGAGTCGACCCAGCCGCCGAAATAGCCGGCGCAGAGACCCAGCGTCGTGCCGATCAGCCCGGAGATCAGCGCCGCCGAGATCCCGATCAGGAGGGAGATCTGGCCGCCGTAGAGCAGGCGGCTCAGGTAGTCGCGGCCGAGCTTGTCGGTACCGAGCACGTGCTCCCAGGTGCCCTTGGCCTGCCAGACCGGCGGGATCAGCCGGCGGGACACGTCCTGCGCGTAGGGGTCGTGCGGCGCGATGAGCGGGGCGGCGAGCGCCGCCAGCACGATCAGCCCGAGGATCCCGGCCCCGATCAGGAAGCCGGTGTGGCGCAGGCCCCGCCGCAGGATCAGGCGGGTGGGGGAGGGGACCGGCGCGAGCGCGACCGGCGCGTCCGGGGGCAGGGCCGGGGCGGCGAGTGCCGCCGTGTCGGGGGGGAGGCTCATCGGCGGATCCTCACGACTGGCGCAGGCGCGGGTCGAGGAAGGCGTTCAGGAGGTCGGCCGCCAGCGTCAGGCCGATGTAGATCATGGCCAGAACCAGCACGATCGCCTGGACGACGGGGAAGTCGTTGCGGGCGATGGATTCCCAGGCGAGCTGCCCGAGGCCCTGGAGCGAGAACACCGCCTCGATCACGATCGAGCCGCCGAGCATGAAGCCGAACTGCACCGCTGACAGGGCGATCACCGGGATCACGGCGTTGCGGAGCGCGTGCCGCACCAGGATCTTCCGGGGCGGCAGCCCCTTGGCGCGGGCTGTGCGGACGTAGTCGGAGGCCAGCACCTCCAGCATGCCGTTGCGGGTGAGCCGCATCACGGCGGGCATCGCGTAGTAGCCGAGCGCCACCGCGGGCAGGACGAAGTTCTTCCACGTGGCGTTGCCCGAGACCGGCAGCCAGCGGAGGTTGACGGAGAAGATCAGGATCAGCGTCAGGCCGAACCAGAAGCTCGGCATCGCCTGGCCGAGCACCGAGACGGCGAGCGCCGTCCGGTCGATCCACGTGTCCCGCTTCACCGCGGCGACGACGCCGAGCGGGATCGCCACGAACAGCGCCACGGCCAGCGCGATGATGCCGAGATAGAGGGTGATCGGCAGGCGGGCGGCCAGCAGGTCGATCACGCTCTCACGGAAATAGAAGGAGTTGCCGAAGTCGAGGTGCAGCGCCCGCCAGCCCCAGGTGAGGAACTGGGTCAGCAGCGGCTGGTCCAGGCCGTAATCCTGGCGGATCTGGGCGATCTGCGGCCCGGTGGCCTCTGGGCCGGCGATGGCCGTGGCGAGGTCGCCCGAGAGGTGGAGGAGCAGGAAGCTCGCCACCGAGACCGTGAAGGCCACCGCCAGGGCGACCAGCACGCGCCGGAACGTGAAGGCCAGCATGGCTCAGGCTCCCTTTCGGCGATGCGGACCGGATCGGCTGCCGCCTTCGGAACCCGGCCGGATCGCGGGTGCCCTCTCCCGCACGGGAGAGGGGGCGCGGCGCGCTACGGCCACCGCCGTCACTTCCACGACGCCGCGTAGAAGCGCGCCACCTCGTCGGGCTGGGCGGTGAAGTTGAGGTCCGACGTGAAGGCGTAGTTGGTCGAGTAGGAGAACATCGGCAGGGCGTAGGCCTGCGCGGCGATCCGCTGGAGCGCCTTAGCGTAGGCGGCCTTGCGCTTCTCGGGATCCATGGAGCTGTCGCCCTCCTGCAGGTCGGCGATCACCTGCGGATCCTTGGTCAGGTCCTCCTCGCCGCCGCGGAAATACACCCCGTCGAAGGCCGAGACGTCGAGCACCGAGAACGACCCCCAGGTCTGGTAGCCGATCGAGGTCTTGCCGGCCCGCAGCGCGTCGCGGAACGCCGCGTAGCGCAGGTAGTTGAGCCGCGCCTTGATGCCGACGGCGCCGAGATAGCCGATCACCGCCTCGGCGTAGTCGCGCTCGCGATAGGCGCCGAGGTCGATCTCGAACCCGTTCGGGTAGCCGGCTTCCTTGAGCAGCGCCTTGGCCTTGGCGGGGTCGTAGGGGTAGCGCATCACCCCCTGGTCGGTGCAGCCGAACTGGTCGACGAAGCACAGCGCGTTCATCACCCGCGAGGCGCCGCGCACGAGGTTGTCGACCATCGCCTTGCGGTCGATGGCGTAGGAGATCGCTTGCCGGACGCGCACGTCCTTGAGCGGCGAGTTCTCCTTCGCCCGGCCCAGCGTGTCGAACTGCAGGAACCCGACCCGCATCGTCTCGGAATTGAGGACCGTGATGTTGGGCGCGGCGCGCAACTGCTCGGCTTGGTCGCTCGGCACCCGCCAGATCCAGTCGACGCCGCCGGTCATCAGCTCGGCCATCCGGCTCTCGCCGTCCGGGATGACGCGGAACTGCAGCTTGCCGATCTTCGGCTTACCCAGAGGGCTCTCGGCCCAGTACTTGTCGAACCGCTCCATGGAGACGCCGCGGCCGCTGTCGACCTTGGTGATCCGGTACGGGCCGCTGCCGACCGGCGCCTTGGCGAAACCGTCGAGGCCGACCTTCTTGAAGTAGTTGGCCGGGAAGATCGGGGTCGGGCCGGCGAGGTATTCCAGCGCCGCCGGGAACGGGGCCTTCAGGTGGATGCGCACGCTGTGCGGGCCGGTCACCTCCACCGACTTCATCCAGTCGACGTTCTGGCGGGTGACCGTGCGCGCTTCGGGGGTCAGCACGTAGTTGAACGTGAAGGCCACGTCCTCCGGCCCGAGCGGGTCGCCGTTGTGGAAGACCACGCCCTCGCGGATCGTGAGGTCGAGGGTCGTGTCGTCCGCCCATTTCCAAGCGGTCGCCAGGAACGGCTTGTAGGTGCCGTCCTTGGGATCCCGGTACAGCAGCGTGTCCCAGCAGTTCCGGGCCAGGATCACGCCCTCGCGGGCGCTGTTGTGGTACGGGCTGACGTTCTCGGGCTCGCTGTCCGACGCGTAGACCAATGTGTCGTTGGCCTTGCCGGCCAGCGCCGGGTGGGCAGCGATCAGGGTCGCGAACGAGGCGGCCAAGGTGGCGGCTCGGGTGAGGGTCCGTAGCGGCATGCAGGCTCCGACGGCGCGGCGGACAGGCCCGGCGGACGGTTCCGCGGCTGCCGCGTTTTTCACCCTGCCATGGTGTTGTGCATCTGGGATCGCAACAAGTAGAATTTAGCGAGTGCTGCGTTGCCGTATCGGCAATGTGCACGGCACCATACAGCGCACCGAGCACGATAATGCAGAGTACGGGCCTGCGCTACTTCCTGGCCGTGGCCCGCACCGGGTCGATCGCAGCCGCCTCGTCCCAGCTCAACGTCGCGGCCTCGGCGATCAGCCGGCAGATCGCCAACCTGGAGGCCGAGCTCGACTGCGTGCTGTTCGAGCGCCGCCCGCGCGGCATGGTGCCGAGCCCGGCCGGTGAGCTGCTGGCGCAGCACGCCCATCAGGTGCTGATCCGCTCCGAGCAGGTGGTCACCGAGATCCGGGAGCTGGAAGGGCTCGCCCGCGGGCTGATCCGGGTCGCCTGCTCGGAGGGCTTCTCCCTCGACATCGTGCCGAACGCGATCGCGGCCTTTCACGCGGCCCATCCCGGCATCCGCTTCGAGGTCACGGTCCAGCCCCCGGCCCAGGTCACCCAGACGGTGTCGGTGGGGGATGCCGATCTCGGGATCACCTTCGCGCTGACACCCACCGCGCAGGTCGAGGTGCTCTACGACGGGCAGGTCGACATGCTGGCGCTGGCCGCGCCCGACCATCCCCTCGCGCGGGCGCCGGCCCTGCGCCTCGTCGACCTGCTGGAGTATCCCGTCGCCCTGCCGACCCGGGACACGACCCTGAGGCAGGTCTTCGACGCCGCCTGCGCGCACGAGGGCATCGCGGTGGAGCCGGTGCTGACCTCCAACACGCTCTCGGCGCTGCTGCCCTTCGTGCGGCGCTCCCGCGGCATCGCCCTGATGTCGGCGCTGTCGGTGCAGACGCCCCTGCGGCTCAACGAGCTTGTCAGCCTGCCGATCCAGTCCCGGACGAGCCTCGCCCGGAGCGTGAAGATCCAGGCGATGCGCGACCGGCGGCTGCCGAAGGCGGTGCGGGCATTCCTGCGCCAGCTGCTCGACGCGCTGCCACCCCCGCGCTCGCCGTGACCCTCGACGCGCTCGGCCCGCGGCTCTGCATCCTGGGGCCGTCGAACAGCGGTAAGTCCACCCTGGCGGTCGCCATCGCGCGGGCGCGCGGCCTGCCGCCGGTCCACCTCGACCGGCTGTACCACCAGCCGGGCACCGACTGGGATCCGCGGCCCTTCGCGGAGTTCCAGGCCCTGCACGACGCGGCGATCCGCGAGCCGCGCTGGGTCATGGACGGCACCTATGCCCGGTGCCTGCCGCAGCGTCTGGAGCGGGCGACGGGCGTGATCCTCCTCGACGTCCCGACCGCCACCGGCCTGATCCGCTACCTGCGCCGGTCGTGGTTCGTGCGCGACCGGCTCGGCGCCCTCGACGGCGGCCGGGACAGCGTGAAATGGGCGATGATCTGCCACATCGCCGTCACCGAGCGCGGGAACCGGGCGCGCGACGCGGCCCTGTTCGACCGCGTCGCCCTGCCCAAGATCCGGCTCGCCGCGGGGGCCGGCCTGGCCGGCTTCTACCGCGCGGAGGGACTGAGCCGGTGACCGGGCCCGCTCAAGCGCCGCCGCGGGACGCAGCGACGGTGCAGCTGTGGTCCATCACGTCCTCGGCGCTGGCGCTCGGCGCCCGGTAGGCCAGCAGGATGTAGCCCGGCTCGGGATCGCCCGGGGGCGTGGCGAGCGCCGCGAAGCTCGTCCGGTGCAGGTCCGGCCGGGCGCCCGGCAGGGTGTGCAGGGCCGCGAACGGGTTGAACTGCGCGGCCTCCGCCTCCGGCACGCGCAGGGCGTAGTACCGGTCGCCGGCCAGCGGCACCGGGAAGCGGCTCCAGGTGTGGCGCACCTGCCGGCCGTGCGCCCGGACGGCCTTGAGCACGCTCGGCTTCAGGCAGTCGAGGTGGATGTGGAGCTGGTCCTGGCTGCGGCCCCGGGCCGAGTTGACCGCGAGCCCGACCTCCGCGGGGGTGAGCTTCCCCTTCAGCACGTCCGACACGAGCGGCCGCGCCGCCAGGGCCGCCCGCCAGTAGGCGGCACCGCGCGGTCCCCGCAGGACCGGCGCCTCCAGGCCCGGCACGGTGTCGGTGGGCATGACGACGCTGTGGGTCGGCTCGCCGGGCGCGCGCAGGACCGCCGAGCCGGGACGGTCACCGTCCCCGAGATCGACCGACAGGCACGGGAAGGTCCGGTTGGCGAGCCGCTTGGCGAGGACGCAGGTCTTCAGGGCGGCCCACAGCACGTCGCGGCTCGGGTCCGGCGCGGCGGCGGCCGGTGCCGCGGCGGCCGCCAGGGCCGCGACGGCCGAGAGGGCCGCGACGAGGAGGGCGGCGGGCGGCGCGCGGCGCATGGGGGCTCCCGGTGAGGCCGGCGCGTCCGGCCCGGCCTCACCGCGATAGCCGATCCGGGGCCGTGCCGGCAAAGGATCCGCGAGCCCTGACGCCGTGCCGGGAAACCCGCTATGCCGGCGGTCGCCGAGTCCCCGCAGAACGCCCGCCGGAATGCCGCGATGACGCCCACTCCCACGCCCACTCCCACGCTCACCCCCGACATCGCCGCGCGTTTCGCCGCCGTCGCCCTCGGCCATGTCGGCCGCGAATATCCGAACAAGCCGGGGCACGTCCTGGCCGGGCCGGCGGATGCCCGCACCCCCGCGGCCCTGCACCCGGCCTTTCACGGCAGCTACGACTGGCATTCCTGCGTCCACGGTACGTGGCTGCTGGCGCGGGTGCTGCGGCTGTTCCCGGACGGCCCGCAGGCCCCGGCGATCCGCGCCCGGCTCGACGCGCAGCTGACTCCCGCGACGGTGGCGGGGGAATGCGCCTACTTCGCCGCCCCGACCGCCCGGGGCTTCGAGCGGCCCTACGGCTGGGGCTGGCTGCTGAAGCTCGCCGACGCGCTCGCCGCGCTCCCCGAGCGCCGCTGGTCCGAGGCCCTGGCGCCGCTGGCCGCGGTGATCGTCCGGCGCTTCGCGGAGTTCCTGCCGGTGGCGTCCTACCCGGTGCGGGTCGGGACCCATTTCAACACCGCCTTCGCGCTGCGCCTGGCGGCCGATTACGCGGAGGGCGCGGGGGATGCCGGGCTGACCACTCTGCTGCACGACACCGCCGTCGGCTGGTACGGGGAGGATGCGGATTGCCCGGCCTGGGGCGAGCCCGGCGGCGACGACTTCCTCTCCTCGGCGCTGATCGAGGCGGAGTGCATGCGCCGGCTGCTGCCGCCCGCCCGCTTCGCGCCCTGGTTCGACCGGTTCCTGCCCGGTCTCGCGACGTCCCGGCCCGCGACCCTGTTCCGCCCCGCGGGCGTGACCGACCGCTCCGACGGGAAGATCGCCCATCTCGACGGGCTGAACCTCAGCCGCGCGTGGTGCTTCCGCGCGCTCGCCGCGTCCCTCGGCCCGGACGATCCCCGCCGGCCGCCGCTCCGCGCGGCCGCGGAGGCGCACCTCGCGGCCGGGCTCCCGCACGTCACCGGCGACTACATGGGCGAGCACTGGCTCGCGACCTTCGCGCTGCTGGCCCTCGAGGCCGGTGCCGAGACCGGTGCCGGGACCGTTGCTCTGGGCGAGGCCCAGGACGGCGGGAAGTAAATCTGAGAGATTCTTGAGAGCTGTCCGTCGCGGGCCATGTCGACGACTGCCCGGCGACTGACCGACGACAACAAAAAAAGGACCGCCCTCAGGAGAACGGTCCGGAAGTCTAGGGAGGAAACGCCCACGAGGGGCTGCAAGACAGCGACGCCGTCGCTGTCTTGCCTGCCGTCAACCCGACAGGGACGGCCTTGTTCCTGGCTCCGGCCCGCCGCGCGGCAGGGCCAGCCCGCCCGGGACCGCCGTGAGGCCGGCGGGGCGGCGCGGCTCGCCGGGGCCGAACTCGGCGCGGTAGGTCCGCTCCAGCGTCATGAGCCCCCGCAGGGGCCCCTCGGCCAGATCGAGGAGCCGCGCGTCGCGCCAGCGCAAGGTGCGGCCGAGGCGGCGCCGGAACCAGCGCCCGCGCTCCTCCTCGACGAGCAGGACCAGCTTGCCAGTCCAGGTCCGGCGGAACCAGAAACGTCCGGTCAGCGGCATGGCGGTCGAGGCCCCGATGGTGGATGGGGATAGACTACATCCGGAGCCCGTCTGCGGGAAGATTTCCGGATGATGCGCCGATGAATTCTGGCGAAGACTGTTAATCGGAGGCGGGGTCCGGCCGTACGCGGGCGTCCGGCTGCCCGCCCCGCTGCGCCGCCTCGGAGAGGACCTGGGCGAGCTGCTCGGCCGAGTAGGGCTTGCGCAGGAGGGCGAAACCGTGGGCGTCGTCCTCGGCCAGGACGTGGCTGTAGCCCGAGGTCAGCACCACCGGCAGGTCGGGGCGGCGGGTCCGGAGCTGCCGGGCGAGGGCGAAGCCGCCCATCCCCGGCATGACCACGTCGGAGAAGACCGCGTCGAACCGGTCCGGAGCCCGGTCGAGTTCGGCCAGCGCCTCCTCGGCGGATTTCGCCCAGACCGGCGCGTGGCCCAGATCCTCCAGGATCTGGGTGCAGAAGCGCCCGACCCCGAGATTGTCCTCCACGACGAGGATGCACAGGCCCCGCCGCGGCTCCGCCTCGGGGCGGGCCTCGCGGTCGGCCTCGGACGCCGCGGCGGGCGCGGCGACCTGCGGCAGGTAGAGCGAGAAGGTCGTGCCGCGGCCGAGCGCGCTCGCCACGTCGATGTCGCCGCCCGACTGCTTGGCGAAGCCGATGACCTGGCTGAGGCCGAGGCCGGTGCCCTTGCCGACCTCCTTGGTGGTGAAGAACGGCTCGAAGATCCGTCCCAGATCTGCGTCCGGGATGCCGGCGCCGGTATCGGAGACCCGCACGGCCACGAACGGTCCCTTCGCGCCGGCATGCCCGCGGATCGGCGGCATCGGGCTGTCGCCCTCCAGCCGCAGGGTCAGGCTGCCTTCCCCGTCCATGGCGTCGCGGGCGTTGACCGCCATGTTGATCAGCGCGGTCTCGAACTGGCTCTGGTCGGCGCGCACGTAGCGGGGCGTCGCCGGCAGGTCGATGGCCACGCGGATGCGCGCGCCGGTGACCGAATCGAGCATGTCGGCGATGCTGCGCAGGCGCGCGCCGATGTCGAACACCTGGGGTTTCAGCGCTTGGCGCCGGGCGAAGGCGAGGAGCTGGCCGGTGAGCCTGGCCGCCCGGTCGACGGTGTCGGAGACGGCGTCGAGGTAGCGGCGCCGGCGCGTCTCGGCCAGGTCCGGCCGGCGCAGGAACTCCACGGACGACCGGATGATGGTCAGGAGGTTGTTGAAGTCGTGCGCCACCCCGCCGGTGAGCTGGCCGATGGCCTCGAGCTTCTGCGACTGGCGCAGCGCCTCCTCGGCCTGGCGCTGCTCGGTGATGTCGCGCCCGAAGCCGTAGAACAGCCCGTCCTCCGGAACGACGGTCCAGAGCACCCGCCGCCGGTCGCCGGCGCGGGTCAGGCAGGCCAGTTCGACATCCTCGACGCGGGTCTCCGCGCAGAGGGGCCGCAGCGCCGCCTGCGCGGCCGCCCGCTCGGGGGCCGCCACGAAGTCGAGGGCGGCCCGGCCCAGGGTGTCGGCCTCCGACCAGCCGAGCGCCCGGCTCCAGGACGGGTTCACCGACTGGACCCGCCCGTCCCGGTCCGCGACGAGCTTCAGCACCGGCGACAGCGTCCAGACCCGGTCGCGGTCGCGGGTCTGGGCGGCGACCTGCGCCTCCAGGTGCTCCGCCCGGGACCGGAGCAGGACCTCGTTCCGCTTCCGCTCGGAGACGTCGTGGGCGAAGACGTAGAACCCATCGACGCGTCCGTCCGGACCGCGGCGCGGGAGGTAGCGGGTGTCGGCGATCCGGGCCCGCCCGTCCGGGAACGTCCAGGCCCACTCTTCGCGGACCTCCTGGCCGGCCAGCGCCCGCTCGATGCCGGCGCGCCGCGCCTCGAACGCGCCGGGGCCGAGGAGGTCGCCGACGCTCTGCCCGACGACGGCTTCGGGCGCCTGGCCGGTCCAGGTCTCGTAGGCGGCGTTCGCGAACCGGTAGGTCAGGTCGCGGTCGATGAAGGCGATCAGGACGGGCATCGCGTCCGCGACCAGCCGGAGCTCCGCCTCGCGGGCCCGGAGGGCGATCTCGCTCCGGCGGCGCTCGGTGATATCGTTGAACAGGATCGCGACGCGGTTCCGCGCCGGCCCGTCGACCCGGTAGGCGTGCACGTCGTACCATCGGCCCAGCGCCGCGGCGGCCTGCTCGAACCGGACCGGCTCGCCCGTCAGGGCGACCCGGCCGTAGACGTCGAACCAGTGCTGCTCGTGGTCCGGGGCGAGGTCCCGCATGCGGCGGCCCACCGCGTCCCGCAGGCCGGTCTGCCGCTCGAAAGCGGGGTTGACCTCCAGGAAGCGGTAATCCACCGCCCGGTCGCCGCCGGCGAAGTCCACCTCGATGAGGCAGAAGCCGGCATCGATGAACTCGAAGAGCGAGCGGTAGCGCTCCTCGTTCCGGCGCAGGGCCGCCTCGGCGTTCCGGGATTCCAGCTGCGTCATCACCGTCCGGGCGAGCGCCTTCAGGATGAAGCGCTGCTGGTCGGTCAGCGTGCGCGGGACGCGGTCGAGGACGCAGAGCGTCCCGATGGCCCAGCCGTCCGGCGTCACCAGGGGCACGCCGGCGTAGAAGCGCAGGTGCGGCGCGCCGGTCACGAGCAGGTTGGCGGCGCTCTCCGGCTCCGCGGCCAGGTCGGGCAGCACGTGGATGCCATCCGCGCCCATGGCCTCGGTGCAGAACCCGAGGTCGAGCGCCATCGTCCGCGCGGCGTGGCCGAACGCGGCCTTGATCCACTGCCGGTCGGCGTCGATGAAGTTGATGTGGGCCATCGGCGTGCCGCAGGCCTGGGCGGCCATCTCGGCGATCTCGTCGAACGCGCGCTCGGGCGGCGTGTCGAGGATCGCGTAGGCGCGCAGGGCGGCGAGCCGCTGGGGATGCTGGGGCTCGAAACCCGACGGTCGGGATACTGTCTCGTTCGGCGACACGGAGCCGTCATAGCTCAAGCTTTCGCTTCTCCCTAGTGAAACTCTGCATCGCGCGTCCGGCGGCGGGACCAGGGCAAGCATTCCGCGATCGTTCAAGACTAGACAGTCCCGCCGGATCATCGGTGGGGGTGCGATTTCACGCGCGCCGTTCAAGTCTTGCTGGTCCGGCCGACCGGGCTTCGGGCGCCCGCCGGGATCTCTTCCTGCCTCGCCCGTCGCGGGCCCCGCGAAGAGCTCGGGCGGGCCCCGCGCGGCGGCTGTGGATCGGATCGCCGCGGCCGGGAGCCCGCGGGGCCGGTGCGGCGTTGCCGGCTCACGAGGGATGGGTTCGGATCAGGCATGGCCAAGCGCAGGACGAAGGCGGGCGCCCGACAGGGGCTGGAGGACGCGCCGCTGATGCCCACCGGCGCCCTGGCGGTGGTGCTCCTGGCCTTCGCCGAGGGGCCCGGGCCGGTGGTGCACGTCGCCCGGGACGCCCGCCGCCTCGAGGACCTCGCCGCGACCCTGCGGGCGCTCGATCCCGACGCGCGGGTCGCGGTCTATCCCGAGTGGGACTGCCTGCCCTTCGATCACGCCTCGCCGTCGCGGGCCACGATGGGCGCCCGGGCCGCCGTGATGCGCTGGCTGACCGACCGGGACGCGCTGCCGGACTTCGTGCTGACGACCGCCCCCGCCCTCGTGCAGCGCGTGCCGCCGCCGGAAACCTGGGCCTCGGCCCGCGTGACGCTCCGGGTCGGCGATCCCCTCGACGTCGCGGCCGCGACCGCCGACCTCAAGCGCCTCGGCTACATCCTCGACGAGCGGGTCGACGAGCCCGGCGAGATCGCCGTCCGCGGGCGCACCGTGGAGGTGTTCCCCGCCGCCGCGCCGCTTCCCTGCCGGATCGAGCATGCGGCGGGCCGCGTCACCGCGATCCGCTCCTACGACCCGATCTCGCAGCGCTCGGTGGCGGAGGCCGACGAACTCGTCATCGACCCGGCCACCGAGATCGTCCTGGAGCCCGGCTCCGGCCAGAGCTTCGAGCCGTTCACCGGCCAGGAGCACCGCCTGGACCGCTACTACCCGCGCCTCGTCACGCTCCTCGACTACGTGCCCGAAGCGCGCCTCGCGGTCGAGGACGGCACGCAGGCCCGGATCGACGCCTTCTTCGAGCAGATGGACGAGGCCCGGGGCCGGCTGAAGACCCGCGACGCGCCGGCGGGGCCCGGCACCGGCCTCTACCTGACGCCGGAGGCGTGGCGCGCCGTCGTGGCGGATCGCGGCCGGCTCGCCGCCACCGAGGCGGCCGGCGAACCCCGCGCCATGCCGCGCTTCGCCGGGGAGCGCCGGCCCGGCACGGCCTTCGCCAAGGTCCTGCGCGCCCGTCTGAAGGCCGGCGACGTCGTCGTGCTCGCCGGCTCGGTCCGGCCGCTCCGACGCCTCGTGCGCCAGGCGGGCAAGATCGCCGAGCGCCCGATCCGCCTGATCGACGCCTGGGCCGACGTCGCCGAGGCGGCGCCCGGCGACGTCCTCGCCCTGGAGGCCCCGCTGGCGGCCGGCTTCCGGGTGCCCGAGCAGGGCGCCACCGTGATCGCGGCTGCCGACCTGTTCGGCCCGGAGGCCGCCGTGACCGGGGCCGCCCGTGCGATCCTGCCGATGGGCGAGGTCGACCTGCGCCCCGGCGACGTGGCGGTCGACCGGGACCACGGCCTGTGCGTGTTCGAGGGGCTGGAGCCGGTCTCCGCGCCGGGTGCCGCGCAGGACGGGGAGCCCTCCGAGGCCCTGCGCCTGCGCTTCGCCGGCGACGCGATCCTGATGGTGCCGGTCACCCAGGCCGACCGGATCTGGCGCTACGGGTCAGAGCCCGACGCCGTCACCCTGGACAAGCTCGACGGCGGCACGTGGCCGCGGCGCCGCCTGGAGGCCGAGGCCACCATGGCGCGGACCGCCCGCCTGATGCTGGAGGCCGCCCGGGCCCGCCGGGAGACCGAGGCGCCGGTCCTGGCGCCGCCGGCCCGCGAGATGGAGCGGTTCGCCGCCGGCTTCGGCTTCGCGCCGACCCCCGACCAGGCGGCGGCGGTCGACGCCCTGATGGCCGACCTCGCCTCCGGCCGGCCGATGGACCGCCTGGTCTGCGGCGATGTCGGCTTCGGCAAGACCGAGGTGGCGCTCCGGGCGCTCGCGGCGGCGATCTTCTCCGGCCGGCAGGCGGCGCTGATCGCCCCCACCACCGTGCTGGCGCGCCAGCACGCCGAGACGCTGCGCCGCCGCTTCGGCCGGTTCGGCGTCGAGGTGGCGCAGCTCTCGCGCCTCGTGGCGCCGGCCGAGGCCAGGCGCGTCAGGGCGGGGCTCGCCGACGGCTCGATCCGGCTGGTGGTCGGCACCCACGCGCTCGCCGGCAGCGGGGTGGCGTTCGCGGATCTCGGCCTGACCGTGATCGACGAGGAGCAGCGCTTCGGCGCGAAGATGAAGGCCGACCTGCGCCGCCTCGCGGATGGCGGCCACGTGCTGACTCTCACCGCGACGCCGATCCCCCGCACCCTCCAGGCGGCCCTCGTCGGCCTCCAGAGTCTCAGCGTGCTCGCCACGCCGCCGGCCCTGCGCCAGCCGGTCCGGACCGTGGTGGCACCCTTCGACGCCGAGGCGGTCCGCGAGGCCCTCGTCCGCGAGCACCGCCGGGGCGGCCAGAGCTTCGTGGTCTGCCCGCGGATCGAGGATATCGGCCCCATGGCCGAGCGCCTGCGCGCCCTCGTGCCGGGCCTCGACATCCTGGTGGCGCACGGGGACCTGAAGCCCTCCGCCATGGACGAGGTCATGGTCCGGTTCGCGGAGGGCGACGGCGACGTCCTGCTCGCCACCGCCATCGTTGAGAGCGGCCTCGACGTGCCGCGGGCCAACACCATGCTGGTCTGGGAGGCCGCCCGGTTCGGGCTGGCACAGCTCCACCAGCTCCGGGGCCGCGTCGGTCGCGGCCAGCGCCGCGGCACCGTCCACCTGCTCAGCGACCCGGCCGCGCCCCCGCCGGCGGCGGCGCTGCAGCGCCTGCGCGCCCTGGAGGCCCTCGACCGCCTCGGCGCCGGCTTCGCGGTCAGCGCCCGGGACCTCGACCTGCGCGGCGCCGGCGACCTCGTCGGCGAGGATCAGGCGGGGCACGCCAAGCTCGTCGGGCTCGGCCTCTACCAGCACCTGCTGCAGCTGGCGCTCACCGCCGCCAAGGGCGAGCGCGCCGAGGACTGGAGCCCCGAAATCGAGCTCGGCCTGCCGAGCCGGATCCCCGAGGACTACGTTCCGGAGCCCGAGATCCGCCTCAGCCTCTACACGCGCCTGCTGCGCCTCCGCGAGCCCGAGGCGATCGAGGCGCTCGCCGGCGAGGTCGAGGACCGGTTCGGCGCGGCCCCCGCGCCGGTGCTCGCGCTGTTCGACCTCGCGCGGCTGCGCGCGTCCTGCTGCGCGCTGGGCGTCGCCCGGCTCCGGGGCGGGCCGCAGGGCGTCGCGGCCGACCTGCGGCCCGACCGGCCGCTGACCGCGATGGCCGCCGAGGCGGGGATCGCGCTGCGCGACGGGCGGGTGGTGTGGAAGCGGCCCTGCCCGGATTCCGCCGCCTGCGCGGCGCTCGCGACCGACCTCCTGGAGCGGATCCGCGCCGCCCGGGAACGTGAGGCCTGAGCGAAGGCCCGAGCGCGCCAGTCGAGCGTGATGACGATCTGCGGTCGATCTTGCATCGACCGCTTCAAACCGCCACAGGCTGTCGCGCCAACAACGCGAACGGGAGTGTCCCATGCACGTGACGATCGAGCAGGCCGAGAAGGCGATCGCGGCCGCCCGCGCCAAGGCCGTGGAACTCGGCACCCAGATGTGCATCGCGGTGGTCGATTCCGGCGGGAATCTCAAGGCGTTCCACCGCATGGACGATGCCTGGGTCGGGTCGATCGACATTGCCCAGAAGAAGGCCAAGACCTCGGTGTTCTTCGGCATGATGACCGGCCAGATCGGCCAGCTGTCGCAGCCGGGCGGGCCGCTCTACGGGATCGAGCACTCCAACGACGGGCTGATCACCTTCCCGGGCGGGATCCCGATCGTCGACGCCGACGGCGTCATGTCGGGCGCCATCGGGGTCAGCGGCTCGACGGTCGAGAACGACCACACCGTCGCGGAGGCCGGCGCCAAGGCCATCGGCCGGACCGAGCTGCCGGCCCATCCCTGGCGGACCTGAGCGGCCGGGGCTCTCCCCAGGGCCTCTTCCTAGGGGGCGCGTCAGGGGTCGCGCCGCGCCAGCGCGCGGCCGATCCCGTGGAGCAGCATCCCCGAGACCGAGCGGAGATAGGGGTCGCCGTGGCGCTCCAGCGCCGCGTGGATCTGGATGCCGTGGTCGGCCGCGGCGTTCAGGTCCGCCCCGTCGGTGGTGCCGTGCGTGACGCCGTTCATAGGGCTGTTCACGGCTCCGTTCATGGCCCCGGACTGGATCCCGTGCCGGTGGAGGTCCGTGACGTCGATGTAGGCGCCGCGCCCGCGCAGCAGGCCGTCCGAATCGGGCGTCAGGCAGCCGCGGTTGAGGATCCAGCGGATCTCGCCCGCCCCGGTCACGACGCGGAACTCGAGGGAGACCGGGCCGCCGGTCTGGCGGACGTGGCGGATCCGGCCGAACACCCAGTCCCGGTCGGCCGGGTGGATCCGGCCGAGGGCCGCGTCCAGCGGCAGCGGCGTCCCGGCGAGCCCCGGATCCCCCGCCATCAGCGAGGCCGCGCCCGAATCCAGCATCGACCGGCCGGCCCGGACGTCCGTGTCCCAGATCCCGATGAATCCGGCGGCCTGCAGGGCCGAGGCTGTCGTGGAAGCCAGCACCATGGAATCCCCTCCGAACTGGCTACAATCGACGATTGTACGATGGCGGACAGACTGATCCGCAACACATGCTGTCCGCGAGCCCGAAGTCCAGTATCGGCTGCGCGAACGGCTTTTGACACGGCGTCGCGGCCCCCCGCCACCGGGTTGCATTGCGGATGATCAAGACTTCGGTTCCGGACAATCCCGTTCTCGATAATGCAGGGCCGCTCCGGCGCGGCGCAAAGACCGGATTCACAGCGCCGCCGCGTGGACAGTTCGATCACAAATGATCGGTAGACGCCGCGATCCGGCGGGAATCCGCACTTCGGCCCGTGGATCGCTCCACCGTCGGGCGCCATCGGGCGCCATCGGGTGCCGCCGGCCCGCGAAGCCCGTGGCTCGCGCCGGGCCCGCCCTGGTGCGGGTTGCCGCTGCGCCGTAACCTGCACCTTCCGGTAGGCATCCCGCCGGGAGGCCAGCAGCAGAGACGCCATGGACCGCACGGTGAACCGCACAAACCTCCCGCTCTCGCGGGAGCGGCTCTGGGACAGCCTGATGGAGCTCGCCCGGATCGGCGCGCTGCCCAACGGCGGCAACGACCGGCAGGCCCTGACCGACCGCGACGCCGAGGGGCGCGTCCTGTTCCAGCGCTGGGGCGAGGCGGCGGGGCTGACGCTCACCGTGGACCGGGTCGGCACCATGGTCTTCCACCGGCCCGGGCGCGATCCGGGCCGGAAGCCGGTCGCCGTCGGCAGCCACCTCGACACCCAGCCCACCGGGGGCAAGTTCGACGGGCCGCTGGGCGTCCTCGCCGGGCTGGAGATCATGCGCGCCCTGCAGGAGGCCGGGATCGAGACCGAGGCCCCGCTCCTGCTGATCAACTGGTGCAACGAGGAGGGCGCGCGCTTCGCGCCGCCGATGAGCGGCAGCGGCGTCGCCATGGGCATCGTCCCGGAGGCCGACATCCTGGCGACCCGGGACCTCGCGGGCCACGCCTTCGGCGACGAGCTGCAGCGCATCGGCTGGCAGGGGACGGCGGACCCGGCCGCCCTGCGGGAGATCGGCGCCTATTTCGAGCTTCACATCGAGCAGGGCAAGCGCTTGGAGGAGGCCGGGCTCACCGTCGGGGTGGTCGACCGGGCCCTCGCCCAGATCTGGTACGAGATCACCGTGCTGGGCGAGGAGGCCCATGCCGGCAGCCCCATGGCGGGCCGGCGCGACGCGATGATGGCCGCGGCGGCGCTGATCGCGTCGCTCGAGGGCATCGCGGAGGCGGCGGTCGGCGCCGGCGGGGAGCGCGGCCGCGCCACCGTCGGCGTGCTGCGGGCGGAGCCGGCGAGCCGCAACATCACGCCCGGCCGGGTCTGGTTCAGCCTCGACACCCGCCACGGCGACACCGCGCAGCTGGAGGCGATGGGCGCGCAAATCCGGGCCCGGGCCGACGCCCTGGCGGCGGAGCGCGGCGTCACCGTCCAGGTCGCGGAGTTCTGGCGCGCGCCCCCGACTCCGTTCGACCCGGTCCTGGTGGACCGCGTGCAGGCGGCGGCCGAGGCGCGGGGCCATGCCTGGACGCGGATGCCGACCGCGATCTACCACGACGCCGTCTACTGCGCCCGCGCGGTGCCGGCGGCCCTGGTGTTCTGCCCCTGCCACGGCGGGATCAGCCACAACGAGGCCGAGAGCATCACGCCGGCCTGGGCCGGGGCCGGCCTGGAGGTTCTGGCCGACGCCGTGCTGGCGACGGCGGGCCTCGCCGGCCCCCGGACCGGGCCGGAATGAGCCGCGCCGCCGGCCGCGCACGAACGGAGACCGGGTTCCCGCATGTCCGACGACAACGTCATCCGCCCCGCCTTCGGCGTCCCCCGCAACCCGGCGCCGGAGCCCGATCCGGCCCAGGCGCCCCTGCGCGTCTTCGGCACGGGGGCCGGCCACCGGGTCGGCCTGATCCACGACCCGTCGGCGGTCGAGGGCGACGTCATCCGCATCGTGGTCGGGCCCGAGGACGAGCCGGGGGTCGAGACCGTGGCGCTGCTCCCCGCCGACGCGGAGGCCGAGGCCGAGCGGATCGGCTTCGCCATCCTGCGGGCGCTGGAGGTGGTCGAGGGCGCGGTCTGAGCCGCGCGCTGGATTCGCCGGCTGAACCGCGGTCTGCGCCGCGGTCTGGACCGCGGAGCGGGCGGTGCGCGTTCTCGGAGAGCGGGAGCGGCCGGCGCGAACGGTCGCCGGATCGCCGGGAGGGACGGATGACGGGCGCTCGGATCAGCAGCACGGAGATCGCGATCCCCGCGCGGGCCGGACTGGTCTGGTCCGTGCTGACGGACCTCGATTCCTACCCGGCCTGGAACCCGTACATCCGCAAGGCGGAGGGCCGCCTGCGCGAGGGCGCGCGCTGGCGCCTGGAGCGGACCCTGAACGGCCGCGCCTACCGGGCGCGCCAGGTGACGGTGACCTGCTGGGAGCCCGGCCGCCGGCTCACGTGGCGCGGCGGCATCCCGACGCCGCCCCTGCTCATCGGCGAGCACGAGATCCGGATCACCGAGACCGCCGACGGCGTCCGCCTCGTCCAGGCCGAGACCGTCGCGGGCCTGCTCGCCCCCGGCCTGTTCCCGTGGCTGCGGACGCGCATGCAGGCCCGGTTCGCCGCGATGAACGAGGCCCTGCGCGAGGAGGTCGCGCGCCGGCTGGCCGAGAGCGCCTGACGGCCGGTCTCGGCCGTTCCGGACCGCTCCGGGCCGCTCCGGGCCGACGCGGTCAGGCGACCGGCTTCGGCTTGACGATCGGCGAGCGGGTCAGGCTCTCGATCGCGCGCCCCGGCCGCCCGGCCTTGCGGGCGATCTCCTCCTCCTGCTCGGCGATGAGCTGCCGGGCGGGCTCGTCGCCGTCGAGGCCGCCGAGGATCTCGGCCGGCACGCGCCGGTTCGAGGCCCGGGACCCGTCCGCGAAGACGATATCGAACAGAACGGAGCCCCGCTCCTGCGGTCTCGACTTGATGCGCTTGGCCATAGGTGCTGATACGCCGCCGGAATCGGTCGCGGCAAGGCGCGGTGCCGGGCGGGGGTGCGCGGCGCGCACGGCCGGGCCCGCGCGCCGCGCCGCTCTCGCCGCGATCCCTCCACCGCCCGCACGACAGGGCGCCGGCAAACGAGGACGCGCGCGTGATACCCTGGGTTCATCTCGATACCGGATCCGTGCCCGGCGGCGGCACCGACCTGCGCCTGATGCGGCGCGGCGACGAGTTCGCCATCATGGCCGACACGATCGAGCTGATGAACAACCGGCGCAGCGGCTCGGAGGTGGCGCTCGCGGCGATGACCTGCGCGCGGCTCCAGGACAGGCCCCGCGCCCGGGTCCTGATCGGCGGCCTCGGCATGGGCTTCACCCTGCGGGCGGCGCTCGAGGGCCTCGGACCGCAGGCGCAGGTGGTGGTCGCCGAGCTGGTGCCCGCCGTGGTGGCCTGGGCCCGGGGGCCGCTCGCCCACGTCTTCGCCGGCTGCCTGGACGATCCGCGGGTCGACCTGCAGGAGGCCGACGTCAACCGCCTGATCCAGGCCGGACCGGAGCGCTACGACGCGATCCTGCTCGACGTCGACAACGGCCCGGAGGGGCTGATGCGCAAGGCGAACGACCGGCTCTACGACAATTGGGGGCTGAAGCGCGCCCGCTGGGCCCTGCGGCCGGGCGGCATCCTGGGCGTCTGGTCGGGCGCCCCGGACCGGAAGTTCAAGAGCCGCCTGCAGCGCTCCGGCTTCGCGGTCGACGAGCAGCGCGTCCATGCGAGCGGCCGGGGCAGCGGCCCGAAGCACGTGGTCTGGCTCGGGACCCGGACCGAGGGGCGGGTCGAGGGCCCGGGTCAGAGCGACGGGAGGCCGGGCGACGACCGGGCGGCGGGCGGCCCGAGACCGCGCGGACCGGCCCAGGGCCGGCGCCGGCCGGGACGCTAGGGCGGCTTCAGCGCGGGCTGCG
Source organism: Methylobacterium sp. D48H (assembly GCF_053345715.1). Lineage (NCBI taxonomy): Bacteria > Pseudomonadati > Pseudomonadota > Alphaproteobacteria > Hyphomicrobiales > Methylobacteriaceae > Methylobacterium > Methylobacterium sp. D48H. Next base: position 161,127 of record NZ_JBKFAP010000011.1, read on the forward strand.
GCGGTCCGGAGGACGGGGCTGCCGCGCACGGTCGCACCCCCTGTCCCGGCGCCGGACGCCTCCGCACATTCCCGGCATGGGTGCGACGGGCGGGCATCTCTACACGGTCGAGGTCAGGCCGAGCCGGCATGATCCCGGTCACTTCACCTGGGCAATCCGCGACCGCGGCAAGCTGGTCCGGGGGTCGTACCGCCCGCACACCTCCGAGCACGCGGCGCGCGCCGTCGCGGAAGCCGAGGTCGAGCGCCTGATCGGCCAGGACGGCCGGTCCGGCGGCGCCTAGACCCGCCGCGCGGGACCCGGTTTCAGGTCCGCCCGAAGGGCATCGCGTCCCTAGATCCCGGCCCGCTCGTGGGCCGGCGTGGCGCCATGCGTAGCTCGCATGGGTGTGCAGTCGGACCCGGGTACATATGCATGCCTCCGCGGCGCCCGATCCGTTGCATGCCGCAATGCGGTATCCTATCTTTGCACTGCGGGATGGCGATGGCGTCGCGATCCCGCTGCCCTTCTTGGGCGTTTCCTCCCTAGACTTCGGGCCGCTCCTTCGGGAGTGGCCTTTTTTCTTTCCGCCGGCCGACCCGCCGCGCGGACCGCGCCCCGACGTCTCGACCGCGCGGAACCCGGAGCTTGGCGGTACGTTTTTCCGCCATGGAACACTATCGCTCCACACTCGGGACCACTGCCGTTGCCGTATTCGGGCTGGTGGCGGCTGCGCATATTCTGCATCCGGGCAATTACGAGGTGCAGACGCGTCCCGTGCGTCCTACCGTGACGGACGCCGCGCCGGTCTCGAAGCCGGCCGCCGCACCGGTCACGCGGAGCGCCTGGGTCGACCCGCCGGCCAAGCTCACAGCGCCGGAGACCACGGGCGCCCTGGCGGCCGTCCCGGCGCCGCGGGTCGCGGCGGCGGTCCCGGACACCGCGATGCCGGCCGCCCCGCTCCCCGCCGAGATGGCACGCCCGGCCGGGCCGCCGCGCAGGACCGCGGCGCACCGCGCGAAGGGGACGGAGCGCGGCGTCCACCGGGCGGCCCGCCTCCGCCACGCCGCCCTCGTCCGCACCGCCGAATCCGACCGGCCGACCGTCACCGCCGCGGCGCCGCAGCCCGCGCCGGCGGCCGCCCCGTCGCAGAAGATCGATCCCATCGGCGACATCATCCGCGGTCTCGGACTCGGCCGCGACGGCTGAGGGGCTCCCGGACCCCTACTCGACGTGGAGGGTGAGCTTCATCTTCGGATGAATGCCGCACTGGATGACGAAATCGCCCGGCTCGGCCAGGGTCAATCGGGTCTCGGTGCCGGGTTCCTGAGTGCCGGCGTCGAACGAGAACCGGTCCGCCTCGATGAAGGCGTGGTGGGTCAGGCGCGCGTCGCCGTTGCGCAGGGCGATGGTGTCGCCGCGGCGCAGGTACAGGTCGGTCGGCATGTACCGGCCCGCCTTCTGCAGCACGATCCGGGTCGTGGCCGGCAGCGAGGCCCGGGCCGTCCCGAGACCGATGGTCGTCCCGATCAGCGCCAGGATCCCGGCGAACACGAGGGCGCGCAGGCACCGGCTGCGGAGGGACATGACCGAGATCCAGACGTGACGCGCTGCGGGCCGGACCCTCGGGGCCCCGGGCCGTGCGGCCGAGCTTGCCGCCGCGTCGCAGCATGCGCGCAGCCTCTCAACCGGGCGCTACGATATCCGGTAAAAATTTATCGAGTTGGGCCGATGTAGAGCGCATATACAGATAAATAAATCTATTTATCTGTATTCGCCTTCTGATCCCGCGCTGTCGCGGGGGCATCCACGCGAGGCCAGGACGGTCCGGACGTGCTCGCGGAAGACCTGGACGCGGGCCGGCAGCTCGCGCCCGGCCAGGGTGACGGCGCGCAAGGTGCTGCTGCGGGTCGCCCAGGGGCTCAGCACGCGCACGATCTGCCCGGCCTCCACGGCCCGGGCGGCCACGAGGCTCGGGAGGTGGCCGATCCCGGCGCCCGCGAGGGTGAGACGGAGCGCGGTCGCGAAGTCGCTGACCCGGATCGCCGGGCTCAGGGACAGCGGCTCCGTGCGGCCCCGGCCGTCGGAAAGGGTCAGCCCGGCCGTGCCGATCCGTTCCCGGGCGAGGATCAGGTCGTGGTCGCGCAGATCGGCGAGGTCCGCCGGGGCCGGGCGGCGCTCCAGGTAGGCGGGGGCCGCGTAGAGGGCCAGAGCCAGGGTCGCGAGGACCATCGCGCGGTAGCCGGTCTCCTCCGCGCCGCCCAGCCGCAGGGCGAGGTCGATCCGGTTGGCCGCGAGGTCGAGCCGCGCGTCGGTGTTGAGCATCTCCACGGTGATCTGCGGGTAGGCGGCCCGGAAGCTCGCGACGATCTCGGGCATCACCTCGATCCCGAAATCGATCGAGGTCGTGATCCGCAGGTGCCCCGCCGGCACCGTGCGGGCGTCCCGGGCGGTCTCGGCCGCGTCGTCGAGGAGCGTCAGGCTCTCCTGGGCCTTGGCGTAGAAGGCGAGGCCCTCGGCGGTCGGCGAGACCGCCCGGGAGGTTCGCGCCATCAGCCGGACGCCCAGCGCCTGCTCCAGGCGGGAGATCCGCCGGCTGACGCTGCCCTTGGTCTCCTGCAGAGTCGCTGCGGCGGCCGTCACCGTGCCGAGATCCACGACGGCGCAGAAGGCCCGCACATCGTCGAGCCCGCCCCGGAAGGTTTCCGTTCTCGCAACCATGGGGTTCCGGATAGCAGGCTCAACCGGTACCGTGAACGGGTCTACACGGCTGCCGCGGCGCAGCGAATCGCGCTCGTCCGTCTGCTCTGCAGGAGACACCCTTGAAGTCGATTCTCGCCTCCGGCCTTCTGGCCCTACTGGTCGCCGCCCCGGTCGCCACCTCGGCGCTGGCCCAGACCCCGCCGACCCGGGATCCGGCGCAGATCCAGGCCGGCACCTACGCGGTCGATCCCGGCCACACCCAGGTCGGCTGGCGCGTCTCCCACATGGGCTTCTCGAACTACGCGGGCGGCTTCTCGGACGTGTCCGGCACGCTGGAGCTGCAGCCGAAGAACCCGGCCGCCGCCAAGCTCTCGGTGAAGATCCCGGTCGCCTCGGTGACGACCACCAGCGCCAAGCTCACCGACGAGCTCAAGGGCGACCAGTGGCTCGACGCCGCCAAGTTCCCCGACATGACCTTCGTCTCGACCAAGGTCGCGCCGGCCGGCAAGGACCACGCGAAGGTGACGGGCGACCTGACGCTCCACGGCGTGACCAAGCCGGTGACGCTCGACGTCACCCTGGTCGGCGCCGGCGTGAACCCGCTGAGCAAGAAATACACGGTCGGCTTCGAGGCCACCGGCACGCTCAAGCGCTCCGAGTTCGGGGTGAAGACCTACGTGCCGCTGATCGGCGACGAACTGCACCTCACCATCGCGGGCGCCTTCGAGAAGCAGGACTGACCTGGGAGAATCCGCCATGGCGAACGGGGTCTCCGCGCGGCGGTACTCCGCCGTGGCGATCCTGCTGCACTGGGCGAGCGCGCTGGGCGTGCTCGTCCTGATCGGCCTCGGCCTGACCATGACGCACGCGGCCCTGGCGCCGCTGCGTCAGTTCCAGCTCTACCAGTGGCACAAGTCCGTCGGGATCACCGTGCTGGCGCTGACGGCCCTGCGGGTCCTCTGGCGCCTGACCCACCGGCCGCCGCCGCACCCGGCCGGGATGCCGGCGCGGGAGCGCCGGGCGGCCGCGGCCGCCCACCACCTGCTGTACCTGCTGCTCGTCGGGCTGCCCCTGACCGGCTGGGCCGTGGTCTCGCTGTCGCCGTTCAACATCCCGACGGTGCTGTACGGGATCGTGCCCTGGCCGCACCTGCCGCTGGCGGCCCTTGTTCCCGACCCCGCCGTCGCCGAGGCCGTCCTGAAGCGGGTCCACGCCCTGGGGGCGTGGTTCCTGGCGGCTCTGCTCGCCGTCCACGTGGCGGCGGCCCTGCGCCACCACCTCCTCCTGCGCGACGACGTGCTGCGCCGCATGCTGCCGGGGCGCCGGCTGTCACCCGCCCCCAATGTGGAGCCGACCCGATGAACGCGCGTCACCTCTGCCTGCTGGCGGTTCTCCAGGCCGTCACCCTGCCGACCGCCGCCGCCGATTGGGCGGTGGATCCGGCCAGGAGCGCGATCCGGTTCTCCGGCGTGCAGGTCGGCGTCCCGTTCACCGGGCGGTTCGAGCGGTTCAAGGCCGACATCGATTTCGACCCCGCCAAGCCCGAGGCGGGGCACGCGCTCGTGCTGGTCGACCTCGCCAGCGCGCGGACCGGGGACGTCCAGCGCGACGAGGCCCTGCCGCAGAAGGACTGGTTCGACGTCAAGGCGGGAAGCGAGGCGCGCTTCGAGGCGACCCGCTTCGTCGACAAGGGGCAGGGCGACTACGCGGCCGTCGGCACACTGACGATCCGCGGCACGAGCCGGCCCGTGACGCTGCCGTTCCACCTGACCCTCGAGGGCGGCGCCGCGCACGCCGCGGGGCGCGTCGGTCTGGTCCGCACCGAGTTCGGCGTCGGGCAGGGAGCCTGGGCCTCGGGCCAGTGGGTGGCGCTCGAGGTCGGCGTCGAGGTCGACCTCGTCGCCACGCCGAACCCGGCGGCCGGCCACTGAGGTTGGCTCGGGTCGGATCCTTCGGACGTCGCGCGCTCCGTCATCGCGAGCGCAGCGAAGCGACCCAGGGCAGCGCGCCCTCCGTAAGTGTGGCGCGACTGGATCGCTTCGCTTCGCTCGCGATGACGGCGGCCGGGCGTCGGAGGCCGCCCGGTCCCGGCCCGCTACCCCGGCCTGTCCTCCGACCCGGTTCCCAGCGCGCGCTGGACCATGACGCTGTCCGACCAGTGGCCGTACTTGAACCCCACCGCCCGCAGGTAGCCGACCCGCTCGAACCCGCAGGCCTCGTGGAGCCGCAGGGAGGCCGCGTTCTCGGCGTCGATGTAGCCGATCATCTGGCGGTAGCCGCCCGCCGCGCAAGCCTCGATCAGGGCCGGCAGCAGCCGCCGGCCGATCCCCGCGTGCAGGTGGTCGGGATGCACGTAGATCGAGTGCTTGAGGGTGTAGCGGTAGGCCGGCCGCTTCCGGAACGGCACCGCGTAGGCGTAGCCCGCCACCGCGCCGTCCCGGTCGGCCACGAGGTGCGGCAGGCGCTTCTTGCGCATGGTCTTGCGCCGCCGCTTTAGGTCGTCGGGGAGCAGCCGGTCCTCCTCGGCGACGCTGACATCGGTCACGCCCTTGCCGATATGGTGCTCGTAGATCGCCACCATCGCCTCGACATCGGCGTCCGAGGAGGCGCGGATGACGATGTCGGGGCAGGACCGGGCCGGGAGCAGGCCGGGCGTCTCGGCCTCGATCTCCATCAGGCGCCCTCCCGCGCCACGTAGGTGTGGAAGCGGATCCGCCCGTCCGGGTCGACCTCGCGGTAGACGCCCTGGATCTCGGCCTCGAAGCCCGGGAACAGGTTGGCGGACGCCTCGAACATCTTGAAATAGTCGAGCATGGGCTTGGCCCGGTCGTCCAGGCGCTCACCGGGCAGCACCGTGCCGATGCCCGGGGGGTAGACCAGCATCAGCGTGGTGGCGATCCGCCCCTCGGCCTCGGCGATCGGCACGTAGTCGACCTTGTTGCGCGTCAGCAGCTGGGCGGCCCGCTTGGGCGGCATCACCATCTCGGGCAGGTGCTCGGGGGCGAATTGCCGCCGCTGCAGCGTCGAGGTGCCGGCCTCCCGGTGGAACGCGTGGAACTCGCCGCAGAGGTCGCGCAGGCGCACGCCCCGGTAGCGGTTCGGCCGGCGGTTGACGAATTCCGGCATGGCCTCCTCCAGCGGGACGTTGTCGTCGTGGAGCCGCTTGAAGGCGACGAGGCCCGAGATCAGCGTGCCGGCCTTGGAGGATTCCACCCCCGGGGTCAGCAGGAAGAGCAGCGAGTTCAGGTCGTTCTTCTCGGCGACGATCCGGTTCTCACGCAGGTACTGGGCCACGATCGGCGCCGGCACGCCGTGCTGGGCATAGGCCCCCGTGTGCCGGTCGAAGCCGGGGGTCAGCACGGTGAGCTTGTTCGGGTCGGTGATGGCGTAGCCCGGCGCCACGTGGGTGAAGCCGTGCCAGCGCGCGCCCGGCTTCAGCTCCCAGTGGCGCGGCGTCGCGGCGAGTTCGTCCGTCGGCACGCTCTCCCACGGCACCTCGGCGCCGTCGGCGTTCACCGTCACGTCCGGCACGAAGGGGTCGAAGAACCAGCGCCGCGCGGGATCGCGCTCGTTCTCCTCGAACTCGCGCCGGATCGCCCGGACCTTCTTGCGCCACTCGATCCCGAGCCGGATCGTGTCGTCCCACAGGATCATCCCGGAGCGGCCCTTCATCATCTGGGCGCCGACGTCGAGGGAGGCGAAGAGCGGGTAGAAGGGCGAGGTCGAGGCGTGAACGAGGAAGCTCTCGTTGAGCCGCTTGTGCTCGACCCGCCGGGTCTGGCCGCGGATATGGCCGTCCCGGGTGTGGATCTGCGAGGCCTGGGAGAAGCTCGCGAGCTGCTTGTGGGTCGATTGCGTGGCGACGATGCCCGGCGAGGTCTCGTCGAGGCCGGTCAGCCCCATGGCGAAGCGCCTTGCGTAGAGCGGGTGGAACTTCATGAAGCCCGCCCAGGCCTCGTCGAACAGGATGTAGTCGCAGAGGTGGCCGATCTTCTCCAGGATCTCCTGGGCGTCGTAGATCGTGCCGTCGTAGGTGCACTGCTCGATCACCGCGACGCGGAACGGCCGCTCCCGGCGCCACGCCTCCGGGTCGGTCACCAGCGGGTTGCGGCGGATCTTCTCCCGGATCCGGGTCTCGTCGAGAGCTTCGTGGAAGATCGGCCCGATCAGGCCGTAGGCATTGCGGTCCGTCTCCAGGAAGATCGGGATGCCGCCGCCCAGGAACAGGGCGCCGTGGTGGGCCGCCTTGTGGTTGTTGCGGTCGAACAGGACGAGGTCGTCCTCGGCCACCAGGGAGGACAGGACGATCTTGTTGGAGGCCGAGGTGCCGTTGAGGACGAAGTAGGTCTTCTCCGCCCCGAAGATCTTGGCGGCCTCCTTCTGGGCCTTGAGCGCCGGGCCCTCGTGGGTCAGGAGGTCGCCGAGGTCGAGGACCGAGTTGTCGAGGTCGTCGCGGAAGATCGCCTCGCCGAGGTGCTCCACGAAGATCCGGCCGATCGGCGACCGGTTGTAGAAGATGCCGCCGTTGTGGCCCGGGCAGGTCCAGAGCTGGTTGCCCTTCTCGGCGTAGTCGACGAGCGCGCCGAAGAACGGGGTCTTGAGGGTCTCGGCGTACTGCGTGACCCGGCTGACGAGGCCGCGGGCGATGAATTCCGGCGTCTCCTCGGCGAGGAAGATGTAGCCGTCGATGAAGTCGAGGAGCTCGACCGGGATGTCCTCCAGCCGCTTGCGGCGGACCATGATGACGATCGGCATCTCCAGGCCGCGCCGGCGCATCATGTCGATGAGGGCGGCGGCCTTGCCATCGAGGCCGCGCTTGCCCCAGTCGACCACGAGGCAGCCGACCGCCGCGTCGGTCTGGACCGCGATGGCCGCGTCCTCGACGCGCCGGGCGCGCACCACCTCGAAGCCGCGCTGCTCCACGGCCGCCACGATCTGGTTGACGCGCGCGCCCTCGAGATCGTCCGGGTCGAAGGCCGGGGCGCACATCAGGACCGTGAAGCGACGGTGGAAGTCCATGGAGCCCTCTCTGGCTTCGGATGCAGCGGGTGGCTTTCCGGCCCGTCTGCGACGATTGCATGACACGGCGCGCGGCGGGCCGTCGCGGTCCGGACGAACGGGCGTGATTCGAGCGGTCGGGGACGCGGGATCGCGGCGTCCCACGCTCACGATCTCCGGTCGAACGCTCCGGTCGATCCGGCCCGCTCGGTCATCGCGCGCGCAGCGAAGCGACCCAGGGCAGCGCGACCTCGGTCAGCGTGGCGCGACACCGGATCGCTTCGCTGCGCGCGCAACGACGAAGGCCCGGCGCGATCGACCTGACACGGTCTCACACCTCAGGGTGCGGGGCGGGACTGGAGGCCCGCCGCGGGCAACGCGCGATCGGCCTCACACCCCGCGGCGCCGCTCCCAGACGGCCGGGTTGACCAGCCCGCCCGGCCGCCGGCCGGCGAGGACGTCGACCACGCGGGTCGCGGCGGTCTCGGCGGTGCGGATCAGGGCCGCCCCGGTGGAGCCGCCAACATGGGGCGTCAGGATCGCCCGGGGCTGGCGGGCCAGCGGGTGGTCGACCGGCAGCGGTTCCTGGGCGAAGACGTCGAGCCCGGCGCCCGCGATCGTGCCCGCCTCCAGCGCCTCCACCAGGGCCGCCTCGTCGATCAGGCCGCCGCGGCTGGTGTTGATCAGGAAGGCCTCCCGCTTCATCCGGGCGAGCTGGTCCCGGCCGATCAGGCCGCGTGTGCCCGGGGTCAGCGGCACGTGCAGGGAGACGATGTCGGATTCCGCCAGGAGCGCGTCGACCGAGGCGGCCCGCAGGGCGCCGGCGTTGGCGAAGTCCGCGTCCGGGCGGCTCGGGCCGTAGGCCAGCACCCGCAGGCCCAGGGCGGCGCCGAGCCGGGCGGTCGCCTGCCCGATCGCCCCGAAGCCGACGAGGCCCAGCGTCAGGCCGGCGAGCTCGATCAGCCGGGCGGTGAACTTGAAGCTGTCGTCGCCGGCCCGGACCGAGCGGTCGGCCTCCGGCAGAGCCTTGGCCAGGGCGAAGATCAGCGCCAGCGTCTGCTCGGCCACCGAGACGGCGTTGGCGCCGGGCGTGTTCACCACCACGATCCCGGCCCCGGTCGCCTCGGCCGTGGCGACGTGGTCGGTGCCGGTGCCGTGCACCCCGATCACCCGCAGGGCCGGCGCCGCCGCGATGGCGCGGGCCGGGAAGCCGGTGTTGCGGGTGATGACGGCGACGCAGTCGGCGACCTCGCGCGCCAGCGTCTCGGGATCGGTCCCGCTCGCCGGGCGCGGCTCCAGGCCGGCCGCGCGCAACCGGTCGAGGCCCGCCGTGTGGATCGGCTGGACGATGAGGCACGGACCGGTGATCACAGGGAAAACCTCTGCACTAGAGGAGGGGTGACAGGCACGTTTCGCGCCGGGCCCGTCTAGGCGGGGTGGGCAACCCTGGCAACCGGGCGCCCCGGTCTCCGCCGCGGCGACCCGATCGGACGCGCACGATCCACACCCGATCGCGGCCGGGTCGAGCCCCGCGCCCCCGCCCGGCCCGACGATCCCGGCCGCGCGCCTCGGCCGAAATCCGGTCCGGCCTTTCGCGAAAGCGCCGGCTCGACCGTGCGATGATGGTCGAGGCACTGACAAAGATATCGTTCGGCGTGTAAAGTCAATTTAGAGCGTTCCCAATAGCGATCCCGCAGATCCGTCCTACCTTCGTCAAATAGAATTGTAATTACTCCAAATTCATTTTTGGCACATGTAGAGATATTTGCTGCCTTGCTCCGTGATTCGGAGCCTTCGTCACGACAATGCGGTCCCACGACTTCTCAGTACCTGTTTCCACGCGAAACCGGCGCCGGCGGCGCGCGGCCCGGCCGATTCTCCCGATGGCCGTCCTGCTGGGCTTCGTCGGGTCCGGGCTGCACGCCGCCCGCGCGGAGGAGGCCGGGGCCGGCCGGGACGTCCAGCTCGACGAGCTCTCGGTCGAGGGCGCGGCCGCGCCGCGCGGCCCAGTCCCGGCCTATGCCGGTGGTCAGGTGGCGCGGGGCGGGCGCCTCGGCCTTCTGGGTGATACCGAGACCCAGAAGGCGCCCTTCAGCATCGCCAGCTACACCGACACGCTCATTCGGGACCGCCAGGCGCGGACGGTGTCCGAGACCCTGGTCCTCGACCCGTCGGTGCGCGCCACCCAGACCACGGGGGCGCCGTTCGACTCCTTCTCCATCCGGGGCTTCCCGTCCAACGAGAACACCAGCGGCGAGGTCGCCTTCGACGGGCTCTACGGCGTCGCCCCGAGCTTCCGCATCTTCACCGATTACGTGGAGCGCATCGAGGTCCTGAAGGGGCCGTCCGCCGCCCTCACGGGGGTGTCGCCGAACGGCGCGGTCGGCGGCGTGGTCAACATCGTCCCCAAGCGCGCCGGCGCGGACCTCACTCGCGTCACGCTGGATTACGGCTCGTCCGCCTGGGGCGGCAGCCAGGTCGACGTCGCCCGCCGCTGGGGGCCTGGGCGGGAATGGGGCGCCCGCGTCGTCGGCAGCCTGCACGGCGGCGCCACGCCCTTCGACCGCCAGACCGAGACGACCGGCGTCGGGGCCCTGGCCCTCGACTACCAGGGTGACCGGTTCCGCGCGTGGCTCTACCTGCTGGCGCAGACCGACCGCTTCAACGCGCCGCTGCGCCCGTTCCTCCTGCGGGCCGGCGTGCCCGTGCCGCGGGCGCCCGACGGCCGCTTGAACCTGACCCAGCCCTGGGAATACTCAAACGTCGACGATCGCGGCGGCCTGCTGCGCACCGAGTACGACCTGACCGATCAGGTCACGCTGTTCGCGGATGTCGGCGGCGGGCAGACCGGCGTGGAGCGCTACTTCCAGTCGGCGCCGACGATCCTCAACGGCCGCGGCGACACGACCAGCACGCCGCAATTCTACGCGCTGGGCGTCGACCGGCTCACCTACGACGGCGGCGTCCGGGCCCGGTTCGAGACCGGCTTCATCCGGCACGCCCTGACGGTGCAGGGCTCCGTGTACGACGAGGCGACGGCACGGCGGTTCTCGCCCGGCCGTGGCGCCTACCTGTCGAACCTCTACGCGCCGGCCCTCGTCCCGTACATCGCGCCGATCTACGGCGTCGGCCGACCCCGCCTGTCCGACAGCACCCTGTCGGGGATCGCGGTGGCCGACACGCTGTCGGCCCTCGACGAGCGCGTCCTGCTGACCCTGGGCGTGCGCCGTCAGCGCGTGGAGGCGCACAACTACGTGTCGAATGTCGGCACGCTGGCCTCGTCCTACGACAAGAGCGCCACGACCCCGATGGTCGGCCTCGTGGTGCGGCCCTGGGACTCGGTCTCGCTCTACGGCAACTACATCGAGGGCCTGAGCCGCGGCGACGTGGCCCCGGCGGTGGCGACCAATTCCGGCACGATCCTGGAGCCCTACGTGGCCCGACAGGTCGAGGCGGGCGTGAAGCTCGATCTCGGCCGGTTCGGCGCCACGCTCGGCGCCTTTCGGATCACGAAGCCCGCGGGCGAGCTCGGCCCGCAGGGGCGCTTCGCGGCGACCGCCGAGCAGCGCGTCGGCGGGCTCGAGCTGAGCCTGTTCGGCGAGATCACCCCGCAGGTGCGGGTGGTCGGCGGCGTGACCCTGCTCGACGGACGCCTCGTCAGGACGGCGCTCGCCGCCAATCGCGGGAACCGGCCGATCGGCGTGCCGGAGGTCCAGGCGAGCCTGGGGGCCGAGTGGGACCTGCCGGGCTTGCCCGGCCTGACGCTCAACGGCGCGGTCATCTATACCGGGCGGCAGTTCGTCGACCTCGCGAACACCCAGGCCCTGCCGGACTGGGCGCGCCTCGACCTCGGCCTGCGCTACACGACCCGCGTCGCCGAGCGGCCGACGACCTTCCGGGCCAGCATCCTCAACGTGACCGATGCGCGGTACTGGACCGGGGTCGCCTCGTTCGGCACCTTCTTCCAGGGCGCGCCGCGCACCTACCTGCTGTCGATGGCGGTGGATCTCTGAGCCGGGCCGGCGCGGCGCCGGATCCGTCGGACGGCGCGATGTTTCACGGGAAACATTTTCTTAACCCTGAGGGGCGGCCGCGCGGGACCGGCAAGCTGTTGCAGCGGCGCCGTCGCGGCGCGGCGACGGCCGGGTTACCACCGGTCCACCATGACCACATCGAGCTGGCGCACCCTCCGCAACGTGCAGGCCCGGGCGCGGCTAGAGAAGGCCCTGCCGGCCATCTTCCCGGCGCCGGTCCTGCAGCACGCCCTCGCGCGGCCCCTGATCCCGCCGACGCCGCGGCTCGCCGTCGAGAGCTACTGGCGCAACCACATCCTCCGGGCCGACCGGCTCGCCCGGGCGCTGGCGGCCCGCTCCGGCACGCCCGAGGGCTGGGCGTGGCAGATCGGGGCCGAGGGGCGGGCCGGGAGCTTCCGCACGCCGCCCGCGCCGTTCCGCGATCCGGCCTTCGCCCGCGGGCGGGGCGCCTGCTGCATCTGCGGCCAGCCGGTCTACCGGTTCGGCTGGCACCGGGATCTCTGGGCGCGCGGCGCGCCCAACACCAATGCCGGCTGGCACGCGGCCTGTGTCGCGGCCTGGAAGTTCTGGATCGCGCCCCACGTCCAGGTCCGGGCGCTGAAGCTCCGCCAGCGCCACCGCTGCACCACCACCGGCAAGCGCCTGCTGAAGACCGCCGAGGTCGACCACCTGCTGCCGCTCTACCGGGTCTGGCGCGAGCACCGCGACGCGCCATGGCCGGAGCTCCTCGGCTACTGGGGCGCGCCGAACCTGCAGGTGGTCAACCGCGCCGCCCATCTCGACAAGTGCCGCGACGAGGCGGCCGAGCGCTCCCGGACCGTGCAGCGCGCCCGTTTCCGGGTGGTCGAGGACGAGTCCGGGTTCAGCGTGGTCGAGGAGGAGTGACCGGCCTGGTCAGCCGTCCAGGGCCTGGAGAGCCCGCGACAGGTCGGCCAGCAGGTCGGCCTCCGCCTCCAGGCCGACCGACAGGCGCAGCAGCCCGTCGGTGATGCCCGCGATGGCGCGCGCCTCCGGGTCCATCGCCGCGTGCGTCATGGTCGGCGGATGGGCGATCAGGCTCTCGACGCCGCCGAGCGACTCGGCCAGCGTGAAGACCCGCAGGGCCTCCACGAAGGTCCTCACCGCGTCGCGGCCGCCGGCCAGCTCGAAGCTCAGCATCGCCCCGAAGCCCGCCTGCTGGGCCTTGGCCAGGGCGTGCCCCGGATGCGTCGGCAGGCCCGGATAGTGGACCCGCGCCACCGCCGGATGGGCGTCGAGGAAGGCCGCCAGGGCCGCGGCGTTGCGCTGCTGCTGCTCCACACGGACGAACAGGGTGCGCAGGCCCCGAAGCGTCAGGTAGGCGTCGAGGGGCGAGCCGGTGACGCCGATCGTGTTCGCCCAGGCGGCGAGGTCCTCGCCCATCGCCTTGTCGGCGGCGATCACGGCCCCGCCGATCACGTCGGAATGGCCGTTCAGGAACTTGGTGGTGGAGTGGACGACGAGATCCGCCCCGAGGGCGATCGGCTGCTGCAGGGCGGGCGACAGGAAGGTGTTGTCCACCACCGCCAGCGCGCCGGCCGCCTTCGCGTCCGCGGTGATCCGCCGGACATCGACCACGCGCATCAGCGGGTTGCTCGGGGTCTCGATCAGCACGACCTTCGGCCCCTGGGCCAGGGCCGCCGCCAGCGCGTCCGGATCGGTCTGGTCGACGAAGGCGACGCGGTAATGGCCCCGCTCCGCGCGGAAGCTGAGCAGGCGGTGCGTTCCGCCGTAGCAATCGTGCGGCGCGACCAGGAGATCGCCGGGCCGCAGGCTCGACAGGGCGAGGTCGAGGGCCGCCATGCCGCTCGCCACCAGGACGGCGCGGGCGCCGCCCTCGAGCTTGGCGATCGTGTCGGCCAGCGCGTCCCGGGTCGGGTTGCCCAGGCGCGAGTAATCGTAGGGGCCGGGCTGCTCGAAGGCCGGGAACTTGAAGGTCGTCGACAGGTGGATCGGCGCGATCACCGCACCGAAGGCCGCGTCCTGGGCCACGCCGTTGGCCGCCGCGACGGTACGCGCCGCTAATCCCTCTGACATCGCCTCGTCCTCCACGCAGAGATCGCCCGCCCCGTCCGACCGGGGCGGGCGAGCGTTCTTTATGGAGAACGGATCAGACTTTCAAGAGAACGAGAGGGTCATTTCGGCGGCTCGGTGGTCCTGGCCGGTGTCGACCGCCAGGGCGCCATGCTGGCGAAGACCTCGTCCCGGCGTATCAGCGCGTGCAGCAGCGCCGCCGCCAGATGCGCGAGGATCAGGGCGAACAGCCCGTAGGCCAGCGCGGTGTGGAGCCGGCGCAGGGCCGCGTACAGCATCGGGTCCTGCGGCAGGATCGGCGGCAGGACCACCGGGCCGGCGAGGATGACGGGGTAGCGCGCCGCCGATAGCATCGCCCAGCCGACGAGCGGCATGGCCAGCATGAGGCCGTAGAGCAGGATGTGCGAGGCGTGGGCCGCGCGCTTCTGCCAGCCCGGAAGATCCGTCGGCAGCGGCGGCGGCGCGTGGCGCCAGCGATAGGCGAGTCGGAACCCGGCGAGGACCAGGATCAGGATCCCGAGCGGCCGGTGCAGGGCGACGAGGGTGCCGTAATCGGCGAGGGAGGTCACCATGGCGACGCCGATCAGCAGCATGGCCAGGATCAGCGCCGCCATGGTCCAGTGGAGCAGGCGCGCGGGCCGGTCGAAGCGGTCGGGCTCGGTCACAGGGCGGCTCCGTGGATCGCGGTGCCGGTGACGGCGCTCTGCGTCTTGGCCTCGCCGGCGCGGCGGGTGACGGACTGGGCGTAGGCCGCCGACCGGGCGCTCAGCAGCGGGTCGTCGCTCGGCGCGATGCCGTCCGGCAGCACCAGCGGATCGAAGTTGATGTCGCGGCAGGTGGCGGCGGCCTCCGGCGTCGCCGCCGTGAGGGTCAGGGTCCCGACATCCACCGTCTCGCGGTCGGCCGGCCAGGGCCGCGTCGCGTCGGCGGTCGGGTCGCCGGCCTGGCCGAGCGTGACGATCAGGTGCCAGTGCCGGGGGCCCTGGGCCAGCTGCGCGGCGAGCGCGTCGAACAGGGCGTTCGCGCCGCCCGGTGCGGCCTCGGCCGCCGGCGCCGGGTCGGGGACCATGGCCCAGCGCACCGGCCGGGCGGCGCCGTCCGCGGCGACGAACCGGAAGGCGTTCAGGCTCCAGTAGGTGCTGTCGGCGAAGCCCGCGGTCACGGTCCGCGCCTTGATCAGCGCGGCGGCCTTCGCGCTCTCCGGATGGTCCGCGAAGAAGGCCTTCAGGCGCTCCGGATCCGGCTTGCCGGTGGCCGGATCGGGATTGGCCGCGAGGAGCTGCGCATAGAAGGCCTCGGGTGTGCGCACCGGAAAGACCGGGATGTTGTTCATGCCGGTGCGCCAATCTTCGCCGTCCGGCAGCCGGAAGCGCAGGGCGAGGCTGCGCACGGTGGCGGCGGCGTCGGCCGCGTAGGGCTGGCCGCCGGCCAGCGCCACCCGCCCCTCGACCGGCGTCACGTGTCCCGCCGCGAACACGCCCGCCTTCGAGAGGCGCGCGCCCGCGCCGCTGCCCGTGAAGCGGCCCGCCACGCACATCCCCTTGGCGTGGTTGCGTCGGAAGCCGGGATGCGGCCCGTTCACCTGCTCGAACCGGTCGATGATCCGGGCCGGCGTGAGCTGGCCGGGCGAGAGCCAGCCGCCGGCATACGCGAAGGTGCCGGCGGTCCCGGCCAGGGCCGCGCCGATGGCGGACAGGCGCAGGAGCAGGGCGGTCCCGGTCATGCCGGGGGACGCACCCGTGAGATCGTGCAGCAGCGTCATCGAGTCCCTCAGGATCAACCGCGATCACGCCTCTTCGCGCGCCCGCCGCGATGGTTTCAGCCGGTGCGGGTCCCGCGCAGCGCCGGGGGAGCGCCCGCGTCGACCGGTGGGGGTGCGGGCCGGCGAGCGGGCCGGCCGACCGCGATCCGTGAGCCGTGCGTCCCGGTCGGGGCCGCCCCGCGCTCGGCCCCTTGCGCAAGGCGGTTCGGGTCCTTAGATCCGCCTCATCGGTCACGACGGCACGCCGTCCGCCGGAACTTCCTCAGCATTACCAGCCAGCACCGATCCTTCGGGATCGCGACGCCGTCGGGCGCGAGCGCAGGCTCGACCCGGACCGGGTGCGTGAGGGAGTGTCCATCGTCCAGCGCCGCACCGAAGGGCCTCCGGGCCGTTCCGCGTCGCGCTCTGTCGACGGAGGCACTGAAATCCGGTTCGGCCGGTTCGGTTCCGTCGCCGGGGAAAAGGGTGGTTGACAGGAAAGTCCGGGGCAGCTTATACGGCGCCTCCCGACGCGGTCCGGAAGAAAAACGGGGCGGGTTGGACGGACTTACCGAGATTTAGAAAAGTAGATCTGGCGAAAGCCGAGGTACTTGACTTCTTCTCAGCCGGTAATTACGAGAGTGATTGCTGATCTTTGACAAGTTGGAATGAGGAAGGGAGACGCGGGCGGCGTTTGTCCTTGCGGCTAGGTCTTAGGACCTGGCGTGAGTAGACTTGTGCCGATCTGTTGTTCTTCTTTCTGAGCTCACCGACGGGTGTTCTGGCGCTGTGAAGCGTCTGGATGCTTGGTCGATGTGAGGCTCCGTCTGAGAATACACGTGATCGGCCAGATCAATCTCTTCAACGTGAGAGTTTGATCCTGGCTCAGAGCGAACGCTGGCGGCAGGCTTAACACATGCAAGTCGAGCGGGCCCTTCGGGGTCAGCGGCGGACGGGTGAGTAACG
>NZ_JBKFAP010000110.1:0-337 GCF_053345715.1 Methylobacterium sp. D48H
AGGACGTCGTTGAGGCCGATCTGGAAGCGAATCAGGTCGTCGGGGCGGACCTGGATCTGCAGGGCGCGCACGCCGCCGCCGTAGATCGAGACCTGGGCGATGCCGGGCACCGCCTGGGGCCGCCGCCGCACGGTCCACTCCGCGACCTGGCGCAGGTCCATGGCGTCGCGGGTCTCGGAGGTGAGACCCACGAGGAGCACGGTCAGCGCCGAGGAGGTCAACGGGGTCATGGCGGGCGCCGCCACGCCGGCCGGCATGCGGCCGGCGAGCGCCGCCAGGCGCTCGTTGACCCGCTGGCGGATGCGGTCGACGTCGCTGCCGGAGCGGAACGCGGGGC
>NZ_JBKFAP010000111.1:0-337 GCF_053345715.1 Methylobacterium sp. D48H
CGTGAGCGGGCACGAAGCCAACGTCCGCTTCCATGCATTGCCGCCCCGAAGCAGATGGGGTGGATGGCTCCCGCTCCGACTGACGGCATCTCGATGCCAAGGTGTGGTTGCTGTCAAAGCAGCAGCCACGCTCATGCAGGAGCCATCCCCATGGAGATCACCACCGTCGGCATCGATCTGGCCAAAAGCATCTTTCAGGTTCACGCCGTCGATGCAGTTGGGCACGCCGTCGTGCGCAAGGCCTTGAGGCGGGCGCAGGTCGTGCCGTTCTTCGCCAAGCTGCCGCGATGCCTGGTCGGCATGGAGGCGTGCGGCACAGCGCACCACTGGGCCCGGG
>NZ_JBKFAP010000112.1:0-334 GCF_053345715.1 Methylobacterium sp. D48H
CGACATCGCCGTCCACCGCGAGATCGCCGACGGCTTCGCGCTGTTCCGCGATCCCCTGGACGGTCCGGGCTGGATCGAGGCGATCGAGGCGCTCGCGCGGCCCGACGGGTCGCTCCGCGCCGGACTGGCCGGCCGTCTGGCCGGGTACCGGCCGCCGGACTGGCCCGCGCATTTCGCGGCCGTGGCGCCGACCCTCGCGGCGCCCTGACGGCGACCGCCGATCCGCGCCGGACCCAGACGCCTGCCCGCCGCCCGACGGTCGCGGCCCGCGACCGCGGGACGACGACGCACGTTGCGCCGCCGGAGTCTGACGAATAAGGAAAAGCGTCAGTCA
>NZ_JBKFAP010000113.1:0-333 GCF_053345715.1 Methylobacterium sp. D48H
GGCGTGCCGACGTCGAAGGTGAAGACCGCGTCCTCGGAGGCCGCCTCGCTGAGCGTCCGGGCGACGTATTGCGGGTGGATCTTGCCGCCGGGCTTGCCGACCGCCAGCGCGTCGTGCCCGGCGCGGGCCTTGCGGTAATGGGCGAGGCTGTCGTCGAGATGCGCCCGGTCGGTCTTGGCCTGCAGCTTCGGGAGCAGCGCCGCGATCGTCTCCCCGACGTCGCCGACCAGGCCGAGATCGATCCGGCAGTGGCGCCCGAGGCTCCCGGCCCGCAGGTCGACCTGCGCGACCTTGGCGTCGTCCGGGTAGAACTGGCGGTAGGGGAAGCCGGTG
>NZ_JBKFAP010000114.1:0-332 GCF_053345715.1 Methylobacterium sp. D48H
GTGCCCGAGATCGGGATCATGACCGACGTGGCGCTCGATCCCTACACGAGCCACGGCCACGACGGCCTGATGCGGGACGGCGCGATCCTCAACGACGAGACGGTCGCGGTCCTCGTCGGGCAGAGCCTGATCCAGGCCGAGGCCGGGACAGACATCATCGCGCCCTCCGACATGATGGACGGGCGCGTCGGCGCGATCCGCGCGGGCCACGACAAGGCCGGCTTCCTCGACGTGCAGATCATGGCCTACGCGGCGAAATACGCCAGCGCCTTCTACGGGCCGTTCCGGGACGCGATCGGCACCAAGGCGGCGCTGGTCGGCGACAAGCGCAC
>NZ_JBKFAP010000115.1:0-332 GCF_053345715.1 Methylobacterium sp. D48H
GCGGCCATCGAGCGCCGCCGGATCGCCGCCCGCGTCGCCGCGATGCGGGCCAATGTCGGGCGCGCCGAGGCGCGGCTGGCCTATGCCCGGGCGCCGGCCCTGGCCCTGGCGGGGATCCTTCCGGCGATCGCCGCCGGCACCGCGCTGTGGCGCTCGGGACCGGGCCAGCCGCCCGCGGCCCCGGTGGATCCGGCCGCCCTCGTGGCGGCCGTGGGCGCCTTCCGGCTCGCCGGCTGGCTCGCGGCGATCTGCGCGCGTCTCTGGATGGTCCGCAGGTCGGTGCGCCCGCGGCTGCGCGACCTCCCCCGCACCCTCGCCGCCCCCGCCGGGCC
>NZ_JBKFAP010000116.1:0-331 GCF_053345715.1 Methylobacterium sp. D48H
GGCGTCCGGGGTCGATCCGGCCTCGGGGTCTGGACGTCCGCGCCCGAACGCGTCAGGGTCGCCGGATTCCTCACAGGTCGGGACCACGCGGGCCCCTGGACGCGCGCCGCGCGACGGGGCGCCGCGTCCCGACGCACGGAGAGCACGCGCCGCCATGGCCGACACCCTCGTCTCCGCCGCGCCCGTCGATCTCGCCGCCGCGCTGTCGGCGCGCATCCGCGGCACCGGCACGAGCCAGATCGGCCTCGTGGCGGACCGCGGGCGGGACGACCCGGAGGTGGTGAAGCTGTGGATCGGCGAGGGCGACCTGCCGACGCCGCCCTCCATCGCC
>NZ_JBKFAP010000117.1:0-328 GCF_053345715.1 Methylobacterium sp. D48H
CATACCGGGCAGCACGACCATCCGCCTGCTCACGATCACAGCCACGATCACGGCCACGATCATGCCCACGGCCACGGCCACCGTCCCTGGTCGGGGATCCGCGCCGCGCTGGAGGCGGCGGGTCTCGCGCCGGCTGTGCGGGCGCACGCGCTCGGCATCTTCGGGCATCTGGCCGCGGCGGAAGCCCGCGTCCACGGCATCGCGGTCGACGCGGTGGCGTTCCACGAGGCCGGCGCCGCCGACTCGATCGCCGACATCGTCGCCGCCGCCCACCTGATCGCCGCCCTGGAGGCGCGCAGCTGGAGCGTCTCGGCCCTGCCACTGGGCT
>NZ_JBKFAP010000118.1:0-327 GCF_053345715.1 Methylobacterium sp. D48H
CGCCGCGCGGGTAGCGCAGCGCGATCGGGCCCGTGTCGTGCGCGTGGGCGGTCGCCACCATGTGCACCAGCTCGGCCTCGTCGGAGGCCGCCATCACGGTCATGTTCGGCAGGCAGCACAGGTAGGCGAGGTCGAACGCGCCCGCGTGCGTCGCCCCGTCCGCGCCGACCAGCCCCGCCCGGTCCAGGCAGAACCGCACGGGCAGGTTCTGCAGCGCCACGTCGTGCACCACCTGGTCGTAGGCCCGCTGCAGGAAGGTCGAGTAGATCGCCACGAACGGCCGGTAGCCCTCGGTGGCCAGACCGCCCGCGAACGTCACCGCGTGCT
>NZ_JBKFAP010000119.1:0-327 GCF_053345715.1 Methylobacterium sp. D48H
GGCCGCGATGGCGTCGGGGGCCTCCTGGCCGCGCCCGTCCACGAGGTCGCGCAGGCCGGCCTGGGCCTCCTCGAACAGGGTGTGGAGGCGCTGCGTGCGGGCGTCGAGGGTGGCGGAGAGCTGGCGCTCGCGGGTCTCCACCAGCGCCGAGACGGCGGCGGGCGCCTCCTCCAGCACCGCGCGGAGGGACTGGATGCGGGCGTCGACCGCGGCGGCGAAGCGCCCGCCGCCGCCCTCGACCACGCCGTGGAGGGCCGACTGGGCCTCCTCGAACAGGGTGCGCAGGGCCTGGGCCCGGGCGGTGAGGGTGTCGGCAAGGCGGGTGCC
>NZ_JBKFAP010000012.1:0-146313 GCF_053345715.1 Methylobacterium sp. D48H
TCTTCTGCTTGGCGGCGGCGTTGTCGAGGTCGCGGGCGACCGCCATGCCCAGCGCAGCCGAGATCGAGGTCGAGGAGTGGGCGGCGCCGAAGGGGTCGTAGACGCTCTCGCTCCGCTTGGTGAAGCCGGACAGGCCGCCGCCCTGGCGGAGCGTCCGGATGCGGTCGCGGCGCTCGGTGAGGATCTTGTGGGGGTAGCACTGGTGTCCGACGTCCCAGACGATGCGGTCGTCGGGGGTGTCGAACACGTGGTGCAGCGCCACGGTCAGCTCGACGACGCCGAGCCCCGAGCCGAGATGGCCGCCGGTGATCGAGACCGCGTCGATCATCTCGGCGCGCACCGCGTCCGCCACCGCCGGAAGCTCCGACTCCGGAAGACGCCGCAGCGCCGAAGGAGACGGAACGCGGTCGAGAAGTGCACTCTGCTCGGGGGTAATCGCCACGGCATCAACCTCTAACGGATGGGATCGGTTCGACCGCCGAGCCTCAGGACATGTCGAGTGGGGCGACGCCCTCGGGCCGCCCGTCGGCGCCCAGCGTGATCCGCTGGATCCGCGCCTCGGCCCGCTTCAGCAGCGCCTCGCAATGCTTCTTCAGCACCTCGCCGCGCTCGTAGATCGCCACCGACTCGTCGAGCGGCACGTCGCCGCGCTCGAGCCGGCGGACGATTTCTTCGAGCTGTTCCAGCGCCTTCTCGAAGGGCAGGTCGCCGGCGGCGGGGGCCACCTCGGGTCTGCTCGCACTCATCCCAGATACTTCCTTTGGGGGTGTTTGTACGGCGCGATCCCCGGTCGCCACAACCCTGGGGGCCAGTCCGCCGGCCGGGTCCGCACCGTTTTGGACGGCCGCGGCGGCGTTTGCGCCACACTTCGCACCTGCGTTCGGTTCACGCCAGCGCGAGGGTGAACGGCGTGCCCTCGAAGGCGTCGGCGCCGCGCCCGATGCGGGCGATCGCCGCGACCATGCGGCCGTCGCGATCCAGCATCCGGTCGGCGATCGCCACGAACAGGGCGTTGGGCGTCGCCGAGGGCGAGGCGGACCGCAGGGCGTCGGCGATCGCCGCCTCGTCGCGCTCGGGCGCCAGCGCGCAGGCCGCGATGTAGGCGGCGGCCGTCGAGCGGCTGATCCCGGCGTAGCAGTGGATCACCAGCGGCTTCTCCCGCGGCCAGGTCCGGACGAAGTCGAGAAGCCGGGCCACGTGTTCTTCAGCCGGCAAAACGTGTCCGTCCCGGGCCGCCGCGATGTCGCTGACCCAGATGATGGCGTGGTTCGCGGCGTCGATCACGGCCGGCCGCTCCAGCGGCGTGCCGACATTGATCAGCGTGAGCACGTGGCTCGCGCCCGTGGCGGCGACGGTCTCGGGCAGGCGCGAGAGCGGACAGACGTGGAGGGTCGGCATGGTGGGGCGCCAGTGACCTGCGATCGTGACGGATCGAGGGCGAAGATCCGTCAGGGCGGGGACAGGGCGGTGAAGCGCGCGAGAAATCGCGCCTCGGCCTCGGCGGTCGGCCACGGCTCGGCCAGGGCCGGCACCGGCTCGGGCAGGTCGACCGAGGGGCCGAAATAGCGCTCGGCCTCCTCCGGCGCGAAGCCGGCGAGGCGCACCGCCTCGACGTGGGCGGCGATCCGGTCGGCTCGCTTCACGAGCCGGGCGAGCGCGGGCGAGGGAGCGGCCAGCCCGAAGCGGCGGCGCACCGCCGCGAGCAGGCGCAGCTCGACGCCGCGATAGGCGTCGCCGATGGCGGCCTTGAGCGGCGAGATGATGTCCCCGACCACGTATTCCGGCGCGTCGTGCAGGAGCAGCTCGAGCCCGTCCCGGTCGGTGCAGCCGGGCGCGAGGTGGCGGCCCACCGCCTCGACCAGCAGGCTGTGCTGCGCCACCGAGAAGACGTGCGGCCCGCGGGTCTGGCCGTTCCAGCGCGCGACCCGGGCAAGGCCGTGGGCGATGTCGGCGATCTCGATGTCCCCGGGCGCCGGGTCGAGGAGGTCGAGGCGGCGGCCAGAGAGCATGCGCTGCCACGCGCGCGGCGGCGCGCTCACCGGGACCCGCCGAGCGCAGCGCAGGGCCCGTGCCGGTGGCAGCCGACGAGGTGATCGTTGACCATGCCCACCGCCTGCATGAACGCGTGCACGATGGTCGGCCCGCAGAAGGAGAAGCCCTCGGCCTTCAGGGCCTTGCCGATCGCCCGGGAGACCGGCGTCTCGGTGGCGATCTCCGCGCGGGTCCGGGCCGTGCCCTGGACCGGCCGGCCGTCGACGAAGTCCCACAGGAAGTGCGCGAAGCCGGGGCCGCGCTCCTCGATCCGCAGCCACGCCCGGGCGCCCGCGACGGTGCCCTGGATCTTGGCGCGGTTGCGGATGATGCGGGTGTCGGCCATCAGCCGCGCGACGTCCGCCTCGGTGAAGCGGGCGATCCGCTCGGGATCGAAATCCGCGAAGGCGTCGCGGAACCCGTCCCGGCGGCGCAGGATGGTGATCCACGACAGGCCGGCCTGGAAGCCGTCGAGGATCAGCTTCTCGTAGAGAGCGCGGCCGTCATGCTCGGGCACGCCCCACTCGGTGTCGTGATAGGCGACGTAGAGCGGGTCGAGCCCGGCCCACCAGCAGCGTGGGCAGCCGTCGGGATGGGCGATGAGGCCGGTCTCGGACATACGGCGATGGTAACGAGAACAGGAGCGGAACGCCACCGTCGCGGCGGCGGCCGCACGGCCACCTCGACGGTCCCTTCCGCCGGTGCAAGACGCGCCGCGGTCACGCGGCCCGATCCCGCGCGTCGCGATCCTACCCGGCCGCGCTCGCCGCCGCGTCCGGCATGGCGAAGGTCGCGCAGGCGGGGCGCGCCAGCGTCACGGGCTGGTCGCCCGCGCGCGGGGTCTCGCCGGAGGCGAGTGCGTCGCCCAGTCGGTCGAGGCGGACCGTGGCGAGGCCGCGGTTCCCCGCGGCGCTGCCCGTGGTGCCGAGCACCTTGCCGCCCGCTGTGATCTCGGTGCCGGGCGCGGGCGCGGCGTCCGCGTAGGCGGCCGCCAGGATGCGGGTCCGGGCCGTGCCCCGGTGCTGCATCCGCGAGACCACCTCCTGGCCGACGTAGCAGCCCTTGCGGAAGTCGACACCGCCGAGCTGATCCATCAGCGCCTCGTGCGGGAAAGCGTCGCCGAAGGCGAAGTCGCGTCCGCCCTCGGGCACGCCGAGGGCGATCCGGTGCGCGTGGTACTCGGCCTCGGCGGCGTCCGCCGAGAAGGCGCCCGCTTCGGCGTAGAGACGGGCGCCGAGATCGGCCGCGCGGGAATCGGCCAGCGCCTCCGCGGCGGGCGGGGCCGCGCCGGCCCAGGCCGCCGCGACCGCGACGGTTGGGTCGGCCGCGATGGTCGCTTGCGCGCGCAGGCGATAGAGCGTCAGGCGCTTGGCGAGGTCCGCGGCCCTGTCGGCCAGCACGTCGAACCGGAAGCCGTCGGGGATCCGCGAGACCAGGAAATCGAAGAGGATCTTGCCCTGCGGCGTGAGCAGGGCGCCGAGGCGCGCCTCACCGGGCTGGAGCGTCTCGACGTTGCAGGTCAGGACGCCCTGGAGCAGCGTCGTGGCGTCCGGTCCGGTGACGGTGACCAGGGCGCGGTCCGGCAGCAGGGCGACGGGCATGGGCGGCGATTCCTCGGGGCGCGGACGGTCCGGCTGGCCGGACCGCGGACCCGGGACGTAGTCGCTGACCGCCCGCGCCTCAACCGTCCGCGCTCACGCGCTCAATGCTGGAGCGTCGTGGTGAACGCGCCCCCGCGGATGCGCTCCGGGAATCCCTCCGCGTAGCGGGCCGTGGCTTCTTCGCCGTACGTCGTCACGAGTTCCTGAAAGGCCGCGAACAGGGCGGCCTGGGCCATGCAGTCACCGTCGAGACCATCGAGGCAGCCTTCCGCGAACGCTTCCGAGACGTAACTCAGCGCGACGCGTTTCTCCTCGACATCGACCTCGATGGGGGCGGTGTGAGAGCTGTGCTGCATGGCCGGATACTTCCATTGCGCCGGACACGGGGCCCGGCGGACGCAATGGATGATAAGCAGGTCCCGGCGGCTCGGCCAGCCGAGAATTTCGGATCGGTTAACGCGAGCGCTCAAATCCGATGTTTCGCCGGCATCGCCGGTATGTGTGCTGTACCTGCATCACCCCCCGAAACGCCCGGCCAGAGCGTGCGACAGCCGGTCGCCCTCCGCGACGTACCGGGCGGCCGCCTCGTGGGCCGCGGGCGTGCAGACCCGGTAGGTCAGCGCGTAGCCGCGGTAGCCGCGGTTGTAGGCGCCGGCCAGCCGGTCGCGGCGGGCCGGGGTCACGCCCTCGGAGTCGATCAGCGCCTTCATGCGGGCCGGCCAGTCGGCCGCGTCCGGGGCCGCGCAGAGGTTCCGCAGGAACGCCAGGGCCCCGATGATCTCGGACATGCGCAGCAGGTCGCGGTCGTAGGGCGCGGGCACGTCCGCGGGGGCGGTTGGCTCCTTGGACGGCTCCTTCGCGGCTTCCTTGGCGGGCGCGCCGCTCCGGCCGGAGCGCTGCTGCGCCAGCGCCGGCGCGGAGACCGGGCCTGCCAGGAGCGCCAGCAGGCACAGGAGGGTCGCGGGGCGCCTCACGCCGTCGGCTCCCCGCCTGGCATTCCCGCGCGGTTCGCGTGCCGATCCGCGCTCCCGTCCGTGGTTCCATCCGTGCCCCGGGCCGCCACCCGCGCGAAGGCCTCGCGCAGGGTGTCGACCAGGCCGGGGGTGGTCGGAAGGGTCGCGACCTCCGCGAGCGTCGCCCACCGGGTGCCCAGGGCCTCGGGCCCGGCCACGGGCTCGCCGCCGCACCACAGGGCGGCGTGCGGGTGGACGACGTAGTGGTGGCGGGCCCGTCCGGCCTCGTCCCGGACGATGATCTCGGTGGGCGAGAGCACGCCGACCACCTCGGCGGGCAGGCCGACCTCCTCGGACAGTTCGCGCAGGGCCGCCTCTGCCAGGGACTCGCCCGCCTCCACGAGGCCGCCCGGCAGGGTCCAGACGCCGCGCATCGGCTCGTTGGCCCGCGCCGCCAGCAGGGCCCGCTCGCCGCGGATCACCGCGATCGACGCGCCCACGAAGGGCCGGGCCGGGAACAGCCGGCTGTCGGGATCCGGTGCGCCCGCGGTCACGGCTTGCCCCCGTCCGGTGCCACGACGGCCACCCGGCCGTCGGCGAGGCCGACGAGCAGCCGCGCCGCCGCGCCCTCGCCGAGGACGACGATGCCGGTCTCCGCGGGGGCCGGTAGCGGCACGCGCGCCCGCTCGCGCAGGCCGCCCTTGGCCGCCACGAAGGCGATCTCCGGCCGGCCCGCCACCGGCAGGACGAGCTCGGGGCTGCCGCCGGTCGGAACGGTCACGGCGAGATCCGAATCGCCGTCGCCGGCCGCGTAGCCCGCGGCCTCGCCGGCGGGCTCGATCGCGTCGGGACGCAGCGTCCAGAGCTGGAGCCGGCCCTTGGCGCTGACCGTCGCGGCCTGGGTGGCGCCCGATCCGGAGAAATCCGCGATGCCGGCGATCTTGAGGGGCGGGCCCGGCTGGGCGGGCGTGCGGGCGGCGACGGCCCAGGCCGCGCCCGGATCGCCGGCGGGCCGGTCGATCAGCACGAGGCCGCCGGCATCCGCGCCGGACAGCGTCGCCGCCAGCAGCGCCGGGCGGTCCCCGAGGCGCAACAGGCGCGGCCGCAGCGGCGCGAACACGGCCTCGCCCCCCGCCGGCACCGTCACGGTGGCCACGGGGACGGGCTTCGGATCGGTGCTCACCGCCATCGGCTGGCGCTCGCGGATCGTCAGCACCGCGGCGGCCGCGCCGCCGTCGGGGGAGCGCGTGCGCCCGGTGAGATAGGCGCTCAGGGGGCCCGAGAGGGCGCGGCGCGAGCCCGGCAGGGCCCCGCGCGGCGTCTCGGCGGCGGTCAGCCCCTCGACCGCGTCCCGGCCGATCGGCCGCACGGTGACGCCGCCCTCTGCGAGGGCGAGCACGGCGCCGCCGTCGTCGCCCCAGACCACGGCGATCGGCGCGCTCTCCTCGTCGCCGGCCTGCTGTCCGCCGCCCTGCGCGCCGGCCTTTGCCCCTGCCGTGCCGCCGGTGATCGGCAGGAGCCCGGAGGTCGCCACCGAGACCGCGGCCTCGCTGCGCGAGCCGCGCAGCGCCCGCACCTTGAAGGGCAGGTCGAGGATCCGGATCCCGGGCTCGGCCCGCGCACCCGCGACGGGCGCGGCGCACGCGAGGAGGCCCAGGACGAGCGCGACCCGCCCGCGGCAAGCCGCCGGGTGCCGGCGCGCGGAAGCGCCCCAGGAAGCGACCGATCTGGTCAAACGTGCTGGCCGCCGTTGATGTGGAGCTCGGCGCCGTTCACGTAGGAGGAGGCCTCGGTGCACAGGAAGTAGATCGCCTTGGCGACCTCGTCCGGCGTGCCGAGCCGGCGCTGCGGGATCTGCTCGACGAGCTTCTCGGTGCCGGGCGACAGGATCGACGTGTCAATCTCGCCCGGCGAGATCGCGTTCACCCGCACGCCGAGCGGCCCGAAATCGGCGGCCATCTCGCGGGTCAGGCCAGCCAGCGCCGCCTTGGAGGTGCCGTACGCCGCCCCCGCGAAGGGGTGGACGCGCGAGCCGGCGATCGACGTCACGTTGACGACCGAGCCCTTGGCCCGGGCCAGTTCCTCGCGCAGGCCCCGGGCCAGCAGGATCGTGGCGAAGAGGTTGACCTGGAAGACCCGCTGCCAGGTGTCGAACTCGGTGGCCAGCGCGCCGAGGCGCTCGCCCTCCGGCCCCTTCGGCGAGATCCCGGCATTGTTGACCAGCGCGTGCAGCACCCCGCCCTCGGCGGCGAGCCGGCCCCGCACCTCCTCGACGGCGCGGACCGTGTCCTGCGCGTCGGCGAGGTCGACCTGCAGGTGGTCCTCGGGCCCCATCTCCCAGGGGCAGTTCTCCGGGAAGGCGTGGCGCGAGCAGGTGATCACGCGCCAGCCCGCGGCCGAGAAGCGCTTGACGGTGGCGTGGCCGATGCCCCGGCTCGCGCCCGTGAGCAGCATGATGCGCCGGCGTTCGTTGACGGGGAGGGCCAAAGCCGTAAGCCTCGCTGGCGTTCAGGGATCGCCGCCCGGTCGGGCGCGGTGCGTGCCGGTGAGCCCCAATGGTCTAGGCGCACGGGCACCGGAAATCCAGAGCGGGCCGCGCGTCGGCGCCGGAGCACGGAGGGGAAACGCATGGCCAGCGGGCAGACCAGCGCGGAGCGCATGCCGGAGATCCGGGCCGGCGGCCTGTCCCCGGCGCAGGAAGAGGCGGCGGCCGCGTTCCGGGCCGAGCGCGGCGTCCCGGTCTTCGGGCCGTTCGTGCCACTCCTGCGCAGCCCCGAGCTGATGCTGTGCGCGAGCCGGATGGGCCAGTACCTGCGCTACGGCAGCGTCCTGCCGCTGCGGATCAGCGAGTTCGCGATCCTGGTGGTCGCGCGGGAGTGGAGCCAGCCGGTCGAGTGGGCGATCCACCACCCGATCGCCCTCGAGGCCGGGGTCGCCCCCGAGACCGCGCGGGCGCTGGCCGAGGGGCGCCGCCCCGACACGATGAGCGCCGACGAGGCCCTCGCCTACGCTTTCTCGACCGAGCTGATGCGCAACCGCGCGGTGAGCGACGCGACCTACGCGGCCCTGGTCGCGCGCTTCGGCGAGCAGGGGGCGATCGATCTGACCGGCATCAACGGCTACTACGCGCTGCTCGCCATGACGATGAACGTCGCCCGCACGGCCCTGCCGGAGGGCGGCCCCGCGGCCCCGCCGCTGCCGCCGCTGGTCGGGTAGGGCGCGCCGCCGCGGCCGCGGCGCGGGCCGGGGGCGATCCCGCGCGGCTTGTGGCGCCGGCCGCTTCGGTCTAACCGTCCTCCCCCGTGCGGGTGCCCGATGTGCCGCCCGCCCGTTCCCGAAAACCCGGCCGGACGAGAGCCATGGTCGCCCATACCCGCGCCGATTCGGCGCCCAAGCCCACCGACCCGGCGCTCGCCGGCGCCCGGATCCTCGTGGTCGAGGCGCGCTACTACGACGCGATCGCCGACGAACTCCTGGCTGGCGCCCTGGCGGCGATCGCGGCCGCCGACGCGCAGGCCACCGTGGTCACCGTGCCGGGGGCCCTGGAGATCCCCGCCGCCGTGGCGATCCTGCTCGACACGGGCGCCTACGACGCCGTGGTGGCGCTCGGCTGCGTGATCCGCGGCGAGACCGGCCACTACGACATCGTCGCCGGCGAGAGCGCCCGGGCGCTCATGGACCTGTCGGTGCAGCGCCGCGTGCCGCTGGGCAACGGCATCCTCACGGTCGAGACCGAGGCGCAGGCGCTCGCCCGCGCCCGGGTCGCCGAGATGAACAAGGGCGGCGGCGCCGCCGAGGCGGCGCTCGGCGTGCTCGCCCTGAAGCGTGCGGCCGAAGGCGCGCGCCCGCGATGACGGATACACCCATGACCGGGACCCCCGAGACCCAGCCGGAGACCGGCGCGGAGAATGGCACCGGCACCGCCGGCGCCGCCGCAAAGATCAGCCTGCGCAGCGGCGCCCGCCTCGCGGTGGTGCAGGCGCTCTACGAGATGGACGTCTCCGGCAAGGGCGTGCTCGACGCCCTCGCCGAGTTCGAGGCCTTCTGGATCGGCCAGGAGGTCGACGGGATCGCCCATCCCCCGGCCGAGACCGCGTTCTTCCGCGACCTGCTGCGCGGCACGGTCGAGGAGCAGCGCGCCATCGACCCCAAGCTCGACCAGGCCCTCGCGCAGGGCTGGCCGCTGCGCCGCATCGAGATCGTGCTCCGGGCGATCCTGCGGGCGGGCGCCTACGAGCTGATGTTCCGCCGCGACGTGCCGGCGGCCGCGGCGATCTCGGAATACGTCGACGTCGCCCACAGCTTCTACACCGCCGACGAGCCGGGCCTCGTCAACGCCGTCCTCGACCGGGTCGCCCGGGAGGTCCGGCCGGGCGAGGTCGGGGCCCCGAAGGCCTCGGGCAAGCCGGGCTCGTCCAAGCCGCTCCCCGGCAAAGCTGCGGCTGGGAAACCGTCGGCCGGGAAGGCCTGAGTCTTGGCCGGGCCGGCCCGCGCCTCCGAGGAGGGGCTGATCGCCCGCTACTTCGCCCCGCTCGCGGGGCCGGGCGCCGACGGGCTCCGGGACGACGCCGCCACGCTGACGCCCGCGCCGGGCCACGACCTCGTCGTCACCGCCGACGCCGTGGTGGCGGGGATCCACTACTTCGCGGAGGATCCGCCGGCCTCGGTCGCCCGCAAGGCGCTCGGCGTGAACCTCTCCGACATCGCCGCCAAGGGCGCGGTCCCGCGCGGCTTCCTGCTGACCCTCGCGCTGCCCGACGACTGGACGGAGGCCTGGCTCGGCGGATTCGCGCAGGGGCTCGGCGCGGCGGCCGAGGCGGCCGGCTGCCCGCTGCTGGGCGGCGACACGGTGCGCTCCGGCGGCCCCGCGCTGATCTCGGTGAGCGTGTTCGGCGAGCTGCCGACCGGCACCATCGTGCGGCGCACCACCGCGCGGGTCGGCGACCGGATCTGCGTCACCGGCACGATCGGCGACGCCGCCCTAGGCCTGCGGATGCGCCTGGAGGGCGACGCCCCCTGGGCGGCCGGCCTCGATCCGGCGCTGCGGGCCGAACTCGCCGACCGCTACCTGCACCCGCGCCCGCGGCTCGCCGCCGCGCCGGCCATCCGCCGCCACGCCTCGGCGGCCATGGACGTGTCGGACGGCCTCGCGGGCGATCTCGCCAAGATGCTGGGCGCGGGCCGCACCGCCCGGGTGGCGACGGCGGACGTGCCGCTCTCGGAGGCGGCCCGGTGCGCCTGCGCGGCGGATCCCGCC
The DNA here is from genome assembly GCF_053345715.1 of Methylobacterium sp. D48H. Taxonomy (NCBI): domain Bacteria; kingdom Pseudomonadati; phylum Pseudomonadota; class Alphaproteobacteria; order Hyphomicrobiales; family Methylobacteriaceae; genus Methylobacterium; species Methylobacterium sp. D48H. The sequence goes on from NZ_JBKFAP010000012.1 coordinate 9,843, forward strand.
CTGATCGAGGCGGTCCTGACCGGCGGCGACGATTACGAGATCCTCTGCACCGTCGCGCCGGAGCGCCTGGCGGATTTCCGGGCCGAGGCCGCGGCGGCCGGGATCGCCGTCGCCGCCATCGGCACCGTTACCTCAGGCGACGGCCCGCCGCGCTTCGAAATGCGCGATGGCGCCGAGCGCGTGTTCGCGGCCGGAGCCTTCAGCCACTTCTGACGCCCAGATCGCGTCCGGTCCCGAGATCATCGGGCCGGCGGAATCCCCGGCCGGGTGGCCGATCTGGCGCCGGACCTCGCCGATCATCGCGGCGGCGACCACCGGGATCCAGCGGCCGGCCGGGTCCCCGCCCGCGCCCGGCGCCCGGGACAGGGCGCGCTGCAGCACGCAGAGCAGGTCGTCCTGGATCGTGACCGGCTGCGCCGCGACCCGCTCTGCGATCAGGAAGCCGACCGCGCCGCTCAACACCTCGATGGTCGCCGCCAACCTGGCGGCCTGGTCGCTGCTCATGGCGAGTCCCTCGTCCGAATACAACCAAAAATAGAATATCGGTTGGTTAAGGCGACGTTAACGGCCGCTCGAGCCGCTCGCGTTCGTGATGTTCCAGTTCGGGGGACGGGCATCTCCGCTCGCGGGAGCCGCGCTCGGCCCCCTCTCCCGCACGGAAGAGGGGGCTCGCGCCCATGGAACCGGGTGCAGCGGCCGGCGAGAAACCAGATCTGCAACATAATGCAGCATTGCGGGTTCGAGGGCTTTTTGGCCCGCGGGTCGTGAGACCCGATTCCCGGCGTCGCCCGCCGACGCGGCGTTTGCGCTCCCCGGCGAAGTTTGGCAATCAAGGCATTGTTCTGGGAAGGAAAGCCCCGAATCCGAGCGCCGCGTCCCATGGCCGTCGTCCGGCGGCCAAGCTCGACAATCACAAGCCAACGCCAGGCACGATAATAACAAGGACGGTCGAATGATTCCCTTGGTCCTGATCATCGCGGGCGGGCTCTGCGCCGTCGCCTACGGCATCGTCACGATCCTCGACGTGATGCGGCGCGACGCCGGCACGCAGCGCATGCAGGAGATCGCCGCCGCCATCGCCGAGGGCGCGCAGGCCTATCTCCGGCGGCAATACACGACGATCGGCCTCGTCGGCGTCGTCCTGTTCGTCCTCCTCGCCGTCTTCCTCGGGATCAAGGTCGCGGTCGGCTTCCTGATCGGCGCCGTGCTGTCGGGCGCGGCCGGCTTCATCGGCATGAACGTCTCGGTGCGGGCCAACGTCCGCACGGCCCAGGCCGCCTCGACCTCGCTGGGCGGCGGCCTCGACGTCGCCTTCAAGTCGGGGGCGGTGACCGGCATGCTGGTGGCGGGCCTCGCGCTGCTGGGCGTGGCCCTCTACTACCTGTTCCTCACCCGCGCCGCCCATCTCGAGCCGTCGAGCCGCGAGGTGATCGACGCCCTCGTGGCGCTCGGCTTCGGCGCCTCGCTGATCTCGATCTTCGCCCGCCTCGGCGGCGGCATCTTCACCAAGGGCGCCGATGTCGGCGGCGACCTCGTCGGCAAGGTTGAGGCCGGCATCCCGGAGGACGATCCGCGCAACCCCGCCACCATCGCCGACAACGTCGGCGACAATGTCGGCGACTGCGCCGGCATGGCGGCCGACCTGTTCGAGACCTACGCGGTGACGGTCGTCGCCACGATGGTGCTGGCCGCGATCTTCTTCTCCGGCGCCGGCGGCAGCAACCGCGACGTCCTCGAGCCGATGATGCTGTACCCGCTCGCCATCGGGTCGGCCTGCATCCTCACCTCCATCGCCGGCACCTACGCGGTGCGGCTCGGCGCGAACCAGTCGATCATGGGGGCGCTCTACAAGGGGCTGATCGCCGCCGGCGTACTCTCCATCGCGGCGATCGCGGCGGTCAACATGACCCTGCTCGGCGGCTTCTCGACGAGCTTCACCACCTCGACCGGCCTGACCTTCACGTCGGCCGCGCTGTTCGGCTGCGCGGTGATCGGGCTCGCCATCACGGCGCTGATCGTCGTGATCACCGAGTACTACACGGGCACCAACTTCCGCCCGGTGAAGTCGATCGCCGACGCGTCGGTGACCGGCCACGGCACCAACGTGATCCAGGGGCTGGCGATCTCGCTCGAATCGACCGCGCTGCCGGCCATCGTGATCGTGGCAGGCATCATCAGCACCTACGCGCTCGCCGGCCTGTTCGGCATCGCCATCGCGGTCACCGCCATGCTGGCGCTCGCGGGCTTCATCGTGGCGCTGGACGCCTTCGGGCCGGTCACCGACAATGCCGGCGGCATCGCCGAGATGGCGGGCCTGCCCTCGGAGGTGCGCAAGTCCACCGACGCCCTCGACGCGGTCGGCAACACCACCAAGGCGGTGACGAAGGGCTACGCGATCGGCTCGGCGGGTCTCGGCGCGCTGGTGCTGTTTGCCGCCTACACGTCGGACCTGAACTACTTCATCGCCCATGCGAGCCCGACGCAGTACCGCTTCTTCCAGGGCGTCAGCGTCGATTTCTCGCTCTCCAACCCCTACGTCGTGGTCGGGCTGCTGCTCGGCGGCCTGATCCCGTTCCTGTTCGCCGGCATCGCCATGACGGCGGTCGGGCGCGCGGCGGGCGCGGTGGTCGAGGAGGTCCGGCGCCAGTTCCGGGCCAAGCCCGGCATCATGCAGGGCACGGACCGGCCGGATTACGGGCGGGCGGTGGACATGCTCACCCGCGCGGCGATCAAGGAGATGATCATCCCCTCGCTGCTGCCGGTCCTGTCGCCGATAGTGCTGTTCTTCGTGATCCAGTTCATCGCCGGGAAGAGCCAGGCCTTCGCCACCGTGGGCGCGAGCCTGCTCGGCGTGATCCTCACCGGCCTCTACGTGGCGATCTCGATGACCTCGGGCGGCGGTGCCTGGGACAACGCCAAGAAGTACATCGAGGATGGCCACCACGGCGGCAAGGGCTCCGACGCCCACAAGGCGGCGGTGACCGGTGACACGGTCGGCGACCCCTACAAGGACACCGCCGGTCCGGCCGTGAACCCGGCGATCAAGATCACCAACATCATCGCCCTGCTGCTGCTCGCCGTGCTGGCGCACAGCTGAGTTCCGCGAAGACAGGATCGGCCGACGGGGCCGGGCTCTCCGCGAGACCGGCCCTTCCCGTTTCGCCGTGTGCGCCCCCGCACGCGACGGTCAGTCCCGCGGCGCAGCACCTTGGCATCGCGGCGCCGCAGCGCCACCTCGGCGCCGGATTAAAACCCGGACGCGGCCCCCGCCGCACCAGCACGAGGTAACCCATGCCGTCCCTGCTCGACCCGATCCGCATCGGCGCCATCGAGGCGAAGAACCGGATCTTCATGGCGCCGCTGACCCGCGGCCGCGGCACCCGCGAGCACGTCCCGACCCCGATCATGGCCGAGTACTACGCCCAGCGCGCCGGCGCCGGCCTGATCCTCACCGAGGCCACCGGCATCAGCCAGGAGGGCCTCGGTTGGCCCTACGCGCCGGGCATCTGGTCCGACGCCCAGGTCGACGCGTGGCGGCCGATCGTGAAGGCCGTTCACGACAAGGGCGGCAAGATCGTCTGCCAGATCTGGCACATGGGCCGGATGGTCCATTCGGACTTCCTCGGCGGCGCCAAGCCGGTCTCGTCCTCGCCCACCACGGCCCCCGACCAGGCCCACACCTATTCCGGCAAGAAGCCCTACAGCGAGGCCCGCGCCCTGGAGGTGTCCGAGATCCCGCGCCTGCTCGCCGATTACGAGCGGGCCACCGCCAACGCCCTGGCGGCCGGGTTCGACGGGGTGCAGATCCACGCCGCGAACGGCTACCTGATCGACGAGTTCCTCCGCGACGGCACCAACCATCGCACCGACCAGTACGGCGGCTCCATCGAGAACCGGGTGCGGCTCCTGCGCGAGGTGACCGAGGCGGTGGCGAAGGTCGCCGGACCCGAGCGCACGGGCGTCCGCCTCTCGCCGAACGGCGCGATCCAGGGCTGCAACGACTCGAACCCGGAGCCGCTGTTCGTCGCCGCCGCCCAGGCGCTCGCCGATGCCGGGATCGCCTTCCTGGAGATGCGCGAGCCGGGGCCGAATGGCACCTTCGGCAAGGCCGACCACCCGCCGATCGCCCCGGCGATGCGGCGCGTGTTCCGCAACCCGATGATCCTGAACGCCGACTACGACGGGGTCAGCGGCCAGAAGGCGCTGGATGCCGGCGAGGCCGACGCCATCGCGTTCGGCCGGACCTTCATCGCCAACCCGGACCTCGCCGAGCGGATCGCCAGGAAGGCGCCGCTCGCCAAGGACGACGCTGCGACGTGGTACAGCCAGGGCCCCGAGGGCTACGTCGACTACCCGACCCTGACCGAGTCCCGCGCCGCCTGACGCGCCGCGGTCGCGCGCCCTGCCGCGGCCCGGAGGGCTGCGGCAGGAAACCGCGGCGGTTCCTTGGCAGCGGGCCGTCGCGCGCCTATGTGAGGGCAGGACCATGGATGTGCCTGCACCTCACGCGCTCGCGGAAGCCGGACCGACCGACGGGCGCTGGCGCGCCGCCGACCGGATCGCCGAACTGCGCGATCTCGCGATCCTCGATTCCGAGCCCGAGCCGCTCTACGACGACCTCGTGCGGGTCGCCGCCTATGTCTGCCGGGCGCCGGTCGCACTCGTCAGCCTCGTCGATGCCGAGCGGCAGTGGTTCAAGTCGGAGGTGGGCCTCGGCAAGCGCGAGCTGCCGATCAATTGCTCGGTCTGTGCCCACACGATCGAGGCCGGCGACCTTCTCGTCATCCCGGACCTGACCGCGGACCCCCGGACCACAGAGAATCCCCTGGTCACCGGGGCGCCGGCCTTCCGGTTCTACGCGGGTGCGGTGATCCGCGGCAGCCACGGCATCCCGCTCGGCGCGCTGTGCGTGCTGGACCGCGTCCCGCGGCCGGAGGGGCTCGATTCGGAGCAGACCGCGACCCTGCTGGCGCTGGCGCGCCAGATCTCCAGCCTGCTGGAGCACCGCAGGACGCTGGCGCAGGTCGCCGCCCGCGAGGCGGAGATCGCCGCGAGCGAGCGCCGCTTCCGCGTGATGACCTCGGCGATGCCCCAGATGGTTTGGACCACGCGGCCGGACGGGTTCCACGACTACTACAACGACCGCTGGTACGAGTTCACCGGCGTCCCCTACGGCTCCACCGACGGCGAGGGCTGGAACGGTGTGTTCCATGCCGAGGACCAGGACAGGGCCTGGGCGCGCTGGCGCCACTGCCTCGCGACCGGCGAGCCCTACGAGATCGAGTATCGCCTGCGCCACCACAGCGGCGACTACCGCTGGACCCTGGGGCGGGCCATGCCGATCCGGGACGCCGAGGGGCGGATCGAGCGGTGGTTCGGGACCTGCACCGACATCGACGATTTGAAGCGCGCCGAGGCCGAGGCCCGCAAGCTCGCGGCGATCGTCGAGACCTCCAAGGACTTCATCGGGCTCAGCACCCTCGAGGGCGCGATCACCCACCTCAACGAGGCGGCCATGGCCCTGGTCGGCCTGCCCGATCTCGCCGCCGCCCGCGCCAAGAAGGTGCCCGACTTCTTCACCGACGACAGCCGCCGGATCCTGGCCGAGACCGTGATGCCGGCGGTGCGCCGGGACGGGTTCTGGGAGGGCGAACTCGCCTTCCGGCACTTCGTCACCGGCGAGCCCCTGGCGGTGCTCTACAACATCTTCCCGGTGCGCGACCCGACCGGGACCGAGCTCGGCTACGCCACGGTCACCCGCGACCTGCGCGAGGCCAAGCGCGCCGAGGAGGCCCGCGACCTGCTGATCCGCGAGCTGTCGCACCGGATCAAGAACATCTTCGCGGTGGTGGGCGGCCTCGCCGCCCTGACCGCGCGGACCGACCCCGCGGCCAAGCCCTTCGTGGCCGCGTTCCGCGAGCGGCTCGGCGCCCTGGCCCGGGCCCACGAATACGTCCGCCCGCACTCCCCCGACAGCGCCCCGCCGGTCGCCGGTCAGACGGTGCTCGGGCTGATGCGCCTGATCATGGCCGCCTACGAGGAGAACGGACGCGCCCGCGTGGTGATCTCGGGGGACGATGCCGAGATCGGTGAGCGCACCGCCACGGCCCTCGCGCTGATCATGCACGAGCAGGCGACGAACGCGGTCAAGTACGGCGGCCTGTCGACGCGGGAGGGCGGCGTCTCGCTGAGCGGGACCCGCGAGGCGGGCCGCTACACGCTGACCTGGCGCGAGGAGGGCGGCCCGCAGATCGCCGGCGCGCCGTCCCGGAAGGGATTCGGCACGGTGCTGGCCGAGCGCAGCGTCGCCGGCCAGCTCGACGGGGCGCTGGAGCACGACTGGGCGCCGGGCGGTCTCCTGATGCGGCTCAGCGTCCCGCTCGAGAACCTGCGGACCTGACGTGGCTCGGATGCCGGCCCGGATGCCGGCCGCGCCCGGGCCGGGTCTCGTCGTCCTCGACTTCGACGGCACGCTGGCCGACAGTTTCGGGTGGTTCTGCTCGGTGCTGAACGGCGTCGCCGACCGCTACCGCTTCCGCCGGGTCGAGGCCCACGAGGTGGAGGAGCTCCGGCTCCAGGGCGCCCGGGCGATCGTCGCCCATCTCGGCATCCCGCGCTGGAAGCTGCCGCTCATCGCCCGCCACATGCACGCGCTGGCCGCCCGCGACGCCGCGCAGATCCCCCTGTTTCCCGGCGTCCCGGCGATGCTGGCCGCGATCGCGGCGGCGGGCGTGCCGCTGGCGATCCTGTCGTCGAATCGCGCCGACACGGTGCGGCGGGTGCTCGGACCGGACAATGCCGCCCGCATCGGCAGCTACGCCTGCGGGGCGTCGATCTTCGGGAAGGCGCGCCGGCTCCGGGCGCTGCTCGCGCGGGCCGGGGTGCCGCCGCACCGGGCCCTCTGCGTCGGCGACGAGATCCGGGACCTCGAGGCGGCGCGGGCGCTGGGCTGCCCGTTCGGCGCCGTGGCCTGGGGCTACACCGACCCGCGGGCCCTCGCGTCCCACGGCCCCGAGCACCTGTTCCCGGAGCCCGGGGCGATCGCCCGCCTCGTGGCGGGCGAGGCCGGTCACATGCCGCGATTCGCGCCCGGCACGACGCTGGTGCCGCTGCCGCTGCCGAACGGCTCGTAGCGGGTCAGGCCGCGGAACAGCTGGCTGAGGAAGGCGCGGTCGGCGCCGCTCGTCGGCGTGGTGCGCTCGATGAAGTCGAAGATCCGGCCGTCCTGCAGGCCGTAGAGCGCCACGCGCTCGACCTTGAAGGCGGGGGTGAAGTACACGGCCGTGACCTTCTGGTCCTCGACCTGCTCGCCCAGGAACATGATCGTCCGGCGGGTGTTCTGCGAGATGTAGTACCAGGACTTGTTGCCGACCGTGGACACGGTCGAGGGCGTGCCCAGGATCTGCAGCACCTGCTCGGGGCCCATGCCGGGCTTGATCGTGGCGAGCGCCGCCTGATCGACCTGGTAGCCGTGGCGCAGCTCCTCGCCGATGCAGCCCGACAGACCGGTTGCCGCGAGGCCGAGCAGGGCGAGGCGCGCGAAGGACTGGACGAAACGGCGCCGCATCGGGCCCCCAGAGAGCGTGTTGACGGACGGGGCGCGACCGTCGCCGCCGGCACGGGGCTCCGACGGCGCTTGCGCCCTGGGCGTGGGTTGCCGTACCGCGGGGTTATGGCTTTGACAAGGCAAGCTTGGCCACAGAGGGCCGGGGTTCGACACCGATGATCGCCGGGCTGTTCCGCCGCGCGGGCGCGCGCCGCCGCGCCGTCGAGGGGCTGCACGTCGCCCTGAGCGAGGCCGCGCGCCGGCCGGGCCTCTACACGGATCTCGGCGTGCCCGACACCGTGGAGGGCCGGTTCGAATCCCTGTGCCTGCACGCGATCCTGGTCCTGCGCCGGCTGAACCGGCTGCCGCCGCCGGCCGCCGAGGTGGCGCAGGATCTGGTGAACTCGGTCTTCACCCAGCTCGACGCCTCCCTGCGCGAACTCGGCGTCGGCGACATGGGCGTGTCCAAGCGGATGAAGAAGCTCGGCGCCGCCTTCTACGGCCGGGCCGAGGGCTACGACGCGGCCCTGGAGGCCGGCGACGCCGCGGCCCTGGCGGCCACCCTCGTCCGCAACGTGCTCGGCGGCGAGGGGGACGGGCGCGGTCTCGCCGCCTACGTGCGGGCGGCCGACGCCGCCCTCGCCGGGGCCGATCTCGACGGGCTGCTCGCGGCCGGGCCGCCCTTCCCGGAGCCCGACGGCTTCGCGCCGGTACCGGCCGGCCCTGACCACGGAGGACGCGCATGAGCCGCGATGCCAGCAGCCGCGATGCCGGCCAGGACGCTTTCCCGCTCGCGCGCTGGGTCAATGTCGAGCGCCTGCCCCAGGGGCGCGGCGCCGTCACCGTGGAGGCGAGCCCGGCCGAGTGCGCGGCGCTGGCCGCCGATTTCGGCATCCCGGGGATCCGCGACCTCGTCGGGCGCTTCGCCATCGAGGGGGCGACCAGCCGCCTCACCGTGACCGGCACCGTGGAGGCCCTGGTGACCCAGGTCTGCACCGTCAGCCTCGAACCCTTCGAGGCGCCGGTCCGGGAGCCGGTCGAGGTGGTGTTCACCGACACCGACCGGCTCGCCGGCACCGATGCCGAGGACGCCGACATCCCCGACCCCCTGGTCGGCGGCCGCATCGATTTCGGCGCGCTCACCGCCGAGTTCCTGGCGCTGGGCCTCGACCCGTACCCGCGCAAGCCCGGCATCGCCTTCGAGCCGGTCGTGGCGGGCGACGAGGCCGGACCCCTCGACGGCCTGCGCAAGCTCCGCGACCGCGACGGCTGAGGCCGCCGCGTCCGGCCGGAACCGCCGGCCGCCCGATTTCATTTGCCCGCCGGGCCGGTATCGCTATGGTCCGCCGCGCCCGGCGAGCCCCGTCCCGCCGCCGTCCGACCCCTTTCCCGCCGAGACCCGCGACCCGCTACCGACATGTCCCAACGCGTGTGCATCTCGCTCGACGCCATGGGTGGCGACCACGGGCCCACCACGGTCGTGCCCGGCGCGGCGCTGGCCCGGGAGCGCCATCCCGGCACCACCTTCCTCATGTTCGGCGACGAGGCGGTGATCGCGCCGCTGGTCGCCAAGGAGCCCCGGCTCAAGGACTGCGTGGAGATCCGCCACACCAGCGTGGCCGTGGCCATGGACGACAAGCCGAGCCAGGCGGTGCGCCAGGGCCGGGGCAAGTCGTCCATGTGGCAGGCGATCCAGGCGGTCCGCGACGGGCAGGCCGATGCCTGCGTGTCGGCCGGCAACACCGGCGCCCTGATGGCGATGTCCAAGATCTGCCTGAAGACCATGTCGGGCATCGAGCGCCCGGCCATCGCCTGCCTGTGGCCGACCGTGCGCGGCGAGAGCGTCGTGCTCGACGTCGGCGCCACGATCGGCACGGATGCCGAGCACCTCGTCGAGATGGCCGTGATGGGCTCGGCCATGGCGCGCATCGTGTTCGACCTCGAGCGTCCGACCGTCGGCCTGCTCAACGTCGGCACCGAGGAGATGAAGGGCAACGAGGCGGTCAAGGAGGCTGCCCGGATCCTGCGCGAGATGGAGAGCCCCGGCCTGACCTATCACGGCTTCGTCGAGGGCACGGATCTCGGGCGCGGCACGGTCGACGTGGTGGTGACGGAGGGATTCACCGGCAACATCGCCCTCAAGACCGCCGAGGGCACCGCCAAGCAGATCGGCACGTATCTCCGCGCCGCCATGACCCGGACGCTGGCCGCCAAGATCGGCGCCCTGTTCGCGCGGCAGGCCTTCAAGGCCCTCAAGGACAAGATGAACCCCAGCCGGGCCAACGGCGGGGTGTTCCTCGGCCTCGAGGGCATCGTCATCAAGAGCCACGGCTCGGAGAACGCGCAGGGCTTCGCCGCGGCGATCGATCTGGCGCACGACATGGCGCGCCACGACATGATCCGCACGATCCGCGAGATGCTCGACCAGACGGCGGCGCTGGCGCCGGCCTGACGCCGGCCCCGGGCCTCCGTCGACGGACGGGATGGAAATCGGACGCCCGCGGCTTCACAACCGGCGATTGTGAAGCTGGGTCGTCCGGGAAGGACAATGATGGCAACCCTCCGCACTGACCCCGAGCAGCACCGGCGCGTCCCCCCTCTGCGCTCGGTGGTGGTCGGGACCGGCTCGAGCCTGCCCGCGCGGGTGGTGACGAACGCCGACCTCGCCGAGCGGGTGGACACGTCCGACGAGTGGATCGTCCAGCGGACCGGGATCCGCCAGCGCCATCTCGCAGGGCCCGACGAGACCACCTCGGTCCTCGGCACGCGCGCCGCCAGGGCGGCCCTCGACGATGCCGGGCTGAGCGCGGACGACATCGACCTCGTGATCTGCGCCACCTCGACGCCGGATCACACCTTCCCGGCGACCGCGACCCAGATCCAGTCAGCTCTGGGCATCCATCAGGGCGCGGCCTTCGACCTGCAGGCGGTGTGCGCCGGCTTCGTCTTCGCGGTCTCGACCGCCGACAAGTTCCTGACCACGGGGGCCGCCCGCCGGGCCCTCGTGATCGGCGCCGAGACCTTCTCGCGGATCGTCGACTGGGAGGACCGCACCACCTGCGTGCTGTTCGGCGACGGGGCCGGCGCCGTCGTGCTGGAGGCGCAGGAGGGGGCCGGGGACCGCGGCGTCCTCAGCGCGAGCCTGCGGTCGGACGGCCGCCACCGGGAGAAGCTCTACGTCGACGGCGGCCCCGGCTCCACCGGCACCACCGGCCACCTGCGCATGGAGGGCCGCGACGTGTTCCGATTCGCCGTCGGGCAGGTCACCGACGTGATCGTCGAGGCCTTCGCGCAGGCGGGCATCACCGCGGAGGAACTCGATTGGTTCGTGCCGCATCAGGCCAACCGCCGGATCATCGAGGCCTCGGCCGACAAGCTCGGTGTCGCCCGGGACAAGATCGTCCTGACGGTGGACCGCCACGGCAACACCTCGGCGGCCTCGATACCCCTGGCCCTCGACGTGGCGCGGCGGGACGGCCGCATCCGGGCGGGCGACCTCGTGATGATCGAGGCGATCGGCGGCGGGTTCAGCTGGGGCGCCGCGCTGATCCGCTGGTAGCGTTTCGGGCGGCGCGCCCGAAACGATTCGCTGTCCCGGCGCGGTTGACCGGGGGCGGAGCGCCGATTAGCGTGCCGGATCATAGGGATACGCCTTCAGCGTTCGGCGCGGCCAAGGGTGCTGCGCCATGCGTCATGGGGCGAGCGACGCGGGCGAGGGGACACGGCATGGCAGGCAAGACGGTGACGCGCGCCGACTTGAGCGAGGCCGTCTACCACCAGGTGGGCCTGTCGCGGACCGAGTCGGCCGCCCTCGTCGAGACCGTGCTGTCCGAGATCTGCAGCTGCCTCGCGAGCGGCGAGACGGTGAAGCTGTCCTCGTTCGGCTCCTTCGTGGTCCGCAGCAAGGGCAAGCGCGTCGGCCGCAATCCCAAGACCGGGGTCGAGGTCGCGATCGAGCCGCGGCAGGTGATGGTGTTCAAGCCCTCCAACGTGCTCAAGGCCAAGATCAACGGCCTGAACGGCGCGGGCGAACACGACGACGACTGAGCGCGCCGCATTGCGGCCGCGTCGGCGAGCGCTTCGGGCGGGCTCTTCAGGCTTGAGTGCGGCCCCGCGAGCCGGCAAGATCGGGCCGCTTCGCCCCGCTCCGTAAGACGCCCATGCCGCCAGCCCTCGCCGCCTCGATTGACGAACCGCCGACCGGGATCGGCGAGAAGAGCGCCCACGCGTTCCGGACGATCAGCGAGGTGGCCGAGGAACTCGACGTGCCCCAGCACGTCCTGCGGTTCTGGGAAACCCGCTTCGGCCAGATCCGCCCCGTGAAGCGGGCGGGGGGGCGCCGCTACTACCGGCCCCAGGACATCGAGCTCGTCGCCGGCATCCGCCACCTCCTGCACGTGCAGCGCTACACCATCGCGGGGGCTCAGCGGGTGCTCAAGGAGAACGGCGTCCGCTTCGTGCAGGCCGTCGGCCGCGGCGAGGCCGTGGCGGCCGAGCCGCTGCTTCAGGAGGTCGAGACCGAGGCGGGAGCCCGGAGCGGGACCGGGGGCGCGACGTTCGGCGCGTCGGACCGGGCGGCCCTGGCCGGGGCCCTGGACGAGCTGCGCGCCTGCCGCGCCCTGCTCGACGGGCTGCGCGACCTGCCCGACATGGAGGCCTGAGCGGGCCTGCCAGGCTCGACGACCCCGGCCCCGCGCGCGGCGGGCGAACTTTCCGGCAACACGTCGCGTTGTCGCCCGCATGGCCGCGCCCAAACCCAAGTTGACGCCCAGCCAGGAACTGATGGCCCGCATCATGCGGATCGTCCGCTCCTGCCCGGAGGCGGCGTCCGAAGTCCTGGAGCTGATGTTCCTCGTCAGCCAGATCGAGGCGGCCACCGGGGTCGACCGGGACTATCGCGACGCCAAGCGGGTGATCAGCCGCCTGCGCAACCCGCTCTGGGAGATGGGTCCCACCGACCGGGAGAAACTCCTGGCGGCCGCCGAGACGATTCGCCGGGCCTGCCGGCTGGCCGAGGACGAGATTCCCCCCGTGCCGGTGGCCGATGCCGGGGAGCGGGCGCGGGTTGAGGGGCGGCTCGCCGCCGCCCTGGCCGGCGAGTTCGACGCGGCGCAGATCGCCCGCATCACCGGGATCGTCGCGGCGGCCCTCCAGAATTAACCCGCCGCCCGAGCCCTCGACGCCCGTGCGCGGCGTCCCCACATGGTCTCCACCGATGAACGGGACATCCGGACGCGTGTCCGGGGAGAGGTCCCGGGTCGGCACTGGAGAGACGCTGCCATGATTGCCCTACGTCCGCTCGCCGCGCTGCTCGCAGGGAGCATGGCACTGGCCGGGCCCGCCCTGGCCCAGACGCCGTCCAGCCGAACCAAGACGGTGGCGCCCGGCAAGACGGTCCGCATCGAGATCGCGCCCAACCTCAAGAAGGATTGTTCTCCTGGGCCGATGCCGGAGTTCAAGGTCTCGGGCCCGCCGAAGAACGGGTCGGTGATCACCAAGGTCGGCAAGCTGAAGACGCCGGCGAGCTACCGCTGCCCCAACAAGGAAGCGGCCGTCCAGGCGCTGTTCTACCAGCCCAACAACGGATTCACCGGCACCGACGAAGTGACGTTCGAGGTCAAGAGCTCCGACGGCCAAGTCCAGACGCAGACCGTCAAGATCACGGTCGGGGGCGCGGGGACCAAATCAGGAGACGACGGCAAGAAAGAGGGCACGGATTTGTGAGCAGGCTCCGGCCGAAACGGTATCTGCCCAGTCCTGCCGCCCGGGCAGCCGTCCGGGGGCGTCACGGAGTCTCGTCCGTGACGCCTTCAGCGCTCCTGAGTGTTGCATGCAATCGACATGCCGGGCGCCATGCTCGCCGCACTGCGACAAAAGCGGGCCTGTCGGTTGCATCCGAGCCGAGACAGGATGAAGCTGTCACGGTCTGAGAGGGTTATCGAATGCCGATGCATGCGACGAACGACCTTTTCCAGAGCTTCGCCCGAGGGTACGAGGCCCGCCGCGACACGGAGATGACGCTCTCCGAGTATCTCGAGGCCTGTCGCGACGAGCCCCTGATGTACGCCTCGGCCGCCGAGCGCATCCTCGCGGCGATCGGCGAGCCGGAATTCGTGGACACCGCCAGGGATTCGCGCCTCGGCCGGATCTTCATGAACCGGACGATCCGGACCTACCCGGCCTTCCGCGAGTTCTTCGGCATGGAGGAGACGATCGAGCGGATCGTCTCGTTCTTCCGCCACGCCGCGCAGGGGCTGGAGGAGCGCAAGCAGATCCTCTACCTGCTCGGGCCGGTGGGCGGCGGTAAGTCGTCGCTGGCCGAGCGGCTGAAGCTCCTGATGGAGGTTCACCCCGTCTACGTACTCAAGGCTGGGGACGAGGTGTCGCCGGTCTTCGAGAGCCCGCTGGGCCTGTTCGACCCCGAGACGATGGGCGAGGAGATCCAGCGCCGCTACGGCATCCCGCGCCGCCGCCTGACCGGCCTGATGAGCCCCTGGGCGCTCAAGCGCCTCGACGAGTTCAACGGCGACATCTCGCGCTTCAAGGTGATCAAGGTCCGGCCGTCGCGCCTGCGCCAGATCGCCATCGCCAAGACCGAGCCGGGCGACGAGAACAACCAAGACATCTCCTCCCTCGTTGGCAAGGTCGACATCCGGCGGCTGGAGACGCTGTCGCAGGCCGATCCCGACGCCTACTCGTACTCGGGCGGCCTGAACCGGGCGAACCAGGGCATCCTCGAGTTCGTCGAGATGTTCAAGGCGCCGATCAAGATGCTGCACCCGCTGCTCACCGCGACGCAGGAGGGTAACTACGTCGGAACCGAGAATATCGGCGCGATCCCGTTCACCGGCGTGATCCTGGCGCACTCGAACGAGGCCGAGTGGCAGACCTTCAAGACCAACAAGAACAACGAGGCCTTCATCGACCGGATCTACGTGATCAAGGTCCCGTACTGCCTGCGCGTCACCGAGGAGCAGCGGATCTACGAGAAGCTGATCTCCGGCTCGGAGCTGTCGGACGCGGCCTGCGCGCCCGGCACGCTGGAGATGCTGGCGCGGTTCTCGGTGCTGTCCCGGCTCCGCGAGCACGCCAACTCCAACGTCTTCTCCAAGATGCGGGTCTACGACGGCGAGTCCCTGCGCGAGGTCGATCCCCGCGCCCGCTCGATGCAGGAGTACAAGGACACGGCCGGCGTCGACGAGGGCATGGACGGGATCTCGACCCGCTTCGCCTTCAAGGTGCTGGCCGCGACCTTCAACCACGACACCACCGAGGTCTCGGCCGACCCGGTGCACCTGATGTACGTTCTGGAGCAGTCGCTGCGCCGCGAGCAGCTCCCGCCCGAGACCGAGAAGAAGTACCTGGAATTCATCAAGACCGAACTGGCCCCGCGCTACGCGGAGTTCATCGGCCACGAGATCCAGAAGGCCTACCTCGAATCGTACCACGATTACGGGCAGAACCTGTTCGACCGGTACATCGACTACGCCGACGCCTGGATCGAGGACCAGGACTTCAAGGACGCCGAGACCGGCCAGCTGATGAACCGGGAGCTGCTGAACCAGGAGCTGACCAAGATCGAGAAGCCCGCCGGGATCGCCAACCCGAAGGACTTCCGCAACGAGGTCGTGAAGTTCGCCCTGCGCTCCCGGGCGCAGCACGGCGGCCGCAACCCGAGCTGGACCAGCTACGAGAAGCTGCGCGAGGTGATCGAGCGGCGGATGTTCTCCCAGGTGGAGGAGCTGCTGCCGGTGATCTCCTTCGGCTCGAAGAAGGACGGCGAGACCGAGAAGAAGCACGGCGAGTTCGTCGAGCGCATGGTCGCGCGCGGCTACACCGAGCGGCAGGTCCGCCGCCTGGTGGAGTGGTACATGCGGGTGAAGCAGGCCGGCTGAGGGGCGACGGGGCCCGGCCCGTCCGATGGATCGGCCGGGCCCCGTACCGACCCTCCGCCGCCACAGTTTCGGACGACCGGCCGGCGAAGATCGCGGCCCTGCTGCCAAAGAGGGATCCTTCCCTCCGGTGACGGCATGGTACGACAAGGGTCCGGACCCGGCCGGAGCACGCGGACGAGGGTTTTCGCAGCGGATGCACATCGTCGACCGACGTTTGAACCCGGGCGGCAAGAGCCTCCCGAACCGCCAGCGCTTCCTGAGGCGCGTGAAGGACGTGGCCCAGCGCGCGGTGCGCGAATCCGCCCGCGAGAAGGACATCAAGGATCTTGGCAAGGACGGCCGCGTCACCGTGCCGGCGGACGGCGTCCGGGAGCCCCGCTTCTCGCGCCAGCCCGGCACCGGCCTGCAGGACCACATCCTGCCCGGCAACAAGACCTACGTGGAGGGCGACACGATCGAGCGCCCGCCGGGCAGCGGCGGCGGTCGCGGGGCCGGCGAGGGCGGGGAGGGCGGCGAGAACAGCGAGGACGCGTTCCGCTTCGTGCTCACCCGCGAGGAGTTCCTGGAGCTCTTCCTCGAGGATCTGGAATTGCCGGACCTCGCCAAGCGTCGCCTCGCCATCGTCGAGACGGAAGGGTTGCGCCGGGCGGGCTACACGGTCACCGGCTCGCCGGCGAACCTCGCGCTCACCCGCACCCTGCGCAACTCGATGTCGCGGCGGATCGCCCTCAAGCGCCCGAAGCCCGACGAGGTCGCGGCCCTGGAGGCCCGGCTCGACGCCCTCGCCGAGGGGCATCCGGAGCGGCCGGACCTGGAGCAGGCGCTGTTCCGGCTGCGCGAGCGCGCGAAGCGCATCCCCTACGTCGACCCGATCGACCTGCGATTCCGCCGGTTCGAGCCCTATCCGCGGCCGATCGCGCAGGCGGTGATGTTCTGCCTGATGGACGTGTCCGGCTCGATGACCGAGCACATGAAGGACCTCGCCAAACGGTTCTACATCCTGCTGCACATCTTCCTGACGCGCCGCTACCGGCACGTCGAGATCGTGTTCATCCGCCACACCGACCGGGCGACCGAGGTGGACGAGGAGACCTTCTTCGGCTCCCGCGAGACCGGCGGCACCCTGGTCTCGTCGGCGCTCGTGGAGATGAAGCGCGTCATCGCCGAGCGCTACGACCCGAACGACTGGAACATCTACGCGGCCCAGGCCTCGGACGGCGACAACGTCTCCTCCGACGGGCCGACCTCCACGGAGCTGCTGCGGTCGCACATCCTGCCGGCCTGCCAGCACTTCGCCTATCTGGAGGTGGGCGACGAGAATGGTCCCCGCGCCGGCTTCGTCGAGCACCGCACCACCCTGTGGCGGACCTACGAGGCCATCGCCAAGGCCGGCGGCCCGATCGCCATGCGCAAGGTCAACCACCGCCGGGAGATCTACCCGGTCTTCCGCGAGCTGTTCGGGCGCAAGGAAGGCCGCGCCGAGGCGGAGGCGTGATGCCGTCGCACGCATCGACCGATCGGGAGGCCGCATGACGCTCGTCAAGGCACGCACGCCCCAGATCATCGCGGGCAACCAGAAGCCGCTGTTCACCGGCAACGACTGGGATTTCGACACGATCCGGCGGATCCACGACGCCTGCGAGGCGGTGGCCGGGCCGCAGCTGGGACTGTCGTGGTACCCGAACCAGATCGAGATCATCACGGCCGAGCAGATGCTCGACGCCTACGCGTCGATCGGCATGCCGCTGTTCTACAAGCACTGGTCGTTCGGCAAGCACTTCGCCCAGCACGAGGCCGGCTACCGCCGCGGCCTGATGGGGCTCGCCTACGAGATCGTCATCAACTCGGACCCGTGCATCTCCTACGTCATGGAGGAGAACACGGCGACGATGCAGACGCTGGTCATCGCGCACGCCGCCTTCGGCCACAACCACTTCTTCAAGAACAATTATCTGTTCCGGCAGTGGACCGACGCCGAGGGCATCCTCGACTACCTCGACTTCGCCAAGGGCTTCATCGCCCGCTGCGAGGAGCGCTACGGCCACCAGGCGGTGGAGCAGGTGCTCGACGCCGCCCACGCGCTGATGAGCCAGGGCGTCCACCGCTACCCGCGCAAGAAGCGGCCGGACCTCGCCTCCGAGCAGCGGCGCGAGCGCGAGCGGATCGAGCACGGCGAGCAGATCTACAACGATCTCTGGCGCACCCTGCCGCAGAAGATCGGCACGGCGCGTCCGGACGCGGCCGCCGAGCGGCGCAAGGCGCTGCTCGAACTGCCGCAGGAGAACATCCTGTATTTCCTGGAGAAGGCCGCGCCCCGCCTGCGCCCCTGGCAGCGCGAGATCCTGCGCATCGTCCGCCTGGTGGCCCAGTACTTCTATCCGCAGCGCCAGACCAAGGTGATGAACGAGGGCTGCGCCACCTACTGCCACTACCGGATCATGAACGCCCTGTCGGAATCCGGGCAGATCACCGAGGCGGCCTATCTCGAGTTCCTGCAGTCGCACACCAACGTCATCCGGCAGCCGAACTACGACGACCGCTCCTACGGCGGCCACAATCCCTACGCGATCGGTTTCGCGATGATGCAGGACATCGCCCGCATCGCCGAGCAGCCGACCGAGGAGGATCGGGCGTGGTTCCCCGACATCGCGGGGGTCGGCGACGCCATGGCGGTCCTGCGCGACTGCTGGGAGAATTACCGGGACGAGAGCTTCATCCAGCAGTTCCTGTCGCCCAAGCTGATGCGCGACCTGCGCCTGTTCCACGTGGTCGACGATCCCGACGAGCCGGAGCTGCGGGTGGAGGCGATCCACGACGAGCGCGGCTATCGCAAGCTGCGCCGCTCCTTCGCGCGGCAGTACGACGTGGCGTGGCTCGATCCCGACATCGAGGTGGTGGACGTGGATCTGGAGGGCGACCGGCGCCTGATCCTGCACCACAAGGCGATCAACAAGATCACCCTGCAGAAGGACGACGCCAAGCGCGTGCTTCAGCACCTCGCCGACCTCTGGGGCTACGACGTGGTGCTCAAGGAGGTCGAGCCGGCCACCGGCGCGGTGCTCGGCGAGATCACCGCCAGCGCGCGGCCGATCTTCTTCTGAGCGGGACGGCGGGAGGGCGCCTCCCGCCCCGGTTCCCCGTCCTGATGTGGCGTCCGGCCGAAACCCTCGATGGCGGCAGCCCTCCGTCATCACGGGCGCAGCGAAGTGACCCAGGGTTGCGCGACTTCCGTGTGTGTAGCGCCGACTGGATCGCTTCGCGCCGCTCGCCAAGACGGCACCGGCCGATCGACCGGGACCTTCCGATGGGGACGGCGATTCCGAAGGCCTCGTGATTGCCTCGGCGGTACCGCCGTGCTGCATGGGGCGATGACCGCCACGATCCTCACCCTCGCCGAGACCAGCGACTTCCTCGACCGCGAATTCCCGCAGATGCAGGCGGGCGGGCGTGCCTACCACCTCGAGGCCGTGGGACCGCTCTCGGCGCGGATGCGGCTCGAAGCCCACGAGCGCTTCCTGCGTCCCGGCGCGACCGTGTCGGGGCCGGCCATGATGGAGCTCGCCGACTACGCCCTCTACGCGGCGATCCTGGCCAATATCGGTCCGGTGGCGCTCGCGGTGACGACGAGCCTCACCTTCAACTTCCTGCGCAGGCCCGCCATCGGGGATCTTGTGGCCGAATGCCGGCTGCTCAAGCTCGGCCGGCGCCTCGCCGTCGGCGAGGTGTCGATCACCGCCGCGGGCAACCCCGACCTCGTCTGCCACGCCACCGGCACCTACTCGATCCCGCCGCGCTGACGCGCCGTCTTCGCGAGCGCAGCGAAGCAACCTAGGGCAGCGCGTGATTGCCAGACGGGGCGTGTCGCTGGGTTGCTTCGCCGCGCTCGCAATGACGGGGGCCGGCTCAGCCGGCACGCGCCTCGGCGAGCCGGGCGGCGTAGCGGGCGATCAGGTCGACCTCGAGGTTGAGCCGGTCCCCCTGCCGCCGCTCGCCCCAGGTGGTGACCTGGAGCGTGTGCGGGATTAGCAGCACCGAGAACAGGTCGTCCGCGACCGCATTCACGGTGAGCGAGGTGCCGTCGAGGCAGACCGAGCCCTTCTCGGCGATGAACTTCTTCACGGCGGCCGGGGCCCGCAGGGTGAAGCGCTCGCTGGCGCCCCAGGCATCGGCCGTCACGCTCACGCGCTCCACGATCTCGGCGAGGCCGTCGACGTGGCCGGTGACGAGATGGCCGCCGAGCTCGTCGCCGATCTTCAGGGAGCGTTCGAGGTTGATCCGCGTGCCCGCCACCCAGCTGCCGACGGTGGTGCGCGCCAGCGTCTCGGCGGCGGCGTCGACCGCGAAGACGCAGCCGCCCGCGGCGGGCTCCACCGACACGGCGGTGAGGCACGGTCCGGCGCAGGCGATCGAGGCACCGAGCGCGATCGTCGCCGGATCGTAGGCGGCGCGGATCGCGATCCGGCGCAGGTCACCGTCGCCCGAGACCGAGACCGAGACGACCGTGCCGATGGCGCTGACCAAGCCCGTGAACATCGCTTACGTCCTGTTGCGTTCGTAGGTCACGGCCGTGTCGGGCCCGAGCTGCAGCCGCTCGGCCTCCCGGAACCGGTCGCCCGCCAGGGCTTCCGCCAGGGCCGGGCCCAGGGCCGGCAGGCCGCCCGCTGCGCCCAGCTCCGCCGGCCCGGTGACCAGCGTGCAGGCATCGATCAGATCGGCCCGGGCCAGCGCCTCCGCAAGGCGGGGGCCGCCCTCGCTGCACAGGCGGGTCAGGCCGCGCTCGCCGAGACGCGCCAGGGCCGCCGGGAGGTCGATCCCGCCGGCCGCGTCCGCCGCTACGGTGGCGACTTCGACGCCGAGGGCCTCCAGGGCCCGCCGCGCGTGGGCCGGGGCCGAGCGGGTCGTGAGCACCAAAGTCGGCGTGTCGCGGGCGGTGCGGGCGAGGACGCTCGCCGGGGAGAGCCGCAGATGCGTGTCGAGCACGACCCGCAGGGGCGAGCGCGTGCCGAGGCCCGGCAGCCGCACGGTCAGCGACGGGTCGTCGGCCCGGGCGGTGCCGATGCCGATCAGGATTGCGTCGGCGTGGGCCCGCCACAGGTGGACCGCCCCGTCCGCCACCGGCCCGGTGATCCGCAGGCGCTCCGGCCCGGCGGAAGCGCAGAAGCCGTCGCGGGTGCGGGCGAGCTTGAGGTGCAGGGCCGGGCGGCCGCGGGTCACCCGGGTGACGTGGCCGACATGGTCGCGCGCCGCCTCCTCCCGCATCAGCCCGGTCTCGACCGCGACGCCGCCCCGCCGCAGGAGGTCGTGGCCGCGCCCGGCCACCCGCGGGTCGGGATCCTCCAGGGCGCTGACCACCCGGGCGATCCCGGCAGCCAGGATGGCGTCGGTGCAGGGCGGCGTGCGGCCGTGATGGGAGCAGGGCTCCAGGGTGACGTAGAGGGTCGCGCCGCGGGCGGCCTCGCCGGCGGCGGCGAGCGCCACGGGCTCCCCGTGCGGGCGCCCGCCCGGCGCCGTGGCCGCCGTCCCGAGGATGCGGCCGGTTTCGGGCTCGACCACGACGGCGCCGACCGACGGGTTCGGCCAGGTGGTGCCGAGCCCGCGTCGGCCCAGCGCCAGGGCGAGGCGCATGAAGTTCGGGTCGCCGCTCATAGACGCCCGGCGCGGCGCCGCCCCGACGCCTCGGGCTCCGGGTCGCCCTCCGGACCCGGCGCGGCCGCCGGTACCGGCGTGCCGTCGCTCAGCGTGCCGAGCAGCTCCTCGAAGTCCCGGGCCTCGCGGAAGTTCTTGTAGACGGAGGCGAAGCGCACGTAGGCGACGTCGTCGAGGCCCTTCAGCCCCGCCATCACCAGCTCGCCGATCGCCTCGGAGGTCACCTCGGGCTCGCCGGCGCTCTCGAGCTGCCGGGTGATGCCGCTGACCAGCCGCTCGATCCGCTCCGGATCGACGGCGCGCTTGCGCAGCGCCACGTCGATGGAGCGCTGGAGCTTGTCGCGGTCGAACGGCACGCGCTTGCCCGAGCGCTTGAGCACCACGACTTCGCGGAGCTGCACGCGCTCGAAGGTGGTGAAGCGGCCGGCGCAGTCCGGGCAGACCCGGCGGCGCCGGATCGCGGCGCCGTCCTCGGAGGGCCGCGAGTCCTTCACCTGGGTCTCGGAGCCGCCGCAGTAGGGACAGCGCATGGATCTCGCTACTCGGGCATGAAAACGGCCGCGGACCGGTCGGATCCGCGGCCGTTTCCTAATCCACCGCGGGCCGGCCCGGAAGACCGGCCCCGCCTCAAGCGGCCCTCTTGCCTCAGCCGTAGATCGGGAACCGGTCCGTCAGCGCGTGGACGCGGGTCTTGACGTCGGCCTCGACCGCGCTGTCGCCGGCCTCACCCTTGGCGGCGAGCCCGTCCAGCACCTCGACGATGAAGCCGCCGATCTGCTTGAACTCGGCGACGCCGAAGCCGCGCGAGGTGCCGGCCGGGGTGCCGAGCCGGATGCCCGAGGTGATGGTCGGCTTCTGCGTGTCGAAGGGGACGCCGTTCTTGTTGCAGGTGATGTGCGCCCGCGACAGGGCCGCCTCGGCGGCCTTGCCGGTGAGGCCCTTCCGCTGGAGGTCGACCAGCATCAGGTGGTTGTCGGTACCGCCCGAGGTGATGTCGTAGCCGCCCGAGATCAGCGTGTCGGCGAGCGCCCGGGCGTTCTCCACCACCTGGCGGGCGTAGATCTTGAACTCGGGCTTCAGCGCCTCGCCGAAGGCCACCGCCTTGCCGGCGATGACGTGCATGAGCGGGCCGCCCTGGAGACCGGGGAAGATCGCCGAGTTGAACTTCTTGGCGAGCGCCTCGTCGTTCGTCAGGATCATGCCGCCGCGCGGGCCGCGGAGGGTCTTGTGGGTCGTCGTGGTGGCGACGTGGGCGTGCGGGAACGGCGACGGGTGGACGCCGGCCGCCACGAGGCCCGCGAAGTGGGCCATGTCGACCATGAAGTAGGCGCCGACCGAGTCGGCGATCTCGCGGAACTTGGCGAAGTCCCAGTGGCGCGGGTAGCCCGAGCCGCCGGCGATGATCACCTTCGGCTTGTGCTCCTGGGCGAGCTGGGCGACCTGCTCCATGTCGATCCGCTGGTCCTCGCGGCGCACCGTGTAGGAGACCGGCTTGAACCACTTGCCCGAGACGTTCGGCGGGGCGCCGTGCGTCAGGTGGCCGCCGGCGGCGAGGTCGAGGCCCAGGAAGGTATCGCCGGGCTGCATGAGCGCCAGGAACACACCCTGGTTGGCCTGGGAGCCGGAATTCGGCTGCACGTTGGCGAAGCCGCAGTCGAACAGGCGCTTGGCGCGCTCGATGGCGAGATCCTCGGCGATGTCCACGAACTGGCAGCCGCCGTAGTAGCGCCGGCCCGGATAGCCCTCGGCGTACTTGTTGGTGAGCACCGAGCCCTGAGCCTCCAGCACGGCGCGGGAGACGATGTTCTCCGAGGCGATCAGCTCGATCTCGTGCTGCTGGCGGCCGAGCTCCTTGGCCACCGCCTCGGCGATCTCGGGGTCGGCTTCCGTCAGCGGGGCGGCGAAGAAGCTGTTGGAGAAGTGCTTGTCGGCGGCGGTACCGGCGCTCATGGTCTGCCTCTGTTCTGGTAGGGGCGATGCCCGGCCTTTCGTCGGCGTGCACGGGCGGGCGTTGAAGGTGGGATTCCTACACGCGCCGAGGGCTCAGGCCAAGCACAGGCATTTTGCTCGCGCGCCAAGAATAATTTGTCGCAGCCTGCCGCGGCGACCTCGAGAGTGATGCCGGCATATTTTCCTTCTCTGCCACCAACGGCTCGATAAAAGGAAAAAAGTCATGGAATAAATCATGAACGTTTCGAGGGTCAGAGACGCGATGCGGTACTGTGATCTGCCGGATGTCCTGGATTATTCCATCGCTGAGCTTCGGCTCGGCCTGGCCTTCATCGCGCGACGGCAGGACCAGCGCTGCCCCGGTTCAAGCGATCTGGGATATCAAGACCGGCAAGGCGCAGTAGACGCCGGCTCGCGCGCGCGAACTGCGCAGAGATGTCGGCGTCGATGACAGTTTTCCCGTCATAGAGGTTCACTTGAGACGAGGAAACTCGGTCAAGGGACTGTCAATATCCGCGATCCTACTCGGAGAGAGGTTGCCATGAGCATGGAAGCCTACGCGCTCTGCGCGGGCGCGATGCCTGGCGTGGCGGAATGGCAGGCGGCCATCCACGAAAACGGGTTCGATCTGAAACTCGACGCCGCGCGCATACCGCCGGCCACGCAAGGGCATCTGCCCGCGACTTGGCGGCGCCGCGAGGCCGGCTTCGAGTGCCAGATCATTCCGCTGTCGGATCTGACGGACACCTATACCGACATCGACTTCGGCGGGCCGTGGACGTGCGTCTATGCCTTCTACTTCGCCACGCTCCCGGCTTGCGTCGGGGCGTGGATGGCTGTCGCGGCCTGCGCGGCCCAGTCGGACGGTATCGTCTTCAATCCGCAAGAGGGGCAGCTGCTCACCGCCGAGGGCGCGATCCGCTACGCGCGCGACACGGTGGCGCGCATCGTCAGTCTGGAGGCGCAGTTCGACGCCTCGGCGGGCGGCTGAGGCCTGACGGCGTGTCGCGCTGCGGCGGCGCCGTCAGGCCCGCGGGGCGAGGTTCGTCTCGATCAGGACCGTCTCGGTCTCGAACGCGGCCGCGTGCCACGCCCCGGCCGGGAAGTGGAACACGCTGCCGGCCGAGAACGGCTCGCGGCCCCGCTCGGTCTCCAGGATCCCCGAGCCCGAGAGCACCTGCACGAACTGCTCGTGATCGTGGCTGTGCGCCAGCGCCGAGACGCCGGCCGGGACGACCACGCGCACGAGGCTGGCGCCCGAGCCCGGGATCGTGCGCTTGGCGACGCCGTTCCCGCCGAGGCTCTCGGCGCGGTCGTCCCAGGCGGTCAGGTAATCGCTCATCACGGGTCTCCTCGCCGGCAGGGTGCCGCTCCGATCGGTCGGGTCAACGCCCGCCCGGACCCCGCCCCCGCGTCAACCGGTCCCGCCGGGCTGGCGGCCGCGCCGGCCCTTGCCGGCCGCGGGGTCGGCCGGCGCCGGATCCGGCCGGGCCGGGCTGCCCGACGGCGCCGGAGGCACGGCGCTCGCGGACGGCGTGCCGGAGGTGGGCCAGAAGGTCTCGAACAGCTCCTGCATCGCCCGGATGTTGTTGCCCTGAACCTCGGCCCCGGTGCGCAGCATCTGCTGGAACATGTCGGAGCCGGCCTCGCCCGCGCTCGCCTGCGGATTGGCGGCCGGCTTGGCGGCGGGTCTGGCGGCCGGCTTCGGCGGAGCCGGCGGCTCGACCGCCGGCATCATCGCCCTGGCCATCTCGGCCCAGGCCGGGCCGAACGGGAACGGCACGGGCGGCGGCGGCGCGCTCGGTCGCGCCGGCTCGGCCTGCGGCTGGTTCAGCATGACGTGGACGATGCTCGCCACCACGGCGCCCGCCATCATCGGCAACATCTGGCGCAGGACCTGCGCGCCGACGCCGCTCGTTGCCGAGGCCTGCCGCAGCACCGCCTGCATCAGCTGCGCCGAGCCGAACATCTGGCCGAGGGCCTCGAACCCCTGCGCCGGCGCCGGCTTGGCGGCCTCCAGACCGAACATCCGCGCGAAGCCGGTCGGGTCCAGGCCGACGCTGCGCTGGAGGCCGAGCGTCAGGGCCGGCATCAGCGCCTCGAAGGCGCGGGCCGTCTGCTCGGTCGTCAGGCCGAACGGCTGGCCCATGGCCTGAAGCCCGGCCTCGCCCTGGGCCTGGAACATCTCGAGCGGGTTGAACATGACGCCTCGATCCTGTCCCGGCCGGGACCGCCCGGGACAGGGCATCGTGACCCTTTGCGCGGGGAAATACCAGTTCCCACCCGCGGAACTTGTGCCTCCGCGCCGCCGTGTCAGCTCAACGGCTCGGGATGAGCGTGGCCCGGCGGCAGCGGCGCCGCCCGGTGGGGCGCCTCGGCGGCGACGTCCGGCTCCGGCCGGCGCGGGCCGACCCCCTCCAGCCGGTCGACCGTGCGTCGGGCGAGCAGGATGCCGAGCGCGCCGAAGACCAGGGAGCCGACCCCCATCCCGGCCACCACGCCGCGGGGGCCGTAGAGCGACGCGCCGAGCATGGCCGGCGGGATCGTTCCGAGCGTCGCCCGGCCCCAGTTCAGCAGCGTCGAGCGCAGCGGGAAGCCGAGATTGTTGAAGGCGGCGTTGCCGAGGAACAGGAGCCCGTTGAAGAACCAGATCGCGCCGCCGACGAGGCAGAAGAAGCCGAACAGCTCGGCCGCCACCCCCTGCAGGCCGAACAGGCCGGCGAGCCATCCCCGGGCCAGCGCCAGGAGGAGCCAGACCGCGGCGCAGTAGGCCAGAGTCACGCGGATCGCCGCGCCGAGCACGCCGCGCATCCGATCGAACAGGCCCGCGCCCCAGTTCTGCGCCAGGATCGGGCCGATCGCCCCCGACAGCGCGAACAGGCCGCCGAAGGCCACCGGCGTCAGCCGGTCGATCACCGACGCGGCCGCGACCGCGTCCGCTCCATAGCCGGCGAACAGACGCGCCAGGAAGGCGCTCGCCACCGAGGGGGCGAGGTTCGTGAGCACGGCCGGGCCCGCGACACCCGCCAGGGCGGCCGCGTCGGCCGGCAGGTCGGGCAGGCGCGGCCGGCCGAGGAGACCGTGCCGGGCGACGCCGCGGACGCCCACCGCCACGAAGGTCGCACGCGCCGCGCAGACCGTGATCGCCGCGCCCGTGACGCCGAGGCCGGCCCCGAAGATCAGCAGCGGATCGAGGAGCGCGGTGATCACGGCGCCGGCCAGGGTGACCGACATCGCCTGCCGCGCCTCGCCGACCGCGCGCAGCAGCCCGGTGAACAGCATGCCGGCGGCGAGCAGAAGGTTCGACGGCAGGGTGATGTAGAGGAACAGGACGGCCACCCGCAGCGCCTCGCCCTGCGCGCCGATCAGGGCCAGGAGCGGGCCGGCCAGCAGCGCGATCAGCCCCGCGATGAGGGCGGCCACGAGGCTGCCGAGGACCAGCGCCGAGGTCGCGAGGCGCCGCGCCGCCGCGCGGTCGCGCGCGCCGACGGCCTTCCCGACCAGGGCGCCGGCGGCGATCATCAGGCCGATATTCACCGCCGTGGCGAAGAACTGGACGATGCCGGCGAAGCCGACCGCCGCCGTGAGGTTCGGGTCGCCCAGCGTCGAGACGTAGAGCAGCGACAGGAGATCGACGACGAAGATCGCCATCAGCCCCACCGAGCCGGTGGCCGCCATCACCACGACGTGGCGGAGGATCGAGCCGGTGACGAAGCGGCCCGCCTCCGCCGGGGGCGGCCCGTCGGACATGTCAGACATCCCGCCCGTCACGCATCCCGGGCGCTGCCTTCCGCCTCGAGCTCGGCCTCCGGATCGGACTCCTCGGCGGCTTCCGTCTCCTGCGGGGCCAGGGCGGGCTTCTCCAAGAGCCGCTCGGCGGCCTCGCGCCGGTCGCTGCCCACGAGGTCGCGGGTCTCGGTGCTGAGCGCCCGGGCCGGCCGGACCGGGGCGGTCAGCGGCTCGGGCTTCAGCCCGGCCGCGGCGCCGCGCATCCAGCTGGACCCGTCCGGCAGGGCGCCCGCCTGCTGCAGGACCAGCCGCGCGATGTCGCGCTTGCGCACGTCGTCGGTCCGGGCCGTGGCGGCCTCCGGCGACAGGCCGAGCCCCTCCAGAGCCGCCCGCCCGAAGGCGAGGGCGGATTCGGCGGTCTCGCGGATCTGGTAGTCGACGTCCCGGTTCATCAGCTCCACCGCGTGCAGGCGGTCGTAGGCCCGCACGAAGGTCCGCACGCTCGAGAATTCCTCGTGGACGATGTCGACGATCTTGAGGGCGCCCTCCCGGTCGTCGACGCAGATGCAGACCAGCTCGACCCGCCCGATCCCGGCGGCGCGGAGCACGTCGAGGCGCGTGCCGTCGCCGTAGTAGATGCGGAAGCCGAAGCGCGAGGCGGCGCGCAACTGCTCCACGTCCTTGTCGATCACCGTGACCGGGATGCCCTCGGCCATCAGCACGTGCGTCAGCACCTGCCCGAACCGGCCGAAGCCGATCACCAGCACCCGCGCGTCGCCGCTCTCGGACAGCTCGGTGGAGGGCTCCTCCAGCGCGAAGGTGCTGCGCGCGTTGCGCCGCTCGATCAGCTTGTCGAGACCCTTGGCGGCGATGGGGCCGATCAGCATGGTCAGCGCGGCGAGCGCCACCGCGAAGCGCGTCGCCGTGACGCCGGTGAGGCCGAGATCCTGGGCCTGCGGCAGCAGCACGAAGGCGAACTCGCCCGCGGGCGCCAGGACCGCGGCCCCCCGCAGGGCCCCGAGGGTGTCCGAGCCGAACAGCCGGAACAGGCCGGCCACGATGGCGACCTTGACCAGGATCGCCGCCAGGGTCGCGCCGAACAGGGCCGGCCAGACCTCGCGCACGAGCGCGCCGTCGATCGACATGCCGACGCTCATGAAGAACAGGCCGAGCAGCATGCCGCGGAACGGCTCGATGTCGGCCTCCAGCTGGTGGCGGAAGTTCGACTCGGCGAGCAGGATGCCGGCGAGGAACGCGCCCATCGCCATCGACAGGCCGACCTGCTCCATGAGCAGCGCGGTGCCGAGCACCACCAGGAGCGCCGCGGCGGTCATCACCTCCCGGGCGCCGCTCGCCGCGAGCAGCCGGAAGAACGGGTTCAGGCCGTAGCGGCCGACCAGCACCACCGCGAGGATCGCCGCGAGCGCCTTGCCGGTGGAGACCGCGGCCTCCCCGAGCCAGGAGACGTCGGTCGCCTCGCCGGCCGAGGCCAGCAGCGGCATCAGCGCCAGGATGCCGACCACCGACAGGTCTTGGAACAGCAGGACCGCGAAGGCGCGCGCGCCGTAGGCGCTGCCGAGATCGCCCCGCTCCTCCAGGAGCTGCAGGGCCACCGCGGTGGCCGAGAGGGCGAGCGCGAGGCCGATCACCGCGGCGGCGCCGAAGCTGAGGCCAGCCACGAGGCCGGCGCCGCCGAGCACGAGCGCGCAGACGACGAGCTGCGCGGCGCCGAGGCCGAAGATGTCGCGGCGCATCGAGACGAGCTGCGACAGGTGCAGCTCTAGCCCGACGATGAAGAGCAGGAGCACCACGCCGATCTCGGCGACGCTCGCGGCCGTGTCGGGCTCGGCGATCAGCGACAGGCCGGAGGGCCCGATCAGCACGCCGGCCACGAGGTAACCGAGCACGGCGCTCTGCCCGATCAGCCGGAAGATCGGCACGCCGATCACGGCCGCCGTGAGGAAGGTCAGGACCGGCGGCAGGAAGCTCGCATGTTCGACGGGGCTCGCCATGGTGATCGTCCCGGCGGTTCTGCTGGATCGGCGCGGCTGAAGCTCCCGCTTAGCGCGCACGGGGCCGGGATGCGAGCCGTAAGCGGGTGCCGTTCGGCACCGACGGGCCCGCGCGGGGCGGTTCGGCCCCGGCTCGGCCCGAGAGGCGCGCTCAGCCCGAGAGCCGCGCTCAGCCCAGCAGGCGGGGGCGCGCCCGGTGCGATCCGTCGATGAACTCGAAGCCGCCGGCGGCGCTCAGCATGTGCAGGCGCGTGCCCGGCCAGGCCGCACCCGGGCAGAGGCGCGTCTCGACCCGCTGGGCGTAGGCGTCCTCGTCGAGGCGCAGGATCCGGGCGAGGCCGAGCGCCGCGCCGTAGCCCTGCCGGCAATCCTGGACGGGCCGGATCAGGCCGCCGTCGCGCGCCACGATCGGCCCCGCGGCCCGGGCGGAGCCGATGTCGATCAGCACCGGGTTGTGCCGGTGGGGAGTCCAGGGCCCGCGGAAATGCGGCGCGTGCCAGAGATGGAGCGTGTCGGAGTAGCTGCCGCCGCCGGCCCGGACCGTGGCGAACATCCACCAGCGGCCGCCGTGCTGCAGCAGGGTCGCGTCCCCGGCCACGACCCCGTCGAGGAGCACCGCCTCGTGCACCCAGCCGCGCGGGAAGTCGGTGGCCCGGTAGAGGTCGATCGTCCCGGAGGCGTGGGATTCCGGGATCATCCAGACCTGCCCGTCCGCCTCGAACACGAACGGGTAGGAGAGGTGGGTCTCCAGCTCGAGCACCGGCTCCGGGCGGCCGCGGGGGCCGTTCGCCCCGAAATCCACCGCGGCGATCACGCCCTTGCCGCGGCGGTAGTCGAATTCCTCCACGAACAGGGTCACGGCGCCGTCCCGGGCGATCGCGAAGGGGTCGGCGTAGAAGCGGCGCCCGTCGTCGGGAAGGACCTGCCAGCCGCCTTCGGGATGCCGGCGCAGGTCGATCAGGTCGGGGCCGACGATCCGCCGCCAGCCCACCCGCCAGTGCGGGCCGTGGAAGCAGAGGGCGTAGAGCCGGCGGGCGATCTGCCGAGCGAGCCCCCCGGCGGCCCGGCGGCGTGCGCCCAGGCCGCCGAGGTCGTAGGCGGCCGCGGGCCGCAGGGGTGCTCCGGCGCCGTCAGGGAGCGCCGTCGAGGCGGCGCCGTCCAGGGCGGCGAGGATCAGCGTGATGGTCCGCGCGAGGTAGCCCTCGAAGGCCGTGAGCATCACCGTGTGCGATTCCGTGCCGAGGCGGCCGACCGCCACCGGCGCGCCGTCCGGCCCGCGCAGGGCCGCCACCGGCGCCCCGTGGGCGAACAGGGCGGCGAGGAGGCCGGCCTCGCCCGGCATCCCGTCGTAATCGAGCCGCCAGGCCGGCGCCGGGCCCGAATCCGCGGGGCTGTCCGAGAGGTCGAGGACGAGGTCGGCGGCGCTCCAGACGGGCTCCGCGCCGTCGGGGCTCGCCTCGTAGGGGGCGAGGGCCACCGGCTCCGCCGCGGTCGCCAGGCCCGGCCGCGGCAGGCCGTGGATGGCGGCCTCCAGGCGGAACAGGAGCTCCGCGTTCGGCGGCAGGCCCTCCGCGTGCTCGACCCAGGCGACGCGGATCCGATGGTCGGGCCGCTGCCCGAGCTGGTCGAGGAGCCGGATGTGCCAGCCGCGCAGGGACCGGCGGTCGAGCCGCACGACGATGGTCCGGGTGCGGGCGCGCGTCCCGGAGGGCGACGGCTCCGCCCGGGCGGGAGCCCGGCCACCGGTCGCCGACGGCCGGTCCGTGCCTCCGATCACCCGCTCCATCAGCCGGTCGGCCCCACGCCCCGCGTGCCGGATTTCGTATCGACGCTCACGGCGGCCAGACCCGGGATGCGCCCGGCTTCGACCCTCGATACGGTCGAGCCAGGCTCGAATGCTGTTACGCCGCGCCACGATCAAGCACGGCCGAGTGGTTGTCTACCGGTTCAAGCTTAACGCACGGGACGATTTCTGGACGGTGAACCGAAAAAATCGAAACGCAGTCCATCAAATAAACGCGTGTTGCCGGGTCGTGATACAGTGTCGCGAGGCCGTGGCGGTTCGCCGAGGGGAACCCCACCTCCAGCTGGACCGTTCGCCAGTCAAGGACGTGGTGCGGAGACAGGACATGACGCGCAAGACGCTGACGATGCCCCTCGCGGCGATGCTCCTCGCCGCCATTCCGGGAACGGCCTTCGCCTGGGGCGGTGGCGGCGGTGGCGGCGGCGACAGCGGGAGCGGCCTCTCCCCCTACGCGGCGCTGAGCGGCAACGACCGCTCGGCCGGGGTCAACAACGGCAATTATCGCGACCCGGCCCTCGACCCCTACATCCGGACCTACGATCCGGAGGCTGCGGCCCGCTACGCGGCGCCGCCGGCCGCGCAGCCGCGCCTGCGCGTGCGGCCGTACTACGGCTACCCTTACTGAGGCGATCTGCCTGAGGCGATCCGCGGAGGCCGTCGCGCGACGGCCTCGTCGTTCAGGAGCGTCCGAGGCCGCTCGCGGCCCGGACGCGCTTGAGCGTCCACGGTCCGCCCGAGAGCTTGCAGCCGGTGCCGCGGACGAAGCGGCTGCGGGTCGGCGCGATCACCGATGCCAGGAAGTTGCGGCAGATCAGCTCGTCCGAGACGTACGGGAGCCCGGTCGGATTGACCGACCCGTGAAGCCCGGTCTCCGGGTTGTCCCACTTGACCGGCCGCCCGTTGCCCTGCGGATCCAGCGCGACGCCGAGGGCGGCCCGCGCCCGGCGCCAATCCTCCTCGGCGAGGTCGTCCCCGAAGCTCACAGGCCGCTTCTCGATGCTGCCGGTGACGGTCGGCTCCTCGACGACGCGCGGTGGCGCCGCCGGCGGATCGCCCCGGAAGACCAGCAGGGGCTGGCTGCAGCCGCACAGGGCCATCGCCACCGCCATCGACACCACCGACACGGACGCGCAGATGCGCGAACGCCGGCTTGGCCCTTTACACGCGCATCCCCGCATTACACCTGACTCACGACGGGCTATTCGCTCGACCGAACATGCCGATGTCGGTGCCCCCTCAGGCCCTGGACGCGGCAGGCAGGAGTCTTGGCGTGGATCAGTTAAGGACCGATGACCCGAAGAGCGCGGACTTCACGCTGAGCGAGGATCCCGTCGGGCTGTTCGCCGCCTGGATGAAGGAGGCCGAGGCCTCCGAGCCCGAGGACGCGAACGCGATGGCGCTCGCCACCGCCGGATCGGACGGGCTGCCGGATGTGCGGATGGTCCTGCTGAAGGGCTTCGACGCCCGAGGCTTCGTTTTCTACACCAACACGCAGTCCACCAAGGGGGAGGAGCTGGCGCAGAACCCCCAGGCGGCCCTGGTGCTGCACTGGAAGAGCCTGCGCCGGCAGGTGCGGGCCCGCGGGCCGATCACGCCGGTCACGGCCGCGGAGGCCGACGCGTATTTCCAGAGCCGCCGCCGCGAGAGCCGGCTCGGGGCGATCGCCAGCCAGCAATCCCGCCCGCTGGCCGACCGCGCCACGCTGATGAACGCGGTGGCGGAGCTGTCCGAGCGGTACGGCGACGGGCCGATCCCCCGGCCGGAGCACTGGACCGGATTCCGGATCGCGCCGGTGAGCGTCGAGTTCTGGCAGAACGGCGATTTCCGCCTGCACGACCGGGTCCGCTTCACCCGGACGGGCGCGGGCTGGAGCCGGGCGCGGCTCTATCCCTGACATCAAGCCGAAACGCAGAGAGCCTCGGCAGGGCCGGGGCTCTCGCGTCGCGTGACGGGTGGCGCTGAGGCTCAGGCCTCCTCGCCGTCCTTCTTCTCGTCCTCGGCGGACTCCTCGGCCTTCTCCTCGGCGGCCTCGGCCGACTGCGCCTCGGCGATGGCGGCCTCCTCGGCCTCCACCTCGGCACCCAGCACGGTCGGCGGCACGATGTTGGCCACCGGGTCGGTCTGCTCGCCGGTGTAGGTGCCGGCCGGGATCTTGATGTCGGAGACGTGGATGACGTCGCCGATCGCGCGGCCGGTCAGGTCGACCTCGATCGCGTCCGGGATCTGGTCGGGGGCGACGTCGAGGCTCAGCGTGTGGGCCACGATGTTGAGGGTGCCGCCGAGCTTCTTGATGCCGGGGGCCGCGTCCTCGTTGACGAAGTGCACTGGCACCTCGACCGTGACGGTCTGGCCCGAGACGACGCGCAGGAAGTCGACGTGCAGCGGCACGCCGGTCACCGGGTCGAGCTGGAAGTCGCGCGGGATCGCGCGGACCTTCTTGCCGCCGGCGTTGATCTCGAACAGCGTGGTCTTGAAGCCGCCGGCGTAGATCAGGGTGCGGGTGCGGATGAGGTCGACCGCGATGGATTGCGGCGGCTGGCCACCCCCGTAGATGACGGCGGGAACTTGGCCCTGGCGACGAACGGCCCGGGCGGCCCCCTTGCCGACCCGGTCGCGTGCCACGGCCTCAAGCGTCTTCACAGCGCTCATGGCGTGATCCTTTACGATTGCTGGAGCCGGAAAACGAAAAGGCCGCCCCTGGCGGACGGCCACATCCTTCCCGGCGCGCCCCTGCCTCCAAGGGTGTCTCGGGGGCGCGCCGTGCGCATACACGGGCGGGGGCGGATTGGCAATGCGGCGGCGCCGCCGACCCGCGGCGGCCCGGCCGTCCGGCATCGATCACAGGCCCGCCAGCGCCCGCCGCGCCCGGCGCTTCTGCAGCCACAGGGTCAGGCCGAGCGCGGTCCCGATCACCAGCGCCGAGACGGCCGTGGTGACCGTGCCGAGGGCGTAGATCTCCGGCGTCGTCACCGTGGTGGTCAGGCCCTGCAACTCCAGCGGCAGGGTGTTGCGGCCGCCGATCGCCTGGCTGGTGCGGGCGAGCTCGTCGAACGACAGGGTGAAGCCGAACAGCGCGACGCCGACGAGCGCGGGCGCGAGGATCGGCACCACCACGTGCCGGAGCGTCTGCGGGCCGCTGGCGCCCAGGTCGCGGGCGGCCTCCTCGTAGGCGGGGTCGAACCGGTTGAACACCGCGAACATGATCAGCAGGCCGAAGGGCAGCGTCCAGGTGAGGTGCGCGCCCAGCGCCGAGCTGTAGAGGCCCATCAGCGTGCCGTGGTCCTGCAGGAACCCCCAGCCGGTGGCGGCGGCGAGCGCCTTCACGGCGTCGTCGAGGAGCCGGAACTCCAGGCCGATGCCCAGCGAGACCACGATCGAGGGCACGATCAGGCTCGAGACCGCCAGGGCGAAGACGAGGCCGGCCCCGCGAAACCCCTTCCGGAAGGCGAGGCCCGCGTAGAACGCGATTCCCACGGTGAGCGCCATGACCACGAGGCCGAGGGCCAGCGAGCGCCGCAGCGCTGCCCAGATGTCGATCACGCCGACGCCTTCCCACAGCTTGGCGAACCAGTGGGTCGAGACGCCGTTCATCGGGAAGGTCAGGCCGCCGGACGGGCCCTGGAAGCTCAGCGCCAGGATCGTCAGAGTCGGCCCGTAGAGGAACAGGACGTAGAGGGCGAAGACCGCCGCCAGCAGGTAGAAGGCGCGGCCGCGGGGCTGGTCCATCGCTACAATTCCCGCCGGAGGTCGATCATCCGGGTGAGCCCGAGGATCATCAGCAGCACGGCGGCGAGCAGCACAACGGCGTTGGCGGCGGCGGCCGGGAACTGCAGGTAGGACATCTGCACCTGGATCACCTTGCCGACGCTGGCGATCTGCTGGCCGCCCATCACGCCCACGGTGACGAAGTCGCCCATCACCAGGGTCGTCACGAAGATCGTCCCGATGGCGATGCCGGGCTTGGCGAGCGGCAGGATCACGTTCCACAGGATCTGCGCGCCGGACGCGCCGCCGTCGCGCGCCGCCTCGATCAGCCGCCGGTCGATGCGCGCGAGGCTGTTGAAGATCGGCACGATCATGAACACCGTGTCGAGGTGCACGAAGGCCAGCACCACCGCGAAGTCGGAGTAGAGCAGGCCGTCGATCGGCTGCCGGATCAGCCCGAGGGTGCGGAGCGTGTCGTTGACGAGGCCGTTGCGGCCGAGCAGCGGGATCCACGAGATCATGCGGATCACGTTCGAGGTCCAGAACGGGATCGTGCAGAGCAGGAACAGGCCCATCCGCACCGTGCCGGAGCGGATGTGTAAGGCCAGGAAATACGCGATGGCGAAGCCCAGCGGCAGGGTGATCGCCAGCGTCAGCGCGACGAACTTCACCGTGGAGAGGTAGGTGCGCAACGTCGTGCAGAGGTCGGCCGACAGGCAGCCGTCGAACACGTCGGCGTAGTTCTGCAGGGTCAGGGCCGGGATGATCTCGTACTCGTTGTACTCCCAGAGGGAGACGATCCCTGTGAGCACCAGCGGCACCACCAGGAAGACCAGGAAGACGAGGGCCAGCGGCGCGGCCTGGAGGTAGGCGAGGGCGCGGCCGCGCGGGCGCGCCGCGACGGCGGGCGCCGCGGTCCGCTCGGCAGTCGCGGCGGCGGGCAGGGCGAGATCGGTCATCGGATTTGCCCGCCGCGCGCCGGCGCAGCCGGTCCCCTTCGCGGACCCCGCGAGGCGCGAAGCGCCCCCTCTCCCGGGCGGGAGAGGGGACCCGCGTTCCATCCGGCGACCGCGTCGATGCGCCGGGCGGGCGTCTCCGAGGCCCCGTACAGGGAGGAGGGTGGGGAGGCGGCGCCCACCGCCCTCACGCCGCGATGAACTCGTTCCACTTGCGCACCATGTAGGTGTTCTCGTCCATCACGGCGTTCCAGCAGGCGACGGCGCCCATCCGCGCGTCGAAGGAGCCGCCATCGCGGGTGGCGCCGGCCTTCTCGATCAGGGTGCCGTCGGGGCCGAGGATGTCCTTCTCGGCGGGCTTCCCCTCCATCCAGAAGGCCCACTCGTAGGGCTGCATGTTCGCCTGGGCGGTCTCCAGCACGGCCGAGTAGTAGCCCTGCCGGTTGAGGTAGGCCCCGGCCCAGCCGGACAGGAACCAGTTGATGAAGTCGTAGGCCGCGTCGAGCTTCCTGCCGCTCAGGGTCTTGGGGATGCCGAAGCCCGAGGCCCAGGCCCGGTAGCCCTCCTTCAACGGCTGGTAGGTGCAGGGCACGCCCTGCGCCCGCACCTTGGTGACGGCGGGCGACCACATCGACTGGATCACCGTCTCGCCCGAGGCCATCAGGTTCACGGATTCGTTGAAGTCCTGCCAGAAGGCGCGGAACTGGCCGGCGCGCTTGGCCTCGATCAGCACCTTGATGGTGCGGTCGATCTCGGGCTTCGTCATGTTGCCCTTGTCGCCGTAGGTGTAGTCGCCGGTCGCCTCCACCACCATGGCGGCGTCCATGATGCCGATCGACGGGATGTTGAGGATCGAGGCCTTGCCCTTGAAGGCCGGGTTCAGGAGTTCCTTCCAGCTCGTGACGGGCACCTTGATCAGGTCCGGCCGGATGCCCAGCGTGTCGGCGTTGTAGACGGTCGGGATCAGCGAGATCCACTGGGTCTGTTCGCCGGCAAATTTTTTGGAGTCGATGCCCTCCAGGTAGAAGACCTTCTTGGGCGCCGTGCCCTGGTCGCCGATCTTCTTGCCCGCCACTTCCCCCTTCGTGAAAACGGAAGAGATCTTGTCGGCAAGCTTGATCCGCTTGGCGTCCATGCCCTGCAGGTTGCCGGCGGGCAGGATCTTCTTGAGGCTGAAATACTCGGTGTCGATCAGGTCGAAGGAGTTCGGCTGGGTGACCGCGCGCTTGGTCACCTCGTCGGTGACCACGGGGATGTACTCGATGGTGAGGCCGAGATCCTCCTTCACCTTCCGGGCGATGTCGGCGGACTGATTCACCGCGGTGCCGAGGTAGCGCAGGGTGACGGGCTCGGCGGCGTGGACCGCCGGGAAGCCGGTCACCGGCGTCGCGGCGAGCGCGGCGGCCCCCTTCAGGAGCGTGCGCCGGCTCGGCTTCTGTGGCAGGTCCATGGTCGTCTCCGGGGCTGTCAGGCGTCGAGGCGGTGGGCGGCGGAAACGTCCCAGCCGACCGGGATCGTGTCGCCGAGGCGGAGCGGGCGGGCCGCGAACGCCGCGTCGCTGAGGATCGCCGTGAGGGCGGCGGGGCTCTCGGGCGCGCGCTCCAGCCCGTCGGCGTCGAGGCCGACATGGACGCTGGTGCCCTGGTACTCGACCGCTACCACCCGGGCCGGCAGCGCGCCGGGGCCGGCCGCGGCGCCGAGCCGCATCCGGTCGGCCCGCACGGCGACGAGACCCTCCGGCAGCCGGATCACGTTGTGGCCGCCGATGAACCGGGCCACGAAGGCGGTGGCCGGACGCTCGAACACGGTGCGCGGGTCGGCGGCCTGCTCGATCCGGCCGGCATTCATCACGACCACGAGGTCGGAGAGCGCCATCGCCTCCTCCTGGCTGTGGGTGACGTGGATGAAGGTGAGCCCCAGCTCGGTCTGGATCCGCTTCAGCTCCACCCGCATCCGCACCCGCAGGAACGGGTCGAGGGCCGAGAGCGGCTCGTCGAGCAGCAGCACCTTCGGGCCGGTGACCAGGGCGCGGGCGAGCGCCACGCGCTGCTGCTGGCCGCCCGAGAGCTGGGCCGGCAGGCGCTCGGCGAGGTGGCTCATCTGCACGAGGTCGAGCATCGCCATCGCCTTGGCGCGGCGCTCCGCCCTGCCGATGCCGCGCATCTTGAGGCTGAAGGCGACGTTGTCGCGCGCGTCGAGATGCGGGAACAGCGCGTAGCTCTGGAACATCATGGCGGTGCCGCGCGCGGCCGGGGCCGCATCGCCGACCGCCTTCGGGCCGATCACCACGTCGCCGGCGCTGGCGCGCTCGTGGCCGCCGATCATCCGCAGCGTCGTGGTCTTGCCGCAGCCGGAGGGGCCGAGCAGGCAGCAATAGGCGCCGGACGGCACCTTCAGGTCGATGCCGTCAACCGCAATGGCCGCGCCGTAGCGCTTGGTCAGGCCGATCAGTTCGACATCCATGCGGTGCTCTCCCCGGAGGTTGCAGGCAAGCCGCGGGCCAGCGTCGCCCTCAGGTGCCCCGCCGCTCGGCCGGATCGACGGCCCGGTCGAGCACCCGCCCGCGCCCCGGCTCGGACAGGACCCGGCCGTCCTCGGCGATGACCTGCCCGCCCGCGATGGTCATGACCGGCCAGCCGGTTACGTCGAAGCCTTCCCAGGGCGTGTAGTCGGAGCCGTGGTGCAGGTTCGCCTGGCGGATGGTCTCGCGCCGGTTCGGGTCCCACAGGGTCAGGTCGGCGTCGAAGCCCGGGGCGATCGAGCCCTTGCGCGGGTAGAGCCCGTACAGCTTGGCGTGGTTCGTGGCGGTGAGCGCGGCGAACTGGTTGAGGCTGATCCGCCCCTTCGAGACGCCCTCCGAGAAGAATACCGGCAGCCGCGTCTCGATGCCGGGAATGCCGTTCGGGATCCAGCGGAAGGAGGTCTTCCCCCGCGGGTTCCGCTTGCCCTGCGGGTCGTCGTAGCGGAACGGGCAATGGTCGGATGAGACCACGTCGAATATCCCGCGGCGGATCCCCGACCACACCGCCTCCTGGCTCTCGACGTCCCGCGTCGGCGGCGAGCAGACGTACTTCGCCCCCGCCATGAGATCCTCCTGGCCGAGACCCTTCATGTCCTCGGCCGTGAGGGTGAGGTATTGCGGGCAGGTCTCGGCCCGGATCTTCAGGCCCCGCGCCTGCGCCCAGGCGATCTGCTCGGTGGCCTCGCGGCCCGAGACGTGGACGATGACGATCGGCAGGTCGATCAGCTCCGCGTGGCTGATCGCCCGGTGGGCCGCCTCCCGCTCGACGATCTCCGGGCGCGACAGGGCGTGGCCGTAGGGCCGGGTCTCGCCCGCTCGCTCCAGCCGCTCGCTCAGGTAGCGGATCGCGTCGTAGCCCTCGGCGTGGACCATGACCCGGGCGCCCTGCCGCCGCGCGACGTGGAACACGTCGAGGAGCTGGCGGTCGTTCAGCACGAGGTCGTCGTAGGTCATGAAGACCTTGAAAGAGGTGTAGCCGTCGGCCACCAGGGCCGGCAGCTCCTGGCCGAGCACCGCC
This sequence comes from Methylobacterium sp. D48H, assembly GCF_053345715.1. Taxonomy (NCBI): domain Bacteria; kingdom Pseudomonadati; phylum Pseudomonadota; class Alphaproteobacteria; order Hyphomicrobiales; family Methylobacteriaceae; genus Methylobacterium; species Methylobacterium sp. D48H. The sequence continues at coordinate 48,625 of NZ_JBKFAP010000012.1, forward strand.
TCGGTCGGGTCCGAGATAATCATGTGGATCGCCACGTCGACGTGGCACTGGCCCTCGGCGCTGGCCCGGTAGGCGTCGACGGCGCCGCGCAGCGAGGCGCCCCGGGGCTGGAGCGCGAAGGGCATCACGCAGGTGGTGCCGCCGGCCGCCGCCGCCCGGGTGGCGCTGGCGAAGTCGTCGGCCATGACGATGCCGGGGCCGGAATCCTGGGCGATGTGGACGTGGCTGTCGATGCCGCCGGGCAGGACCAGCAGGCCGGAGGCGTCGATCACCCGGGCGGCGTCGGCGATGCCCTCGGCCACCGCGACGATCCGGCCGCCGCGCACGCCGATATCGGCCCGGACCGTGTCGCTCGCCGTGACCACCGTGCCGCCCCGGATGGCAAGGTCGAATTCGGGCATGCCGCTCACTCCTCCGCGCCAGCGGGCGCGCCGGGCCGATGCACGGTCCGCGCCGATTCGGGCTGACCGGTTCGGCACGGCAGGACGTCACAGGCTGCTGTTCGGGTCCAGCGGGCCGCGAGCGGCACGGCCTGACGCACGCGGTTCCAGCCGAAGCCTTCGGCCGTCGTCGCTCTCCCGTCATCACGAGCGCAGCGAAGTGACCCAGGGGCGCGCGACACCGGAAAGCGGAGCGCTACCCTGGATTGCTTCGCTCCGCTCGCAAGGACAGGTGTCTAGCGGGGTGCCTCGGTCGGACCGGCGCGGACGCCCCGTCCGCGGGTCCGGCACGCAGGCGCGACGGCGCCGCTGCGTGGAACTGCCGCCAGACGCGGCGCATGTGCCGGGCGGAGCCGAAGCCGGCGCGCTCGGCGACCCGCTCCAGGCCGAGGTCGCTCTGCGCGATCAGATCCCGGGCCAGCGCGACGCGGGACCGGTTGACCGCGTCCGTCACGGTCATGCCGGCGTGGAGCCGGAACAGCCGCGCGAGGTTGCGCGGGCTCGCGCCCGCGACCCGGCCGAGCAGCGCCGGCGACCAGTCCCGGGCCGGGTCGGCGGCGATCGCGTCCTGGGCCCGGTGGACCGCCGGGTGCAGATGGCTGCGCCCCTCGAGCCAGGGCGAGAGCTGGGGATCGTCGGGCCCGCGCCGCATGTACACGACGAGCGTCCGCGCGACGGCGACCGCCGTCGCCGGGCCTGCCCACTCCGCTACGAGGTGCAGCATCAGGTCGATGCCGGCCGTGACGCCGGCGCTGCTGAACCGGTCGCGGTCCTGCACGAACAGGCGGTTGTCCAGGACTCGGGCCTCGGGGGCCGCCGCCCTCAGCCGGTCGCAGCTGGCATGGTGGGTGGTGCAGGCGTAGCCGTCGAGGAGCCCGGCCCGCGCCGCGAGCAGCGCGCCCTCGCAGACGGTCGCCACGATGTGGCCCGGCCGGACCGCGCCGCGCAGCCACGCGACGATCTCGGCCTCCGCGTCGGCGTCGGCCGCTCCGGCCGGCCCGTCGCCGAGCACCTGCGTGGCGGAGCCCGGCAGGAGCACGACCGTCCCGTCGGCCACCGTCTCCGGCAACGGTCCGGCACCGCCCAGGTCGAGCCCGATCGAGCAGCGGGTGAGCGCCCGCGGCGCCGCGTACGCCACCGCGAAGCCGACCCGGTCCTGGACGGTGCCGGCGATCCGCAGCACCTCCAGCGGGCCGGCGAGGTCGAGCAGCAGCGCGCGCGGCGGCAGGACCACCAGGACCGGGATGTGCCGCGCCGCCCCGCTCACGCGGCGACCGGCAGGTCCGGGCCGGCCAGCGCCTGATCCACGGTGGCGATCCGGGCGAACCGGTCGGTCAGCACCAGCTCGGTGCGGGCCTTGATCTCGTCCGCGCCGAAGCGACGGCCGTCCGGGTGGGTCATGGCGAAGGTCAGGGTGGCCTCGGTCACGTAGTCGACCTGCCAGCCGCTGTCGGAGGCGTGGCGGGCCGTGGTCTCGCAGCACTGCTCGGTCCGGATGCCCGACACGATCAGCCGGCGGATGCCGTGCTGCGTCAGCCAGCCCGACAGGCCGCTATCGACCAGGGCGCTGTGCCGACGCTTGTGGAACGTGGCCGTCGGCGCGATCACGATCGGCTCGAGGGTGCGGACTTGGCCGGAGGCGATGGCGAACGGTCCGCTCTCGGCCACGTGGAACACCTGCAGGACCGGGATCCGCCGCGCGGCGGCGCCGTCGATGAGCGCCTGCAGGCGCGCGGTGAAGGGCGGGACATCGGCGTCGTTCCAGAAGGGCCTGTGCCGAAAGGATTCCTGGACATCGATGACCAGCAGCGCAACATCGGACATTTCAAGTCTCCCGTTCGGTGAAGCGAGCCGCAGCATTCACCGGCAGACTCGAAGGGAAAGAAACCGTACCGCCAACGAGCGGACATATCCGGCCATTCTCGGGCGAACAGGAGCCGCGCGTGAGCGACCATCCCAAGACGATCTTCGTGCTGACCGGGGCCGGCGTCTCGGCCGAGAGCGGGCTCGGCACGTTCCGCGACCGCGGCGGGATCTGGGCGCGGTTCGACCCGATGAAGCTCGCCACACCGGAGGCCTACGCGGCCGATCCCGACACGGTGCTCGACTTCTACGACCATCGCCGCCGCGGCGTGGTCGCGGCCCAGCCGAACGCCGCGCACTTCGCTCTGGCGCGGGCCGAGGCGCGGAGCGCCGACCGGGGCGGGCGGCTGTTCCTGTGCACCCAGAACGTCGACGACCTGCACGAGCGGGCCGGCTCGCGCGCGGTCACCCACATGCACGGCGAGTTGCTCAAGGCGCGCTGCTGCGCCTGCGGCGCGGTCATCCCGTGGCGCGCCGACCTGAGCCGGGCGGACAGCTGCCCCACCTGCGGCACTCCGGGCCGGCTGCGGCCGGACGTGGTCTGGTTCGGCGAGATGCCGATGCACCGCGACGCGATCGAGGCGGCGCTCTCCGAGGCCGACCTGTTCGTGGCCGTGGGCACGTCGGGGGCGGTCTACCCGGCGGCCGGTTACGTGCGGCAGGCCCGCGCCCTCGGTATCCCGACCTGCGAGGTCAACCTGGAGCCGTCCGACAACGCCGACGCCTTCGACGCGACCCGCTACGGGCCGGCGAGCGTCGCGCTGCCGTGCTACCTCGACGAGCTCGGCCTCTAGCGGGGCGACCGGCCGGCGGCGGGGATTCGGGACCGGCCGCGGACGGGGTCGACCACGCGGCGTTCGCCGTCGGGCTCGCCAACCTGTTGCGCGAGCGGGGTTTCTCGGCCCGTGATCCGCCGGACCGGGCCAGGATCAAAATCTTAAATGACGCGAATCACATCGGCGCGAGCTGTCAAGAACTGGTCGGGCAGTTGCCCACGGGTTACAACAGTCAAGCTCGGGATCGGCGTCGCGGCCTACCCGAGCGTTCGTTGAAGCCACAAGGGGAAGCAACTACCCATGCAGCACTTCACCGTAACCGACCGCGAGCGTGACACCGTCCTGGCGGCACTGCGCTATTACCAGTTCTACCGGATGCAGGGTCATCCGTTCGACCCCCGTCAGGATCATCTGATCGACACCATCGCCGGCCGGGCCGGCGAGGCGCTGGACCTCGCCGAGATCGACGATCTCTGCGCCGGCCTGAACGGCAACCCGCACGCCCTCGCCGCCGCTGCGGCCTGAGGCAGCTTCCGGGGCGGCCGAGGCCGCCCTCGACGACCCCGCGGCCGGCCCAGGGACGGGGCCGGAGGACGAGCAACCTCCGAGATGAGCGGGCCACCGCCGCCGGAGCAAACCTTCCTCACCGGGGCCGGGCTTCGCGCCCGAACCACACCCTGCCGACGCGCATCCGGGCCTGCCCCGCGGCGCGTCGGTCCGACGGGTGGGTCCGCGCGGCGGGCCCCCCGAAAGGCCGGTTTCGCGCGACGCCGAAACGTGGCCTAACGGATGCGCGGCGGCCGCAGGGCCGCGCCTTCCGGGAGCGCCGAGGCCGATGATGCGGACGGGTTCGCGACGGATCCGCCGCGGCGTGCTGCGGGGCGCCGGCCTCCTGCTCCTCGGGCTCGCGTCCGCCACACCCGAGCCCGTTCAGGCCGCGCCCGAGAGCGTCGCCACCGCGCTGGTCGTCTCCGTGGACGTGTCGCAATCCGTCGACGACGCGCGCTTCCGGCTGCAGATGGAGGGCATCGCCGAGGCCCTGGAGGACCCGTCGGTCCTCGGCGCGATCACCGGCAACCCGGGCGGGATCCTGTTCGCGATGGTGACCTGGGCCGACCGGGCGACCCTCGCGGTCGGCTGGCGGCGGATCGCCGGCCGGGCCGACGCGGCCGCCGCCGCCGCGCTGGTCCGAGCCACCCCGCGTCAGGCGGGCGAGTTCACCTGCCTCGGCCAGATGTTCCGCACGGTGACCGCCGCCGTGCTCCCGGCGCTGCCGGTCCCGGCCGAGCGCGTGGTGGTCGACGTCTCCGGCGACGGGATCGACAACTGCACCGACGCCGACACCCTCGCGGAGGCGCACCGGTCACTGCTCGACACCGGCGCGACGGTCAACGGCCTGCCGATCCTGGTGCCGGGCGAAAACGACGTGGTCGGGGCCGGGGCCTACCGGGCGCCCGGCTACGGCCTGCTCCCGACCCCACTGCCGCCGGCGCGCACGAGCCTGGAGCAGTGGTACCGCGCCCACGTCATCGGAGGCCCGGGCGCCTTCCTGCTGGCGGCCGCCGGCTACGGCGACTTCTCGCGGGCGCTGCGGCGGAAATTCGTGATCGAGATCAGCGCGCTGGGCCGGTGACGGGGCTCTCCCCGGACGTACGTCACGCGGATCGAATCGCCCTCGCGGCCGGCCCTGAGCCAACCGTGACGGGCCGGCTCGGGCCTGACGGAGGCTGGGGTATGACGCGCTCCGTCATCATGAACGAAGGGACCCAGGGCAGCGCGACCTCGGAAGGCTTGGCGTGACCCTGGGTTGCTTCGCTCCGCTCGCAAAGACGGTGGGACAGAAGTGGATAACCGGGAAGCGTATCAGCCCTCAGGGTGCCTTCTTCAGCTGCTGCTCGGCGCGGGTGAGCGCCGCCTCGCACGCCTGCGCGTCGCCTTTCTGATCCGCCGTGCGCGCCTCTTCCAGGGCGACCTTCGCCTGCTGGGCGGCGTCCGCGCCCTGGCCGGCCTGGGCCGACTTCTCCGGCGGCGCCTGCGGCGACTCGTTCGCCCGTTGGCCCTCCGTCCCGGTGACACCCTCGCCGCCGCGCTTGGCGGCGTTACCCTGGCCGCTGGTCGAGGCGGAGATCGACTGGGTCAGCTCGGACTGGACCCGCTTGGAGACGCCCTCGATCCGGTCGCCGCAGGGCGAGGCGAGGGCGGGGGCCGCCGTCAGGATCAGGGTCAGGCAGGCCGTCAGGGCGGGACGCATCATCGGGTCGAGTACTTTCCAAGAGAATGGGGCCGCGGGTTTCCCCACGGCCCCAACGCCTCGCGACGGGTGACGGTTCAGGCGCTCAGCTGATCGCGAATCGGCAATTGCCGGACCCGCCGGCCGGTGGCCGCGAAGATCGCGTTGGCGATGGCCGGCGCCACCGGCGGCACGCCGGGCTCGCCGACGCCGCCGAGGGGACCGTCCCAGCGGCCGCTGGGCACCAAGTGCACGCGGACCGCCTTCGGGGCGGCGTCGATCCGGAGGACCTCGTAGCCGTCGAAGTTGTTCTGGACCGCCCGGCCCTGCTTGAAGGTGATCTCGGAGGTGAGGGCGAGCCCCATCCCCATGACCACGGCGCCCTCCATCTGCGAGCGGATGCGCTCCGGGTTGACCTGCGGGCCGCAATCGACCGCGATGTCGATCGCCTTCACCTGGACCTGGCCCTTGTCGTCGACCTCCACCTCGGCCGCCACCGCCGTGTAGGTGACGAAGCTGTAGTGGCCGGCGATGCCGAGGCCGGTGCCCTTGGGCATCTGGCGACCCCAGCCCGCGCCCTTGGCGGCCGCCTCGATCACGCCGCGCAGGCGGCCGGTCTCGATCGGGTAGCGCTTCGGGTCCTCGCCGTAGTTCCAGACGTCGCCGATCTCGGTCGGGCTGATCTTGCGATCGGGTCCGATGAGCGCGAGCAGGTACTCCTTCGGCTCGCGGCCGGCGGCGTACGCCAGCTCCGACACGAAGGACTGGATCGCGAAGGCGTGCGGGATGTTCGACACCGAGCGGAACCAGCCGATGCGGGCATGCGCGACGGCCTCGGGGTTCTCCAGCCGCATGTTCGGGATGTCGAGCGGCGTGTTGACCAGCCCCATCCCGAGCTCGAACGGCAGCTCGTGCTTCGGGTCGGGCGCGAAGATCGAGCCGATCGTCGGCGCCACCGAGCGGTGCAGCCACGCCACCGGCATACCCTTGTCGTCGAGGCCGGCCTCCAGCCGCTCCACCGAGATCGTGTGGTAGAAGCCGTGGTGGAGGTCGTCCTCGCGGGTCCAGGCCAGCTTCACCGGCGCGCCGTCGACGGCCTGCGAGCAGAGCGCCGCCTCGACCACGTAATCGGGCTTCGACTTGCGCCCGAACCCACCGCCGAGCAGCGTGACGTTCACCTTGACCTTGTCGTCGGGCAGCTTGAGCGCCTTCATCAGGCGGTCGTTGGCGGCCTGCGGACCCTGGACGCAGGCCCAGGCCTCGCAGAACCCGTCCTTCACCCGGGCTACCGCAGCCGGGGGCTCCATGGGGGCCTGGGCGAGGTGCGGCACGAAGTACTCGGCCTGGACCTTGGTCTTGGCCTTGGCCATGGCGCCGTCGACGTCGCCCTGCGTGCGCACGACCTTGCCGGGCTTGCGCGCGGCGGCCTCCAGCTCCTTGCGGAACGCGTCGGTATCGTAGCCGGCGTTCGGGCCGTCGTCCCAGGTGATCTTGAGCGCGTCCCGGGCCTTCAGGGCCGCCCAGGTGTTCTTGGCCACCACGGCGACGCCGCCGAGCGGCATGAACTCCGAGGGGATCGGGGTGGCGTCGATCTTGAGGATCTTCACGACGCCCGGGACCTTCTTGGCCTCGCTGTCGTCGAAGGACTTCACCGTGCCGCCGTAGACGGCCGGGCGCGCGACGACCGCGTACAGCATCCCGTCGAGCTTGGTGTCGAGGCCGTAGACCGCCTTGCCGGTGGTGATGTCGAAGTTGTCGATCAGACCGACCTTGCCGGTGCCGATGTAGCGGAAGTCCTTGGGATCCTTCAGCTTGACGTCGGTGGGCACCGGCAGCTCGGCGGCGGCCTTGGCGACCGCGCCGTAGCCGAGGGTGCGGCCCGACTTGGCGTGGGTCAGCGTGTGGTTGACGGCCGTCACCTCGGAGGCCGGCACGCCCCACTGCTTGGCCGCCGCCTGGATCAGCATCAGCCGCGCGGCGGCGCCGGCGTGGCGGAAGTGCTGGAAGAAGTGGCGGGTCGAGCGCGAACCGTCCGTGTCCTGGTTGCCGAAGCGGCTCTCGTCGCCCCAGGCCTGGACGACCTTCACCTTCGCCCAGTCGGCCTCCAGCTCGTCGGCGACCGTGAAGGCCACAGAGGTGCGGATGCCCTGGCCCATGTCGGAGCGGTGGTTGGTCACCGTGACGGTGCCGTCCGGCGCGATGGCGACGAAGACCTTCGGGTCGTCGCGCCAGCCGTGCGGCATGCCGTCGGCGCCGAACTTCTGCTCCTTCTGCTCCTTGGTCTGGGTCTCGTCGGCCCGGGCCGGGCGCAGCGAGAGGGCCAGAACCAGGGCGCCGGCGCCGCCGAGGATGCCGCGGCGGCTGACATTGTCGAGGGCCGGCGTGGTGCCGGCGGCGCGCTCAGCGGTGAGCTTGGCGTCGTGGATCACAGGCGCTCTCCCATACTGGCGGGCGCAGTCTGGCCGGCGGCCTGATGGATCGCGGCGCGGATGCGCGGGTAGGTGCCGCAGCGGCAGATGTTGCCGCTCATCGTGGTGTCGATGTCGTCGTCGGTGGGCTTCGGCGTGTCCTTGAGGAGGGCGGCCGCCTGCATGATCTGGCCGCACTGGCAGAAGCCGCACTGGGCGACGTTCTGGTCGCGCCACGCCACCTGCACGGGATGGTTGCCGTCCGGCGACAGACCCTCAATGGTCACGACCTCCTGGCCGGCGGCCGCCGAGACCGGCGTGATGCAGGCGCGGGTCGCCGCGCCGCCGAGATGGATGGTGCAGGCCCCGCAGAGCGACACGCCGCAGCCGAACTTGGTGCCGGTGAGCCCGAGCTCGTCCCGCAGGTACCACAGCAGCGGCATGTCGGGGTCGCCGTCGAAGCTGCGCGCAGCCCCGTTCACGGTGAGTTTGATCATCGTTGCGTCCTGTCTGGCGGCGCCGGAGCGGCGATCAGTCGGGTCCGAGCCGGGCCGGGGGCCTCGGCCGGCTTAGCCGGCTCACGTTCCCCGGTGCGGACAGGCCGCGGGGCGAACGCTCAAGCTCAGAATAATAAATATTCTAAGGCACGCGGCGGGGTCGGCGCAACGCGGGGACGCGGCCGGTCATCCCCGAGCCTCTGCGCCCCGGGCATGCCGCGTGCGGCGGCGCACATGGGCGACCATCGATGCGGAGGCGCGGGCGGGTCGATTCAGGCCGGCAGCCCGGTCAGCCGCGCGCCGTGGCCGCGGTTGGTTCGAAGCGCGAACGCATCGTTACGCCCCGACATAGCGTGTCGATCCTCAGGCGTTTCGCTCGCGAGGACGGCGTTTCGCGTCCAACTCAGAGCCCCTGGCACTGACCCATTCCGGATGCAACCGAGGCACGTCGGTCGCAGACCGTCACGGCACGGTCTCCAGATCCGTCCTGCGGAACTCGTCGGCCGTGGCCAGGATCGGCGTGCGGTAGAACCGTGCCGCCGCGTAGTGGAGACAATCGCCGAGGTTGAGGCCGTGGCGGCCGGCCCGGTATCGATGCGCGGCGGACAGGGCGAGCGCCGTCGTCTCGACGGCCGGCGGCAGGTCGCAGATCTCGATGCCCCTGGCTTCCAGAAATTCGAGGACGATCGGCCCGACCGCCTCGACCGTCATGTCGAACTTGTCGGGCCGCGCGAGGGCCAGCACCGTTTCGAGGACGGCAACGGGCGACGTTCTGCACTGGCGTGCCGAGGCGAGCGCCGTGGAGATCCGCTCGGCCTCGGGCTCGTCGGCGAGCAGGGCCACGATCGCGGACGCATCCACGAACATCAGGCGCTTTCCCACATCGCGTCATACGCGTCCCGCGCGAGAGGCACGCGGGCGGTCTCGCTGAGCGCAACCCCGTGCTTCTGGCGCACCCGTGCGGCGGTCTCCCGCGGGGACTCCTCCCGGTGGCGGCGCTCGATCGCCTCGCGCATGGCGATGACGATCGCCTCGGTGATGCCGACTCCCACCAGGGCGGCGAACCGGCGTGTCAGCGCGTCGGCCTCGGGATTGTTGACGTTGATCGGCATGCGGTCGGCCCTCGGGCACGATGTAGATAAGCTCTTCCGCCGATCTACACCAGCGTGCGGCCCTCAGACCGTCACCTGCGTCCCGACCTCCACCACGCGCCCGGTCGGGATCTGGAAGAAGTCCGTCGCGTCGTTGGCGTTCTTGGCGAGGGTGATGAAGATCCGGTCCTGCCAGAGCGGCATGCCGGAATGCGCCGCCGGCCGGATCGAGCGGCGCGACAGGAAGAACGACGTCGCCATGATGTCGAACTTGAAGCCCTGGCGGCGCAGCAGCACCAGCGTCTTCGGGATGTTCGGCGTCTCCATGTAGCCGAATTTCATCACGACCTTGTAGAAATGCGGGCCCACCGGCTCGATCCGCACCTTGTCGGCCTCGTTCGAGCGCGGCGTGTCCACCGTCTCGACGGTGAGGATCACGTTCTTCTCGTGCAGCACCTTGTTGTGCTTGAGGTTGTGCAGGAGCGCCGCCGGGGCGATCTCGGGATCGCTCGTCAGGAACACCGCGGTGCCGCGCACGTGGTGGGGCGGGCTCTTCTCCAGCATGCCGACCAGCTCGACCAGCGGCACGTCGGTCTTGCGGGTCTTGTTGAACAGGATCGTCACTCCGCGCACCCAGGTCCACATCAGGATGATGAGGCCGCCCGCGAGCAGCAGGGGTACGTAGCCGCCCTCCACGACCTTGATCAGGTTGGAGAGCAGGAACAGGAACTCGAGGACGATGAAGGGCAGCATCACGGCGGCCGCCGCGACCGGCGACCACTTCCACATGCGCCACATCACCAGGAAGGTCAGCGAGGCGGTGAGCAGCATCGTGCCGGTCACCGCGATGCCGTAGGCCGAGGCCAGCGACGACGAGGTCTTGAACAGCACGGCGAGCAGCACCACGCCGAACATCAGGAGGGCGTTGATCTGCGGCAGGTAGATCTGGCCGGCATGCGACTCGGAGGTGTGGCGGATCTCCAGCCGCGGCAGCAGGCCGAGCTGGATCGCCTGCCGGGACAGCGAGAAGGCGCCGGTGATCACCGCCTGGCTCGCCACCACGGTGGCGATCGTGGCGAGCACCACCATCGGCAGCAGGCCCCAGGCGGGCACGAGCTGGAAGAACGGATCGGCCGTGTCTGGCTTCTCCAGCACCAGGGCCGCCTGCCCGAGATAGTTGAGGGCGAGCGCCGGGAAGACGAGGCAGATCCAGGCCACCTGGATCGGCTTGCGGCCGAAATGGCCGAGATCGGCGAACAGGGCCTCGGCCCCGGTCACCGCCAGGAACACCGCCCCCAGGGCGATCAGCGCGCCGCTGCCGTGGCCGAGCAGGTAGTGCACGGCGTGCCAGGGATTGAGCGCGCGGAACACCTCCGGGTGCAGGGTGATGTGCGGCAGCGCCGCGAGCGCCATGGCGAGGAACCACACGACGGTCACCGGCCCGAAGAAGGCCGCCACCTTCCCGGTCCCGCGGTTCTGCACGAGGAACAGCGCGACGATGATCACCACGGTGATCGGCAGGACGTACTCGTCGAGGGCGGGCGTGACGAGCTTCAGGCCCTCCACCGCCGAGAGGACCGAGATCGCCGGCGTGATCACCGCGTCGCCGTAGAACAGCGAGGCGCCGAGGAGCCCCAGCATGAACACGATGCGCGAGCCGCCGAGCGCCTTCCGGGCCAGCGCCATCAGCGAGAGGATGCCGCCCTCGCCGTTGTTGTCCATGCGCAGCAGGATCGCGACGTACTTGACCGTCACGATCATGAAGAGGGCCCAGAGGATCAGCGACACGGTGCCGATCACCTCTTCTGGCAGCAGGATGCCGTCGGTCCGGGCCGGGACCAGCGCCTCGCGGAACGCGTAGAGCGGGCTGGTGCCGATATCGCCGTAGACGACGCCGACGGAGCCGACCAGCAGCGTCCAGAACCCAGCATGGCCGTGCTGGGTCTCGGCCTTCTCGGGGGCGTCGAGGCTGCCGGCGGTGGCCGGCCCGTGCGTCGGCGCCAGGGCGCCGGTCTCGTCGGCGGCCTGGGCGGCCGCGCGCGCGGCGTCGGGGGCTGCGGGCGCGGGCTGGGGGGCTACGCCGGGTGCGAAGGTTTGGCTCATGCGGATGTCGGAAGCTCGGGCGTGGCCGGCGCTTCGCGGTTCGGCTCAGGGGCCAGTCGGGGCCGGGCAGAAAACGCGAAGACTCCGCCGAACCGTGCGGGCCGGCCACCGGGCCGACCGCTCGCGGGATCGTGCGGCCTTGCTATCATGCCCTCGTGCGCCCGGAAACCGTGTGCACCCGCGAAGAACGCGGAGCTGGGTCTCGGCACGGCGGGCCGCCCCGCCGACGTTAACGGGACGCGCGGCGCCCCGGAGCGACGGCGGGAGGCGACGCGGTCTCCGTCTCGCGGGACCTGCGCGTCGGCCCGCCCGTCACTCGGCGGCGGTGCGGTTCCCGCCCTGGCCGAATCGGCGCTCGATGTAGTCGATCACGATCGTCTCGAAGTCCTTGGCCAGCGTCGGGCCGCGGAGCGTCATCGCCTTCTTGCCGTCGATGAAGACCGGCGCGGTCGGGGTCTCGCCGGTGCCGGGCAGCGAGATGCCGATATCGGCGTGCTTCGATTCGCCCGGGCCGTTCACGATGCAGCCCATCACGGCCACGTTCAGCCCCTCGACGCCCGGATAGGTCTTCTTCCACTCCGGCATGGAGGTGACGATCCAGTTCTGGATATCGCGGGCGAGTTCCTGGAACGTGGTCGAGGTCGTGCGGCCGCAACCCGGGCAGGCCGCCACCATCGGCACGAAGGTGCGGAACCCCATGGTCTGCAGGAGTTCCTGGCTCGCCTTGACCTCGACGGTCCGGTCGCCGCCGGGCTCGGGGGTCAGCGAGTACCGGATCGTGTCGCCGATCCCCTCTTGGAGCAGCACGCCGATGGCGGCCGAGGCGGCCACGAGACCCTTCGATCCCATGCCGGCCTCGGTGAGGCCGAGATGGATGGCGTAGTCCGAGCGGCGCGCCACCTCGCGGTAGACGGCGATCAGGTCCTGCACCGCCGAGACCTTGGCCGAGAGGATGATCTTGTTCTGCGGCAGGCCGAGCTCCACGGCGCGGTCGGCCGAGCTGATCGCCGAGCGGACCATCGCCTCGCGCATCACCGCCCGGGCGTCGATCGGCCGCGCCGCCTTGGCGTTCTCGTCCATCAGGTGAGTGAGCAGCTCGCCGTCCAGCGAGCCCCAGTTGGCGCCGATCCGCACGGTCTTGTTGTGCTTGATCGCCTGCTCGATGATCGCCGAGAACTGCGTGTCCTTCTTGTCCTTGAAGCCGACGTTGCCGGGGTTGATCCGGTACTTGGCCAGCGCCTCCGCGCAGGCCGGATGGTCGGCGAGCAGCTTGTGGCCGATGTAGTGGAAGTCGCCCACCAGCGGCACGTGGACGCCGATCCGGTCGAGGCGCTCGCGGATCTTCGGCACCGCGGCCGCCGCCTCGTCGCGGTCGACCGTGATGCGCACGAGCTCAGAGCCGACCCGGGCGAGCTGGGCGACCTGCGCCACGGTGGCGTCGATGTCGGCCGTGTCGGTGTTGGTCATCGACTGGACGACGATCGGGGCGCCGCCGCCGACGGTGACCGCGCCCTCGCCCTCGCCGACCGTGACGCCGACGGTGCGGTGGCGCGGGGCGGGGCCGGCGATCTCCGGTCCGCCGCCGGCCAGCGGGTTGTCGGCGGGGTTCTCGGAACGGGTGGCTTCCATGACTTCCATCGTGGACTTTCGCGGGCGCGCCTCGCGGGTGCCGGAGCCGTGACGGCTGCCGGGCCGGTCCCGGGGACACGCCTCGCCGGAACTTCGGGGCTGCCGCGGGTTAGCTGCGGACGACCCGGCGCCGCGTCAACCCGGCGCCGCGCGGGGCAGCATCGCGCAGGACAGCATCGCGGCTGTCATGTCGTATCCGGGCGCGGATGTCGAGTTTCCTGCACGTCCCGGAGGCACCCGCCGCCGTCGCCAGCCGGTTTTCGTCGGACTCTGTTGCCGATTCGCTCAGGCCGGGACAGGTGCCGGCGCGGGGCGGACACCCCGCCGCGATCCCGTCGCACGGTTGATGCTGCATCGCAGCATCCCATCTGTGTGGTGGATCAGGAGGCCGACATGAGCGAGCAATTCGGTGGCGCCGAGCCGCACAACCCCGCCACCGCCGTTCCCGAATCGCCCGTCACCGACGCGATCGAGGCGCAGCCGGCGCAGGTGCCGGGCCCCGCGCTCGCCGGGCCCAAGTTCGAGAAGCCGGTGGCGCTCGCCCTCCAGGGCGGCGGCGCGCACGGCGCCTTCACCTGGGGCGTGCTCGACGCGCTCATCGAGGACGGCCGCCTCGGCTTCGAGGCGGTGACGGGGGCGAGCGCCGGGGCGATGAACGCCGTCGTCCTGGTGGATGGCTGGCTGAAGGGCGGCCCGGACGGGGCCCGCGAGGGTCTGGAGCGATTCTGGCGCGAGGTCAGCCTCGACGGCGACCTGGGGCCGGCCCAGCGCAACCTCGTGAGCGGCCTGTTCAGCCTGTGGAAGGGCAACCCGGTGGCCGAGTTCTGGGCCAAGATGCTGGCGCCGAGCCCCTACGTGTCGAACCCGCTCAACATCAATCCGCTGCGCAAGGCGCTCGCCGAGCAGGTCGATTTCGACCGCCTCCGCGAGGCCGACACGGCGGGCCTGTTCGTCTCGGCGACCAACGTCTGGACCGGCAAGCTGGCGGTGTTCGAGCGCGAGCGCCTGACCGTCGACCATCTGATGGCCTCGGCCTGCCTGCCCACGGTCTTCCAGGCGGTGGAGATCGACGGCGTGCCCTACTGGGACGGCGGCTACCTCGGCAACCCGCCGCTCTACCCCCTGCACCGCGGCGCCCAGACCCGCGACATCCTGCTCGTGCAGATCAACCCCGTGGAGCGGCGCGAGACTCCGCGCACGGAGGCCGAGATCCGCGACCGGCTCAACGAGATCACGTTCAACGCGAATCTGATGCGCGAATTGCGGGCGATCGACTTCCTGGACGGGCTGATCGAGGAGGGCACCCTCGGCCAGGGCCAGTACCGCCGGGTCCTCGTGCACCGGATCGACGGCACCGACGCCCTCGAGGATTACAACGCCGCCTCCAAGCTCGACGCGCGCTGGACCGTGTTCAAGCGCCTGCGCGACAAGGGCCGCGCCGCCGCGCAGGCTTGGCTCGCCGAGAACTACGAGCGGATCGGCCGGGATTGCACGGTCGACCTTCAGCAGGCGTATCAGTGATGGGCCCTTCGGGCCGCGTACGGATAATTGATCTCAATATATTTTTCTGTCGAGATCTGTCAAATATTGTCAGATCTGGTAGATTGTCGGCCTGCCGTTCGGTGGAAGGACAGGAGCTTGCGTAGATGTATCTTGGTCGGGCTTCGAGTTAATAAAAATTCTCTTCATAAGCGACGATGAAGCGTCTACGGGCAGAGCGCGGTTGATGAGGCGGCGACTCACTCACCGCGGGGAGAGCCCGAGACATGTCATTTCGTATGTCCGACTACAGGATCAGCATCAAGATCGCCCTTGTCATGGGCGCGATGCTCATCGTTACATTGGTCGTGGCCGGCATAACCTTGCGGAACATCGGTGACATCCGGGAGGCCCAGGACCGGATCGAGCACACGCAGGCGGTGCTGGAACAGGTCGAGCGGATGAGCCTCGCGATGGTGAATCGGGAGACCGGCCTGCGCGGCTACCTGATCGCCGCGGAGCCGCGCTTCCTCGAACCCGAGACGGCCGGACGTGAGGCCTTCGCGGCGGCCTGGTCGGAGATGCGGCGGCTGGTGGCGGACAACCCCGCGCAGCAGGCACGCTTGGCGGACCTGAAGTCCCTGGCTGAGCGCTGGGGCAGCGCGTTCGCGGATCGCGAGATCGCCCTGATGCGCGATGCCGCGACGCGGGAAGAGGCGCGCCGGATCATGATCTCGGGCGTCGGCAAGGCGATCATGGACGAGATCCGCGCCAAGACGGCCGAGATCGCCGACACGGAGCGCGCGCTGATGAACGGCCGGGCTCAGGCCGCGGCGGCGGCCATCGCGGCGACGCGTTCGGCGAGCCTGATCGGCCTCGGCCTGATGGCCGGCATCGGGCTGATCGGTCTGGCGCTCCTGCAGATCGGCATCGCCAAGCCGGTCCGCGCCATCACGGCGGCGATGACCCGGATGGCGGCGAACGATCTCCGGACCGAAGTGCCCGGAGTCGGCCGCGATGACGAGATCGGCGCCATGGCCGATGCGGTCCGGGTCTTCCGCGACGGCCTCGTCCGAGCCGCGACCCTCGAAGCCGAGGCTGCGCAGGCCCGTACCGCCCTCGATGCGCAACGCAAGGCCGCGATGGTCGAGATGGCCGACGGCTTCCAGGCGGCGGTCGGCGGCGTGGTGCGGGCCGTCTCGTCGGCGGCGAGCGAACTCGAATCCACGGCCGCGCGCATGAGCTTCGCCGCGTCCGAGACGGCCGACCAGTCGACGACGGTCGCGGCGGCGGCCGAGCAGGCGGCCACGAATGTCAGCACGGTGGCCGCCGCCGCCGAGGAACTCGGCACGACCATTCACGAGATCGGCCGTCAGGTGCAGACGGCGGCCGGCTTCGCCGACACGGCCGTCGCGGAGGCCGGACGATCCGCGGACCTGATGCGCAGCCTGCGGGAGAGCGCGACGCGGATCGGCGACGTGGTCGGCCTCATCTCGGGCATCGCCGGCCAGACCAACCTGCTGGCCCTCAACGCCACGATCGAGGCGGCCCGCGCCGGCGCGGCGGGTCGCGGCTTCGCGGTGGTCGCGAGCGAGGTCAAGGAACTGGCCGAGCAGACGGCGAGAGCCACCGAGGAGGTCGCCCGACAGGTCGGCGAGATCCAGTCCTGGACCGGGGACGCCTCCGACGCGATCACGCGGGTCGTCAGCCGCATCAACGAGATCAGTGCAGTGTCGAGCGGGATTGCCGCGGCGGTCGAGGAGCAGGGCTCAGCGACCCAGGAGATCGTCCGGAACGTCGGGCAGGCGGCACTCGGGACCGGAGCCGTCACCAACAACATCACGGCCGTGGCCCGCTCGGCGGAGGGGGCCGGGAGCGCCGCCGCACAGGTGCTCGAGGCGGCGTCCGGGCTGCTGGGGCAGGCTCAACAGCTCGACGCGGAAGTGGGCCGCTTCCTCGACACGGTCCGGACCGGTTGAGGCCGCCCGTCGGCCTTCCGATCCGCCGGCGGTCGAGCCTGCGTCGAAACGACCGTCGCGGCGCATGAAACCGTGGCGGGTCGGGCGCGTTGCCGCGCGGAAAATCGCGCGCCCAGTGGCGCGACGAGGTCGCGAAGAGGTCACCGCCATGACGCTGCTGCGCCGCGAGGCCCTGATCCTGATCGGTGCCGGTCTCGCCGGCGGCGCCCGCGCCGCGGAGCAGCCCTCCGGGACCGCGCGGGCCACGGATTTCGCCTTCGAGACCCCGGAGGCCGCGCCGATGCCGCTCTCCGCCTACGCGGGGAAGCCGATTCTCGTGGTCAACACCGCGACAGCCTGCGGCTATGCCGGGCAGCTCACCGGGCTGCAGACGCTCTGGACGCGGTTCGGCGATCGCGGGCTCATCGTGCTGGGCGTCCCGTCACCGGATTTCGGCAACCAGGAACCCCTGGACGGCCCGGCCATCGCGGAGGCGGCGCGGAGGAATCACGGCGTCACCTTCCCGCTCACGGCCAAGACCCGGGTGAAGATGCCGGGCGCCCACCCGTTCTACCGCTGGGCGGCGGCCGAGCGCCCCGCCGAGACGCCGCGCTGGAACTTCCACAAGTACCTGATCGCCCGCGACGGCACCCTCGCGGCGGCCTTCGCCACGCAGGTCGAGCCGACCGATCCGCGGGTGATCTCGGGGATCGCCGCCACCCTCGACCAGGCCTGACCGCGACGCCGGGCCGGCAGGCGGGATTAAACGCGCGAGCCCCACGTTCACACATCATGGCATCGGACAAGAACAAGCGCCCGGACCTCCTCGATCTGCTGGTGCCCCTGCGGCGCTACGCGCGGTCGCTCACCCGCGACACGCTGCGGGCCGATGACCTCGTGCACGACACGCTGGTGCGGGCCCTGGAGATGCAGGGCTCGCTCCGGCCGAACACCAATCTGCGCACCTGGATGATGACGGTGCTGCACAACGCCTTCATCGACGAGCAGCGCCGCCGGCAGGTGGAGGCGCGGCACGCCGACACGCTGGTCCGGATGACCGAGGACATGGCGCCGCCGGCCCAGGAGGGTCAGGTGCGCCTCGCCCAGATCCGGCAGGCCTTCCTCAAGCTTCCGGAGGAGCAGCGCGCCGCGCTCCACCTCGTCACCCTGGAAGGCATGGCCTACGCCGACGCGGCGGCCGTGCTCGGCATCCCGATCGGCACGCTGATGTCCCGTCTCGGCCGCGGCCGGGCGGCCCTGCGCGCCTTCGAGGAGGGGACGCGGACGGACCGCGGCTCCGACGAGTCGGAGCCCGCCAAGACACCCGAGACGCGGCGCGGGCCGCCCTCCACCCTCCGGCTCGTCGTGTCCGACGAGCCGCGGGAACGGTCCGCCTGGCCTCTGCGACGCGCTGTCGGAGAGAGCTGAGCACGGAGCTGATGAAGGACCGGCACCCGCGGGCGCCGGTGCCGACTGACGATTGCGACCGGCGGATCGCCTCCGGGCACGCTGGATTCGAGGACCTCACGATGATCGATCCGATCACAGACGACGATCTCATCGCCTTCGTCGACGGCCAGATCGACCCGATGCGCCGTCTCGACGTCGAGGCGCACCTCGCGGCCAATCCCGAGGCCGCGGCCCGGGTGATGGCCGAGATGCACGATCGCGACGCCCTCAGGGCCTGCTTCGAGCGCGTTCCGGGGCCCGGGCCGGACCGGAACATGGTCCTGGCGCGCCGCTTCGACCGGAACCTGCGCTGGCGCCGCGTCGCCTCGCGTCTGAAGCGGGCCGCCGCGATCGCGGTGCTCGTGGGCGCGGGCTGGCTGGCCCACGACGAGATCGGCCGCTTCGGCGTTCCCGACACCCTGGCGGCGACCCCGGATCCGGCCCTGATCGCAGACGCGCGGCAGGCCCGGGTCGTGGCGCAGCTGCGCAAGAGCATCGGTGGCCAGGCCGACGATCCGGTCTACGACCGGGCGCGCCTCCGCTCGGCGACCGGCATCGACCTGCCGGCCCTGCCCGACGGCTGGCGGGTGCGCGACATCCAGGTCTTCCCTGCCCGGCACGGCACCGGGATCGAGGTCGCCCTCGAGACCGAGCGCTTCGGCGAGGCGTCGCTGTTCGCCACCCGCGGCATCCGCGGCGGACCGACGACGCTCATCACCGGCTCGGACGACGGCGACGTCGTCTCGTGGAACGCGGGCGACACCGCCTACGCCCTGAGCGGCCCGCGCAGCGACGCGGACCTGCGTCAGGCGGCGAGTCTCCTCGGCGCCGGTCCGGCGACCCGCTGAGCGCCGCGCCGGACTCCCGCCCGGGGCCTCGACAGGGCGCCCCGGCGGGTGCCAAAGATCGGCCATGCAGGCCGCGGATCCAGCACGGGACCCAGCACGGGACGATGACGGGCTCGCAGCCCTGTTCGAGGCGGCGCGCGCGGTGCGCGCGCACGCGCACGCACCCTATTCCCGCTTCCCCGTCGGGGCCGCGCTGCGCGACGAGCGCGGCGCGATCCACGCCGGCTGCAACGTCGAGAACGCCGCCTACCCGGTCGGAACCTGCGCGGAGGCCGGGGCGATCGCCGCCATGGTGGCGGCCGGCGGTCGGCGCATCGCGGCGATCCTGGTCTGCGGCGACGGCAACGGCCCGGTGACGCCCTGCGGCGCCTGCCGCCAGCGCATCCGCGAGTTCGCCCGGCCGGACACCCCGATCCACGCCGCCGGTCCGGGCGGGGTCGCCCGCACCTTCACGCTGGCGGAGCTGCTGCCGGAATCCTTCGGCCCGGAGACGCTCGGTGAGTGAGGCGGCCGCCCGCGACGCCCTGCGCGCCGCCGGCTTCGCGGGTCCCTACGCCTGCGCGGTGGTGACCGGCACCGGCCTCGGCGGGATCGCGGCGGCCCTCACGGACGCGAGCGCCGTCGACTACGCGGCGATCCCCGGATTTCCGGGGCCCGGCGTCAGCGGCCACGGCGGCCGGCTGCATCGCGGCCGCCTCGCCGGGCGGCCGGTCCTGATCTTCGAGGGGCGGGCCCACGCCTACGAGCGCGGTGACCCGGCGGCGATGCGGGTGCCGCTCGCCTGCGCCCGGCACCTCGGCGCCCGCCGCCTGCTCCTCACCAACGCCTCCGGATCGCTGCGGCCCGCGACCGAGCCCGGCTGCCTCGTGCTGCTCGCCGACCACATCAACCTCTCCGGCCTGAACCCGCTGATCGGCGAGGCCAGCGACGCCCGGTTCGTGCCGATGACCGAGGCCTATGACCCGGATCTGCGGGCGCGGCTCCGCGCGGCGGCCGGGGCCTGCGGCGTGCCCCTGGGGGAGGGGGTCTACGCGTGGTTCTCGGGCCCGAGCTTCGAGACGCCCGCGGAGGTGCGGATGGCCGGCATCCTGGGCGCCGACCTCGTGGGCATGTCCACCGTGCCGGAGGTGATCCTCGCCCGGTTCCTCGACCTGCCGGTGGCGGCGGTCTCGGTGGTGACGAACCTCGCGGCCGGCATCGCCGGCGGCGCGCCGCACCACGCGGAGACGAAGGCGGTGGCGGCCCGGGCCGCGGAGGATCTCGGCCGCCTGGTCCGGGCGTTCGTGGCCGGCCTGCCCGACGGAGAGACAGCCGATGACTGACCCCGAAGCCGGCGCGGTCGCCCGCCGGGCCCTGCCGCTCCTCGACCTCACCGATCTCGGCGAGACCTGCACCGAGACCCGGATCGACGTCCTCTGCCGGGACGCGAAGCGCGGCGGCGTCGCGGCGATCTGCGTCTGGCCGCGCTTCGTCGCGCAGGGCGCGCGGGCGCTCGCGGGCACCGAGATCCGGATCGCCACGGTCATCAACTTCCCCGCGGGCGGCGAGGACTGCGCCCGCGCCACCGACGACACCGCCGAGGCGCTGCGCGACGGCGCCGACGAGATCGACCTCGTCCTGCCCTACGGCGCGCTGCTGCGGGGCGAGGCGGCGGTGGCCCGCGACATGGTCGAGGCCGTGCGCGACACCTGCGGATCCGCGACCCTGAAGGTGATCCTGGAGACGGGCGCGCTCGCCGAGCCGGAGCGGATCCGGGAGGCCAGCCGGATCGCCCTGGAGGCGGGCGCCGACTTCCTGAAGACCTCCACGGGCAAGAGCCCGGTCTCGGCGACCCCGGAAGCCGCCGAGGCGATGCTGGCCGAGATCCGAGCCGGCGGCCGCGCCGCGGGCCTGAAGGTCTCCGGCGGCCTGCGCAGCGTCGCCGACGCCGCCACCTACCTCGACCTCGCCGACCGGCTGATGGGTCCCGGCTGGGTGAGCCCGAGAACCTTCCGGCTCGGGGCGAGCAGCCTGTTCGAGACCCTGATGCGGGCACGGACGCTGTGAGCGTGCGGCTGCCTCAGGAGACGATCCGGGCCAAGCGCGACGGCCAGCCCCTCGATCCGGACGAGATCGGGGCCTTCATCCGCGGCCTCACCGACGGCACGGTCGGGGAGGGGCAGGCGGCGGCCTTCGCCATGGCGGTGTTCTTCCGCGGCCTGTCGCTGCCGGAGCGGGTGGCGCTCACCCGCGCGATGGCGGAATCGGGCCGGATCCTCGCCTGGGACCTGCCCGGGCCCGTCCTCGACAAGCACTCCACCGGCGGCATCGGCGACGCGGTGAGCCTGCCGCTCGCCCCGATGGTCGCGGCCTGCGGCGGCTACGTTCCGATGATCTCGGGGCGCGGCCTCGGCCATACCGGCGGGACGCTGGACAAGCTCGGCAGCATCCCGGGCTACGACGCCACGCCCGGGCTCGACGCGTTCCGCCGGGTCGTCGCGGAGGTCGGCTGCGCCATCATCGGCCAGACCGCCGAACTCGCGCCCGCGGACCGGCGCCTCTACGCGATCCGCGACGTCACCGGCACGGTCGAGTCCCGCGACCTGATCACCGCCTCGATCCTGTCGAAGAAGCTCGCCGCCGGGCTCGACGGGCTCGTGATGGACGTGAAGCAGGGCTCCGGCGCCTTCATGGCGGGCGTGCCCGAGGCGCGGGCGCTGGCCCAGAGCATCGTCACGGTTGCGGAGGGGGCCGGCCTGCACACCGCCGCGCTGATCACCGACATGGACGCGCCGCTCGCCAGCGCGGCCGGCAACGCCGTCGAGGTCGCCTACGCGCTCGACTACCTGACGGGCGCGCGCCGCGAGCCGCGCTTCCACGCGGTCACGGTGGCGCTGGGCGCCGAGATGCTGGTCGTGGGCGGCCTGGCGCCGGACCGCGACAGCGCCGCGGAGCGGCTGGAGCAGGCCCTCGCCTCGGGCCGGGCGGCCGAGGGCTTCGGCCGCATGGTCGCGGCGCTCGGCGGGCCGGGCGATCTCCTGGAGCGGCCGGCCGCGCACCTGCCGGCCGCGCCGGTGCGACGGGCGGTCCGTCAGGACGGGACCGTCGCGGGGATCGCGACGCGGGCGCTGGGCCTGGCGGTGATCGGGCTGGGCGGCGGCCGCACGCGGCCTGAGGATCCGGTCGACCCGCGGGTCGGCTTCACGGATCTCGCCGGTCCCGGATCGTCCGGCGGGCTGCTCGGGATCGTCCACGCGGCCGACGAGGCCGCCGCGGATCGGGCGGAGGCCGCGCTGCGGGCGGCCTACCGGATGGGCGACGCGCCGCCGGCGCGCCCGCCCGTCCTCGAGCGGGTGGGCGCCGGCTAGCGGGCGCGCCCGGCCATCACGGATCCGTGGCCGGGCGCGGCGGGCTCGGAGCCCTTACCAGCGGCCGTAGCCGTGGCGATGGCCCCAGCCGCCGTGGTGATGGTGACGCGGGCCGAAGCCGCGGTGCCCCCAGCCGTGATGGTGGCCCCGGCCCCAACCGTAGTGGTGATGGCGCGGGCCGTAGCCGCGGTGGCCCCAGCCGCCGTGGCGGTGCCCGTAGCCGTAGCCGTACTGGACGGTCTGGACGTCGCCGGCTTCCGCCTGCAGGCCGGCATCGCGGCCGAGGGGCGCGGCCATGGCCGGCGCCGCGAAGGCGAGTCCGCCGAAGGCCAGGGCGGCGGCCAAACGGGTCCGAGCGGTCTTGGTGAACATCGGCGTTCTCCTGATCCACGCCGGTCGCCCTGTGGCGTCCGGCCGTGTCCCAGGTGTGCGCCTTTCCAGTTGACGCAAACGTGACCTGTTCGCTCAGGCCGTGTTCAGGTCAGGGTCGGCGGTAGACCCAGACCCGCGCCGGCGGCAGGTTCAGCCAGACCCGGTTGGAGCGATCGGCGGTGTAGCTGCCGGCCTCGCAGCGGGCCGGGATCGGCGGAACGACCGCGTAGGTGAACTGCACGAAGGGCGCGCCCGGCCGCATCAGGTCGTGGGCGGTGTTCAGCAGGTCGAGCCGCTGCTCCAGCGGCTTGGTGAACAGCGGCAGGCTCGAGATCGTCGCGGCGGCGGGCTCCGTCAGCACGTCCTGGAGGCTCGCGCGCATGTTGTAGGCGTCGCCCTGGATGACCCGCACGCCCGGGAAGCGATGGGTCAGGAGGCGGCAGAAATCGGGGTTGAACTCCACGAGGATCAGCCGCTCCGGCGCGACGCCGCGCCGGATCAGCGCCTCGGTCACCGGACCGGTGCCGGGGCCCAGCTCGACCACGGGCCCTTCGAGGCGCGGGTCGACGTAGGCCGCCATGGTCCGGGCGAGCATCTTGCCCGAGGGCGTCACGGCCCCCGTGACCAGGGGGCGCTCCAGCCAGGACCGCAGGAACCGGGCCTCGTCCTCGAGGGGGTCGCGCCGCGGCCCGAAAATCGCGCTCCTGCCCGCAGGAGCCTTCGCGTTGGGACGGCGGAGCGGCGGCAAGTCCTGGATTCCTTGATGCCGGATGAGAATGAATGGCTAGGGACGGCGCTGTCTTACAGTCAAGCCGGCGCCGCGCCTAGGGGATGCAAGCCACGCCGGCCGCTTGCATAACGGGTCTTCCCGGGATTCGGATCCGGCCTCACGGCCGGACCGCGCCCCCGAAGAAGTCCCGCACCTTCGAGAAGAAGCCCGCGGACTCGGGATGGTTCTCCGGGGAGGCCGACTGGTCGAACTCCTGGAGCAGCTCGCGCTGGCGCTTGGTCAGGTTCTGCGGGGTCTCGACGAAGACCTGGATGTAGAGGTCGCCGACCTCCCGCGAGCGCAGCACCGGCATGCCCTTGCCCTTGATGCGGAACTGCTTGGCGGTCTGCGTCCCCGCCGGGATGCGCACCTGCGTCTGCGAGCCGTCGATCACCGGCACGGTGATCTCGCCCGAGAGCGCGGCCGTGACCATCGAGATCGGCACCCGGCAGAAAAGGTCGGCGCCGTCGCGCTGGAAGAACTCGTGCTGCTTGATCGACAGGAAGACGTAGAGGTCGCCCGCCGGCCCGCCGCGCAGCCCGCTCTCGCCCTCGCCGGCGAGCCGGATCCGCAGCCCGTCATCGACGCCCGCCGGCACGTTGATCGAGAGGGTGCGCTCGCGGTTGACGCGCCCGGCGCCCTGGCAGGCGGTGCAGGGGTCGTCGACGATCTCGCCGCGGCCGTGGCAGTTGGGGCACGTCCGCTCGATGGCGAAGAAGCCCTGCGCCGCCCGGACCCGTCCGTAGCCCGCGCAGGTCGGGCAGGTCCGCGGCTTCGAGCCGGGCTTCGCGCCGGACCCGTCGCAGACCTCGCAGGTGATCGAGGTCGGGATCTTGATGGTCTCGGCCTTGCCGGTGAAGGCCTCCTCCAGGGTGATCTCGAGGTTGTAGCGCAGGTCGGCCCCGCGCTCGCGGCCCGGCGTGCCGCCGCGTCCGCGGCCACCGCCGGCGGCCCCGCGGCCGTCGCCGAAGAAATTGTCGAAGATGTCCGACATGAAGTCGCCGAACTCGTTGCCGAATCCGGGACCGCCGGCCCCGCCCTGGCTGAAGGCCGCGTGGCCGAACCGGTCGTAGGCGGCGCGCTTCTGGCCGTCGGAGAGGCACTGATAGGCCTCGTTGATCTCCTTGAACTTGATCTCGGCGTCCTTGTCGCCGGGATTCCGGTCGGGATGATAGGTCATCGCGAGCTTGCGGAAGGCGACCTTCATCTCGCCTTCCGTGGCGGTCTTGGTGACCCCCAGGATCTCGTAGTAGTCCCGCTTCGACATCCCGCCCTCAGGTGCCTTCCCGTCCCGTCCCGTACCCCGGGCCGCGACGCTTCTCTACCACCGCGCCGCCGTTCCGGAAGGCCGCGACGAGCCCGGAAACCGGAGGCGCCGACGACGCGGATCCGCGATCGGCCGGCGGCTCCCGGTTCCGGGCCCCGCAGGCCCGGAATGACGGAGCTTCTGAATACGCTTCTCACGCAAAGGCGGGGCCGGATCGCTCCGGCCCCGCGCGGTCGTATCAGATCCGCGCCTCAGGCGCGCTTCTTCTGGTCCTTCTCGTCGACCTCCTGGAAGTCGGCGTCGATGACGTCGTCCTTCTTCTCGGAGGCCGCCGCCTCGGCACCGGCATCCGGGCCGGCCGCCTGGTTGGCGGCGTACATGGCCTCGCCGAGCTTCATCGAGGCCTGCATAAGGTCCGTGGTCCGGGCCTTGATGGTCTCGACGTCGTCGCCCTCCAGCGCGGTCTTGAGCGCGGTCATCGCGGTCTCGATCGCGCCCTTGTCGGCGGCCGGGACCTTGTCGCCGTACTCGGTCACCGACTTCTCGGTGGCGTGGATCAGGCTCTCGCCCTGGTTCTTCACCTCGACGAGCGCGCGCCGCTTCTTGTCGGCCTCAGCGTTCGCCTCGGCGTCCTTCACCATCCGGTCGATGTCGGCGTCCGACAGGCCACCCGAGGCCTGGATGCGGATCTGGTGCTCCTTGTTGGTCGCCTTGTCCTTGGCCGTCACGTTGACGATGCCGTTGGCGTCGATGTCGAAGGTCACCTCGATCTGCGGCATGCCGCGGGGCGCCGGCGGAATGCCGACGAGGTCGAACTGGCCGAGCAGCTTGTTGTCGGCCGCCATCTCGCGCTCGCCCTGGAAGACCCGGATCGTGACCGCGTTCTGGTTGTCCTCCGCGGTCGAGAAGGTCTGGGACTTCTTGGTCGGGATCGTGGTGTTGCGGTCGATGAGCCGGGTGAACACGCCGCCCAGCGTCTCGATGCCCAGCGACAGCGGGGTCACGTCCAGCAGCAGCACGTCCTTGACGTCGCCCTGGAGCACGCCGGCCTGCACGGCGGCGCCGATGGCCACGACCTCGTCCGGGTTGACGCCCTTGTGGGGCTCCTTGCCGAAGAAGGACTTCACCACCTCCTGGATCTTCGGCATGCGGATCATGCCGCCGACCAGCACCACCTCGTCGATCTCGGAGGCCGACACGCCGGCATCCTTGAGCGCCTTGCGGCAGGGCTCGATCGTGCGCTGCACCAGATCGTCGACGAGCGACTCGAACTTCGCGCGGCTGAGCTTCAGCGCGAGGTGCTTCGGGCCGGTGTTGTCGGCGGTGATGTAGGGCAGGTTGATCTCGGTCTGGGTGGCCGAGGACAGCTCGATCTTGGCCTTCTCGGCGGCCTCCTTGAGGCGCTGGAGGGCGAGCTTGTCCTTGGTCAGGTCGATGCCCTGCTCCTTCTTGAACTCGGCCGTCAGGTACTCGACGATCCGGTTGTCGAAGTCCTCGCCGCCCAGGAAGGTGTCGCCGTTCGTCGACTTCACCTCGAAGACGCCGTCGCCGATCTCCAGGATGGAGACGTCGAAGGTGCCGCCGCCGAGGTCGTAGACCGCGATCGTGCCGGACTTCTTCTTGTCGAGACCGTAGGCGAGCGCCGCCGCGGTCGGCTCGTTGATGATGCGCAGCACCTCGAGGCCCGCGATCTTGCCGGCGTCCTTGGTGGCCTGACGCTGGGCGTCGTTGAAGTAGGCCGGGACCGTGATGACCGCCTGCGTGACCGGCTGGCCGAGATGCGACTCAGCAGTCTCCTTCATCTTCTGAAGGGTGAAGGCGGAGATCTGCGAGGGCGAGTACTTCTTGCCGTCCGCCTCGACCCAGGCGTCGCCGTTGTCGCCGCGGGCGATCTTGTAGGGCACGAGGCCCTTGTCCTTCTGGGTCATCGGGTCGTCGTAGGTCCGGCCGATGAGCCGCTTGATGGCGAAGAACGTGCGCTCGGGGTTCGTGACCGCCTGGCGCTTGGCCGGCTGGCCGACGAGCCGCTCGCCGTCGTCCGTAAAGGCGACGATGGACGGCGTGGTGCGCGCGCCTTCCGAATTCTCGATGACCTTGGGCTGCGTGCCTTCCATCACGGCCACGCAGGAATTGGTGGTGCCGAGGTCGATGCCGATAACTTTACCCATGGTGGGATCCCTCTTTGTGTCGCGTTCAAGCAGACCGCCGAGCCCCGAAGCAGCTCGGCCCATGGCGGTGTCGGGGGTGATGTGAGTATGGGACCCGGGCCGGATCAAGGGCCGTGAACGGCTGAAACCCAGCGCGCAATCCCGCGTCGAGGGCGATATAAGAAGCCCGTTCCGGGCCCGCAAGGCGAAGCCTGCGCGGCGGGATCGGCCCCGCGGATCCGGGCCATCCCCTTGGCATTCCGGCAGGATCTCGCCGCACGGCCGGCGCCGGCCCGGTGGCGTGGCTGCATTTTGTTGCTCCGCTGCCACGTCGGCGCCATCGACGGCGTGTTAACGTTTCGACAAGGGGTTGCGCGTGGCCCCGCCACTTCGTGTCCCCGTCGTAGAGTCCGATGCGCCCGACCCGCAGCCTCCTGCTCCCGATCCTGGCGGTCGCCGTCGCGGCGCCCGGGATGCTCGTCGCGCCCCCCGCGCGGGCCCAGAACTTCTTCGAGCGCCTGTTCGGCATCAAGCCGGAGCGGCCGCCGGTGCCGCCGCGCGGCCTGCCCGAGCCGGCGCCCGTCCCGGGAGCGCCGGGCGAGCCGGGCCCGCCCGCGGCGGCTCCCGACGCGCCCCGGCCCGCCCCCGCCCCGGCCCGCCCGGTCGTGCTGAAGACGCCCTCCGAGGACGGCGTGATCGGCCAGGAGCTGCAGCTCAACGGCCTGTCCGGGTCCCTGAAGCTGGAGCGCTCCGGCACGGCCGTCACGGCCCGGATCAAGCTGCCCGGGACCAAGATCTCGCAGCCGGCGGATTCGTGCACCGTCCCGCTCGCGGGCGGCAATCCGGTGGCGCTCACCGCCGAGGGCAAGCCTGAGGGCGTGCCGCGCTTCGAGGCCGCCGGGGCCGAGTGCCCGCTGCGCTTCGACGTGACCGACGGCGGCGTCCTGGTCTCGAGCCTGGGTTCGGGCCCGGTCTGCACCTTCTCGGCGGCGGATTGCGCGACCACGCCGGTCGGCCTCTGGGGGCCGGGCGCCGCCACCCTGATCCCGCGGGCCGGCGAGTTCGACACGGCCCGGGGCGTCGCCGACAAGGCCGTACGGGACAATTACAAGCTGATGACTCAGCGGGCCCGGCGCGAGGACGTGCGGCCGATCGTCAGCGAGCAGGCGGCGTTCTCCTCGGACCGGGAGCAGCTCTGCCGCACCTACGCGCGCGAGGGGACGCACGGGTTCTGCCATCTGCGGGTGACGGAGAACCGCGCCCTGGCCCTGGCGACCCGGCTCGGCGCCAACACGGCGACGCCCACCGCCGCCGTGGCCCCCCGGCGGCCCCGGCCCAAGCCGGCGGTCGAGGGCATGAACCCGGATGCGGTCGGCGGCGGCGACGCCGTTCCGGAGTAAGACCGCCCCGTAACGGCCCGGCGCAACCGTCTTTGCGAACGGAGCGAAGCAGCCCAGGGTAGCGCGAGGCTGGCCAGCGTAGCGTTCCTGGATCGCTTCGCTCCGCTCGCAAAGACGGCGTGCCGCCCCGGCGAGCGCGGTCGGGTCAGGCCCGGCCGGCGGTCATCGACAGCATCGCCGGGTCGATGCCGTTGGCCCGCAGGGCGAGGTCGTACTTGGCGTCGAGGTCGGCGTTGAAGATCAGGGCCGGGTCGGCCGGGCAGTTGAGCCAGCCGTTGGCCATGATCTCGCTCTCCAGCTGCCCGGCCTGCCAGCCGGCGTAGCCGAGCGCCAGCACGGCGCTGGCCGGCCCCTCGCCGCTGGCGATGGCGCGGAGGATCTCCACGGTCGCGGTCAGGCAGATGCCGTCGTCGATGATCAGCGTCGATTGCTGGATGTGGAAATCGTCGCTGTGGAGCACGAAGCCGCGCCGTCCCTCCACCGGGCCGCCCATCAGGACCGGCATGTGGCCGACCCGCTCGCGCAGGCGGATCGCGTCCGCCTCGGGCGCCACGTCGAGCTGGACCAGCAGGTCCGGCATGCTGATGTCGGTCGCCGCCTTGTTGACGATGATGCCCATGGCCCCGTCGGCGGAATGGGCGCAGATGTAGATCACCGAGCGCGCGAAGCGCTCGTCGGCCATGCCGGGCATGGCCACGAGGAACTGCCCGTCGAGGAAGTGCGGGCCCGCCAGCTCCGTGCGGAGCGGCGCCGCCTTCCCGGCCTGGGACGACGCTGCCGACATGGGATCGGGCCTGCGGTGCGGAGGGTGCGCCATGCGTCCATGCTACGCCGCGCCCCTCCGTTGTCCAGCGGGCAAAAGGGACGCAGCAAGCCTCCCCCAAGCTTGTGCGGGTCTCAATCCCTGTCCCACAATACCCGGGTCGGTCCGCGTCGCGGCCGGCGCAGTCACCGTTGAGGCTCGCTGGTCATGGCGGATGTCGCACCCTCTCCCACCTTCGACATCGAGGAGCAGCGGGCGCGGATCGAGCGGTCCCAGGAGGAGACCCGCAAGTTCGTCGCTGAGCAGCACAAGCTGATCGCCGAGCAGGCGAAGCTGCTGGCCGAGCAGGCCAAGCTCGGCCGTGACCGGGCCCTGGCGCCCTGGCAGGTGGCCCTCTCGGGCATGGCGGCGGGAGCAGCCTTCTTCGGGGCCGGGGCGGCCTTCATCAAGCTGATCGGCCCGTGAGGGCGGTGCAAGCCGGAGCTGGCCGCATCCTCGACAGGCACCCCCTGCCACGCTAGGTCAGGCGCGCTGCTCACGCGCGCCATCCCAGCGCGCGACAACGAGGGACCCGCGATGATCCAGGTCGGCGACCACCTGCCCCAGGCCACCTTCCGGGTGATCGGCCCCGAGGGCCCGATCGCGCGCACCACCGACGACGTGTTCAAGGGCCGGCGCGTGGTCCTGATCGGCGTGCCGGGCGCGTTCACCCCCAGCTGCCACCGCAACCACCTGCCGGGCTTCGTGACCCACCGGGACGAGATCCTCGGGCGCGGTATCGACGCCATCGCGGTGACGAGCGTCAACGACGTGTTCGTGCTCGACGCGTGGTCGAAGGCGAGCGGCGCCGAGGGGCTGGAATTCCTCGCCGACGGCAACGCCGATTTCGCCAAGGCCCTCGGCCTGGAGATGGACGGCACCGGCTTCGGCCTCGGGATGCGCTCGAAGCGCTACTCCATGCTGGTCGAGGACGGCGTCGTCCGGATCCTCAACGTCGAGGAGACCCCCTCGAAGGCCGAGGCGTCCGGCGCCGAGGCACTGCTGAAGGTCCTCTGAGGACGCCGCCGGCCGCAGATCGGCCCTCTTAAGGCCACGTTCCGTCCGCTTGTGTCGCCGGGCTCTGCCCGGAGACCGGCCCGAGGACCGCATGGCCTTCCTGAACGACCTGCCCATCGCCGACCTGATCGCGAATTACGGATACATCGCGATCTTCGTGATCATCACCCTCGAGAGCGCTGGCGTGCCGTGCCCCGGCGAGACGGTGCTGATCTCGGCCGCCGTCTACGCCGGCAGCACCGGGAACCTGAACATCGGCCTGGTCATCGCCGCGGCGGCGACGGCCGCGATCCTGGGCGACAATGTCGGCTACTGGGCGGGGCGGCGCTGGGGCATGCCGCTGCTGCTCCGCTACGGCCATCTCATCGCCCTCGACCACGGGCGGCTCAAGCTCGGCCAGTACCTGTTCCGCCAGCACGGCGGGAAGATCGTGTTCTTCGGCCGCTTCACCGCGATGCTGCGCGCCTACGCGGCGGTCCTGGCCGGCGTGAACAAGCTCGACGCGCGCCGCTTCATGGCCTTCAACGCCCTCGGCGGCGTCGTCTGGGCCGGCAGCATGGGCATCGGCTCGTACTATTGCGGGCGCCAGATCGAGCATATTGTCGGCCCGGTGGGCCTGACCCTGCTCGCCCTGGTGGTGTTCGGCGGCCTGGCCCTGTGGCTGTTCGTGCGCCGCCACGAGGCGCGCCTGCTCAACGAGGCGGAGATCGCCATCCCCGGCCCGCTCGCCTGACGGGCATCACGTCTCCGCGAGGTCGAACGCCTCGATCGCCTCGAGGGCGTCGTGGTGCAGGAGGAGGACGCCGGTGGCCGTGGCGAGCCGGCGCGCCGCCGGCGTGAAGCCGGCGTTCGACACCACGGCGGCCCGGTCCCCGTCCCAGTAGCGCAGGGCCGCGGCGGCTTCCTGCACGGCGGCGTTGCCCACGGGCTTGCTCAGCCGCTTGCACTGCACGACGAGGCGCAGCCCGTCCCGCACCGCCACGATATCGGCGCCCTGGTCGCCGCTCGCCGGCGTCCGGTGCGCCCGCCAGCCCGCCCGGACCAGGCGCTCGGCGCAGTAGCGCTCGTAGTCCAGCCCGTCCCCGGGCGCCTCGTCCTCCTCCGGGAGCGCGACGGCGGCGGCCTCGGCCTCGACGATCGCCAGCATCCGCGCGTGCTCCGCCTCGGCGAGGTCGGCGAAGCGCGGGCCGAGCTGCGGCAGGACGGTCCGCTCGAGGAAATAATCGCGCTCGCGCAGCCAGCCGTCCTCGATCCGGTTGCCGTAGGGGTCGGTGTAGCTCTCCTGCCGCCGCCGCAGCGCCAGCGTCTCGGCATGGGCGCGGGCGATCCGGCGCACCCGGGCCCGGAACCGGCGCGGGCGCCCGAGATGCCGCAGCAGGACGAGCGCGAGGGCGAGTCCCGTCGCGGCGAGCGCCGGCCGGCCGTACCAGAGCCCGAAGGGGAGGCCGATCACGGCCGTCCAGAACAGGCGGGCGACGAGGCTGGGCTTGCCGGGCATCGGGTCTCGGGGGCGCTGACGGGCCCCCGACCCTCGCAAGCGCGGCTTGCCCGATGCCTAACCCGCCTCCGAAAGCTGTGGACGCGGGCGCGGATGAGAGCGCCGCGCCGTCAGCCCTTCCGGCGCTGGTGGCCGAGGCCCATGCTCTTGGCGAGGCTGGACCGCGCCGCGGCGTAGTTCGGCGCCACCATCGGGTAGTCGGGCGGCAGGCCCCACTTTCCCCGATACTCCTCGGGCGTCAGGTTGTAGTGCGTCCGCAGGTGGCGCTTCAGCGACTTGAACTTCTTGCCGTCCTCCAGGCAGACGATGAAGTCGGGCTGGACCGAGCGCCGGACCGGCACGGCCGGCCGCAGCTGCTCCGCCGGCGGGGCGGACGGCTCGCCGAGCCCGTGCAGCGTCGCGTGGATGGCCGCGATCAGCCCCGGCAGTTCCGGCGCGGGGACCGGATTGTTGCTCACGAAAGCCGACACGATGTCGACGGACAGCGTGAGATAGTCCGGTTGCCCTTCACCCGTGGCGTCCATCCCGTAACCTCCACTCGATCCCAGCCGGCCACCGACGCCGGCCGGGATCTGTCTCTGCTCGACCCGATACAGGGTAGTTAATGGGCAGTTACTATGGTGGTGTGAATTCAATAGCAAGTCCAATCCACACATGCCCACAAGTGCCGTCTTAGAGTGGATAAATGGCGCCCGATATTGAACAAAAGGAGGTCTGGAGACCGCACTCGCGTCGACCACGCGATTTCCGGCCGGCGCGTGCCGACCGGGCGTTGCAGGCGCGCCCGATCGCGCCATCTGGGAGGGCGGCGGGCGCCCCGGCGCCTCGTCCGTTCGGACGTGAGCGAGAGGCCAGATGCGTGCCGCCAGGAACGGCCTGCGGGACCGCGTCCCGTGACGATGTCGTGAGCCGCCGGTCGTGAGCACCTACCGGTTCGACAAACTGCTGGCACCCCGCTCGATCGCCCTGGTCGGGGCGGTGGGCCGCGAGGGCTCGCTGGGGCGCAGCGTGCTCGACAGCCTGCGCGCCGCGGGCTTTCCCGGCGCGATCATGCCGGTCCAGCCCGACCAAACGAGCGTCGAGGGGCTGGCCTGCGTGCCGCGGGTCGCAGATCTGCCCGCCGCCCCCGACCTCGTCCTGATCGCGGTGCCGCCGCCGAGCGTGCCCGAAGTCGTCGCGCAGGCCGCCGCGATCGGCGCCGGGGCGGCCGTGATCCTCACGGCGCGGCTCGGATCCGGGCCGGAGGATCCCGGTCCGGTCGCCCACGGGATCGCCCGCGCCCACGGCCTGCGCCTGCTCGGGCCCGACAGCGCCGGCTTGGCGGTCCCGGGCGCGAGGCTCAACGCCAGCCTGTTCGCCCAGGCGCCCGAGGCCGGCGACCTCGCCCTCGTCTCGCAATCCGGCACGGTCGCGGCCGCCATCGTCGCCTGGGGCGCCCGCCACGGCACGGGCTTCTCGGCGGTGCTGTCGCTGGGCAGCGTCCTCGACATC
The DNA here is from genome assembly GCF_053345715.1 of Methylobacterium sp. D48H. Classification (NCBI taxonomy): domain Bacteria; kingdom Pseudomonadati; phylum Pseudomonadota; class Alphaproteobacteria; order Hyphomicrobiales; family Methylobacteriaceae; genus Methylobacterium; species Methylobacterium sp. D48H. The sequence continues at coordinate 81,506 of NZ_JBKFAP010000012.1, forward strand.
GGCGTGGCCGACTGCCTCGACCACTTCGCCGCCGATTTCCGCACCCGCGCGATCCTGCTCTGCCTCGACCGGGTCGCGGATGCCCGCCGGTTCATGTCGGCCGCCCGCGCCGCGGCCCGGGCCAAGCCCGTCGTGGTCCTGCGGGCCGGCCGGCACCGGCCCGACACCCGCGCCGCCGTCACCCATACCGGCGCCCTGGCCCGCCCGGACGCGGTCTACGCCGCGGCCTTCCGGCGGGCCGGCCTGCTGGCCGTGCCGGACCTCGACGCGATGTTCTCCGCCGTGGAGACCCTGGGGCGACAGCGGCCGTTCCCCGGCCACCGGCTGGCGATCGTGTCCAACGGCCGCGGCATCGGCCTCCTCGCGGCGGACCGACTGATCGAGCGGGCCGGGACCCTGGCGGCGCCCGCCGAGGCGGAGGGCCGCGCGCCGGGAAACCCCCTCGACCTCGGCATCGACGCCGCCGGTCCGGCCTTCGCGTCCGCGCTGACGCCGCTGCTGACGGACCGGACGAGCGACGCCGTGCTGGCGATCCACGTGCCGACGACCCGCTCGGAGGCCGGCGCGGTGGCCGAGGCCGTCGCCGCGACGGTCAAGGCCGCCCGCGCCGGCCAGACCCGCAAGAAGCCGGTCTTCGCGGTCACGCTGGGCGACGCGGAGGCGGCGCGCGAGACCTTCGCGCAGGCCGGGATCCCGCATTTCACCACCGATTCCGAGGCGATCGAGGGCTTCCTGCACCTCGTGCGCTACCGCGAGGCCCAGGACGACCTGATGCGCACGCCGGACTCGCTGCCGCGGGACTTCTCCCCCGACACGGCGCGAGCCCGCTCGATCGTCGCCGGCGCCCTGCGCCAGGGCGCCGCGTGGCTCGACCCGGTGGCGGTGAACGGCCTCCTGCAGGCCTACGGGATCCCGACCGTCCCGATCACGCTCGCCCCCGACACGGACGCGGCCGCTGCGGCCGCGTGGCCGATCATCGCGGCGGGCGGGACGGTGGCGCTGAAGGTCGTCTCGCCGGACATCGTGCACAAATCCGACATCGGCGGCGTCCACCTCGACCTGACCAGCGAGGCCGACGTCGCGGAGGCCGCCCGCAGCATCCTGGCCCGCGCCCGCCGGGAGCGGCCCGACGCCCGGGTCACCGGCTTCGCCGTGCAGCCGATGGTCCGCCGCGGCCAGCGCCGGGAGCTGATCGCCGGGCTCGCGGAGGACGCGGTGTTCGGTCCGGTGGTGGTGTTCGGCCGGGGCGGGACCGCCGTGGAGGTGATCGACGACCGCGCCCTCGGCCTGCCGCCGCTCGACCTGACCCTGGCGCGCGACCTCATCGCCCGAACCCGGGTCGCGCGCCGCCTGGAGGCCTACCGCGACGTGCCGGCGGCCGATCTCGGCGCGATCGCGCTGACGCTGGTGAAGCTGTCCCAGCTCGCCGCCGACCTGCCGCAGGTGCGCGAGCTCGACATCAACCCGCTCCTGGCCGACGAGACCGGCGTGCTGGCCCTCGACGCCAGGGTCCGGATCGGGCGCGCCGAGCGCGGCGACCACGGCAGCGCCCACGGCCGCGGCCACCCGCGCTTCGCGATCCGGCCCTATCCGGCCGAGTGGATCCGCGCGCTCAACCTCAAGGACCGGACCGTGCGGGTGCGGCCCGTGCGCCCGGAGGACGAGGGCCTGTTCCTGGCCTTCTTCAAGGGTCTTGACCCGGAGGACCTGCGGCTGCGGTTCTTCGGGCCGGTGCGCGAGTTCAGCCACGCCTTCCTGGCCCGCCTGACGCAGCTCGACTACGCGCGCGCCATCGCGTTCGTGGCCACGGAGATCGGGCCGGGCGGCGGCGAGCGCATGCTCGGTGCGGTCCGGCTCCACGCGGACGCCAACCACGAGAGCGGCGAGTACGCGATCGCGGTGGGCCGCGGCGCCCGCGGGACGGGCCTCGCCTTCGCGCTGATGCGCCTGATGATCGACTGGGCGCGCTCCGAGGGGATCGGCCGGGTCGAGGGCACGGTGCTCGCCGAGAACCGGCCGATGCTGGCGGTGTGCCGCCGCCTCGGGTTCACGCAGGGGCGCGACCCCGACGATCCGGGCCTCGTGAAGGTGCACCTCGATCTCGCCGCCGGCTAGCGGCGCGGCGAGGCCCGACCCGGCGCCGGCCGCGCCGGTGCCGGGGGGCGCGGCTCAGTGGCCGCTGTCGGTCGCGTTGCGGGTGGTCTCGTAGAGGAACCACGTCCGCTCCTCGGACTGGTCGATCCACTCCTCGAGCTGCGAGGTGGTCGCCACGTCGCCGGCCTCGTCGGTGACCCCGTGGAGCGTCCGCATGTTGGCGGTGAGGGCCTTGTTGTCGTCGCGCAGCTCCTTGAGCATGTCGAGGGGCGAGACGTACTCGGCATCGTTGTCGGCCACGCGGGTCAGGCTCTTGGCCTGGCCGAGCGAGCGCAGGACCGTGCCGCCGATCTTGCGGGCGCGCTCGTTCACCGCGTCGATGATCTCGAAGATCTGGGCCGACTGCTCGTCCAGCAGGAGGTGGTAGTCGCGGAAATGGGGTCCGCTCATGTGCCAGTGGAAGTTCTTGGTCTTGATGTAGAGGGCGAACAGGTCCGAGCTCAGGACTGTCAGGCCCTCGGCGATCGTCCGGACGTCGCTCGGATCGAGGTCGGTCGGGGTGTTGAGGCGCGCGCTCTCGATGCGGCTGCTCGGCTTGGCCTTGGCCATGGTCGTCTCCAATGCGATTCGCTGGCTCGGCGCGCCGCTCCGTCACGCCGCGGAGGGGCGGACGCGCTTTCTGCAGGCCAATGACCGGCCCGCCGGGATGTTCCGGCGTGCCGAGAATCACATAGCTGGGTTGGCTTTAGCGGGTAGGTTCGACGGATTCCAAGCTGCGGTGCTCGGTGGCAGGCCGCTCCGGCGACGGCTTCGCGGGTGCGGGCCTGACCGGCGCGGGTCCGACCGTCGCGGGCTTGGCCGCGGCAGCCCGCGCGGGAGCCGGCTTCGCGTCGTGGGCGGCACCGGGCCGGGGCGGGGCCGGCGCGGTCGCGGGGGCCGGCTTCGCGGCGTCCGCGCCCGCCGCGGGCGGGATCGCGCCGGTGGCGGCGGGCTCGGGCGCCGGCGTGTCGAGGTTGTAGATGTCGTCGCGGAAATGCGCCTTCCCGTCCGGCGTGGCGAAGCCGGTGAGGTACACGAAGGTGACCGGGATCGGCTTGGTGAGCTTGATGTCGCGGCGCTCGCCGTCGGCGATGCCGGTCTCGATCTCGATCGGGCCCCAGCTCGTGCCGGGCCCGTTGGGGCCGTCCGTGCCCTGCAGCAGCCAGCCGACCAGCTCCTTCACCTGTCCGACCCGGACGCAGCCGTGGCTGTGGAAGCGGACGCTCGCGGCGAAGAGCGACTTCGCCGGCGTATCGTGCATGTAGACGGCAAAGCGGTTCGGCATGTCGATCCGCACCTGGCCCAGCGAATTGTCGAGGCCGGAATCCTGGCGCAGCGTGTAGTTGACGGCCTTCTGGCCCGCCCAGTCGATCCGGGTCGGGTCGACCTCGCCCGCCGGGCCCAGGATCCGGATGCGGTTCTTGGCGAGGTAGCCCGGGTTCTTGCGCATCGCCGGGATGATCTCGTTCTTCACCACCGAGGCGGGGACGGTCCAGGTCGGGTTGAAGTTGATGTCGGTGATCCGCGTCTCGACGGACGGCGTCGCCTTGTCGGGGGAGCCGACCACCGCGACGTAGCGGCGCGTCACGGCGCCGTTCTCCACCGCCTCCACGGCGGCGGACGGGATGTTGACCACCACGTAGCGCTCGCCGAACGGGAATTTCGAGCCCATCAGCCGGGCCGCGGAGGCGGCGAGCTGGCGCTGGCGCACCGCGGCCGGCACGTTGAGCGCGTTGATCGTGAGCCGGCCAAGGATACCGCTGTCGGGCAGGCCGTGGCGGCCCTGGAAGGCGGCGATCGCCGCCACCAGGGGCGGGTCGAGGCGGTCGTTCGCGGGGGCATCCGCCGGCAGGTCGCCGGTCAGCGTCAGGTGGTGGCGCAGGGCGGGGATCGCCGGGTGGCGCTCGCCGGGCTTGAGGCGCGCGAGATCGTCTGGCAGCCGCTCCCAGCCCCCGGCCTCCGCGAAGGCCGCGTAGCGCTCGGCCGCCCGGAGCGTGTCGAGGAACGTCCGCGGTGTCAGCGTCGGGTTCGGATCGGCGGAGACCTTGGCGTAGACCAGCGGCGCCGGCTCGCGGGACCTCTTCGCCGCTTCCTGAGGCTTGGCCGGCTGGGACTTGGTCTCGGCCGATCGGGCGTCCGACGCCTTGCTATCCGACGCCTTGCCGTCCTGGGCCTTCGCGTCCTGTGCCTTCGCGTCCTGCGCTCTGGCATCCTGCGCCTTGCCCTGCGCCGGGACGGGCTCCGGCGCGGCCTCGGTCGCCCGGGTCTCGGCTGGCCTGGTCTCGGCCGGCCTGGTGTCGGCCCGCTTGGCCTCCGCCGGCTTGCCGGCCGCGCCCTTCGCCTCACCCTTCGCCTCCGGTGCGCGGGGCTCCTGGCCCTTCGCGGTCTCGCCCGCGGCGGGCGGCACCGCGACCGGCGCGGCGAGCGGCGGCACCGGCGCGGGGCCGCCCTGCGCCGCGCCGGTCCCCTGCGCCAGGGCGACGCCGGGCGCTCCGAGCAGGGCCAGCAGGGACAGGCCCGCACCCAGCGCGGCGTGCGGGCGGGCGTGACGGCGGGGCTGGACCGGGACCATACGCAACACTCCCGACGCGCTCAGGCGGCGCGACCGGGCCGGATGATGGGCCGGCGTGGTTACCAATCTCCTCCGACCCTGAAAGCGGGCAGGATCGGGATTCACGATGCCGCCATTGATTCATCCGCGTGTAACGTCGCGGATGTCGGTCGGCGTGAACGTCCCGCTCATACATTCGTGCGTTGCTGGTTCCGGCGCCCGCGTCTTTGCGCGCGGAGCGAGCGATCCAGACGGCGCGACGCCGCCCGTCGTCGCGCTGCCCCGGGTCACTTCGCTCCGCCCGCGATGACGGAGTAGGACACCTTCATCGAAGCGTTCCGTCGGACACCGCAGGGCCAAGCCACCACGGCTGCCCAGGCCCGGACAGGAGATCGGTCCCCAGCATGCCGGATTCCGGTGATCCGATCCCGAGGACGATGCCCTACCTGCCGCAGCTCGACGGGGTGCGGGCGCTCGCCATCCTGATCGTGTTCGCGGCCCATTGCGGCTACGGCCACGTGGTGCCGGGCGGCTTCGGCGTGACCGTCTTCTTCTTCCTCAGCGGCTACCTGATCACCACGCTCCTGCGGATCGAGCGGGCGCGGACCGGAACGGTGTCGCTTCCCGCCTTCTACCTCCGGCGGAGCCTGCGCATCCTGCCGCCCATGTACCTGACCCTGCTCGCCTCCGGCGCGCTCTACGCGGCGGGGTGGCTCGACTGGATGCCGGTCGCGCCGGCGGCGGTCCTCGGGCAGGCGACCTTCCTGACGAACTATCCCGGCCTGTTCGGCACCGAGGCGGTGCTGCCGGTGCCGCTCTGGAGCCTCGCCATCGAGGAGCACTTCTACCTCGTCTTCCCGCTGGTCTTCCTGCTCTGGCTCGGGCGCCTGCGGCCGCGCCGCGCGGCCCTGGCCTGCCTGGGGCTCTGCGCGGCCGTCCTGGCGATCCGGTGCGTCAACGTCTGGCGGCTGCCGGATTACAGCCTGAACTACAGCTGGACCCACACCCGGATCGACGCGATCCTGTTCGGGTGCTGCCTCGGGCTGTGGAACAACCCGGTGGTCCCGGCCGACCGCGCGTGGCGCCCCGCGCCCTGGCACGTCGCGGCGAGCCTCGCGGTGATCCTCGGGACCCTGGCGGTCCGCGATCCCGCCTTCCGGGAGAGCCTGCGCTACACGCTCCAGAGCGCCGCCCTGTTCGTGCCCTTCGCGTACCTGCTGCACGGCGAGGGACCTCTGGTGCGGCTGCTGGCCAGCCGGCCGATGCGCCGGCTCGGGCTCTGGTCCTACAGCTTCTACCTCGCGCACATGACCGTGGTGGCCCTGGTGCTGCACCTGCGGCCCGGGCTGCACGGCGTCGGCCTGATGCTGGCGGCCTTCCCGGTGACCCTGCTGTGGTGCTGGGGCATGTACGGCCTCGTCGAGCGCCCCTGCGCGCGCCTCCGCCGCCGGCTCCTGGCGGACCGGCCGCCGGAGCCGAGCCTGGCCGAGGACGGCCGCCGGGCCGGCGTCACGCCCGCCTGAGCTTCTCGCGGGCGGCCCTGTGATCGGGCGCGGCCTCGAAGGCCGCCTTGATGGCGTGCCACAGGGGCTTGCGCCGGAACTGCGCGTCGAGCGGCAGCGCCCGCTGCGGCAGGCCGTCGGGCCGCTTGCGGTAGGGGTGGTCGTTCAGCCACGTGTCCGGGTCGTAGATGTCCCAGGTCAGGACGTCGAGGCAGGCGGGCTCGTCCAGCACCACGTCGAGGTAGCGGCGGGCGTAATCGGCCACCATCCGGTCGCGGGTCGCCACGTCGGACGGGAAGGCGCGGTCGTCGATGTCGAGCTCGGTGATCTCGATGCCGAGGCCCATCTGGCCGATCTCCCGCAGGAAGCGCCGCAGCTGGCCCTGATCGATCGGGATCGTGCTGGTGAGGTGCGACTGGAGCCCGAAGCGCCGGATCGGCACGCCCCGGGACCGCATCGCCTCCAGGCGGCGCAGGACCTTGGTGCGCTTGGCCTCCATCCAGGGCACGCCCTGCTCCACCGCGTCCTCGTTCCACGTGCCGGCGGCGGCCGGATCGGTCTCGTGCAGGATCCGGAAGGCGAGGTCGACGTAGCCGGGGCCGATGGAGGCGAGCCAGGGCGAGTCGCGCAGGCCGCCGCCGCGGTCTGGGTCGGACTCGTTGCCGAGGATCTCGTTGACCACGTCCCAGGCGACGATCTGGCCGCGGTAATGGCCCGCCACCGTCTCGATCCAGCGCCGCATGAAGTCCTCGGCCTGGACGGCGCTCGCCCGGCCGAGCAGCGGTCCGACCCAGGGCGGCAGCGCCGCGTGCCAGACGAGCGTGTGGCCGCGCATGCGCTGGCCGTTTCCCCTCGCGAAGCGCAGGATGGCGTCGCCGCGGGCGAAGTCGGTCTTGCCCGGCGCCGGCAGGACCTCCTCCATCTTCATCTCGGTGCCGCAGACGAGGATACCGCATTCCCGCGCCACCGCCTGCCGGTAGGCGGGCGTCGCGTCGAAGCGGTGGAACGGCACCTCGCAGCCGTATGTCAGGCCCTTGGCGGCCGCGGCGGCCTGGAGGCTGTCGGCCGACCAGGACGGCCGGCCGAGGGGACCGAACCCCGCCGGGCCGGCCGCGCGCGCTGCGCCGGCGAGGCCGAGGGCGGCCGCGCCGGCGAGGATCGACCGGCGGTGCGGGAGAGGGGGCATCCGGGTGCTTCGTTCCGTGACGTGCCCGCCACCCTAGCAGAAGCCGCCGCGGCGGCGATCCGCAGGTTCTGCCGGGGCGGCGCGGGACCGCGGCGTGAACTCGCCTTCCGCCCGGGGCGCCCCATCTGATGGGCGCCCGTCAGCCGAGGATCCGTCATGAGCCAGCACCCCGCGATCAGTCCGGGCCGCAGCGCGGTCGTCACCGGGGCTGCGAGCGGCATCGGGCTCGCCGCCGCGCAGGCCTTCGCCCGGGCCGGCATGAACGTCTGGCTCGCCGACCTGCCGGGGCCGGCCCTGGACGCGGCCCGGGCCGCCGTCGCCGAACTCGCCGCCGTCGAGGTGCGCGCCGTGCCCACCGACGTGTCGGACCGGGGCGCCGTCGAGGCCCTGGCGACCGCCGTCTCCAAGGGCGGGCCGCCCGCCCTGGTGATGCTGAATGCCGGGATCGAGGCCGGCGGAAAACTGTTCTCCGACGCCGACACCTGGACGCGGATCCTGGGCACCAATCTCGGCGGCGTGGTCAACGGCATCCACGCCTTCGCGCCCGGCATGATCGAGGGCGGCAAGCCCGGGGCGATCATCGTCACGGGTTCGAAGCAGGGCATCACCACCCCGCCGGGCAACGCGCCCTACAACGTCTCGAAGGCGGGCGTGAAGGCGGTCACCGAGGCGCTCGCCCACGAGCTGCGCAACCGGGAGGGCTGCCACACCACGGCCCACCTGCTGATCCCGGGCTTCGTCTACACGGGCCTCACGAAGGCCCGCGGCGTCGCCGAGAAGCCCGCCGGGGCCTGGACGCCCGACGAGACCGTGGCCTTCCTGCTGGACCGGCTCGCCGCCGGCGATTTCTACATCCTCTGCCCGGACAACGAGACCACCCGCGCCCAGGACGCGAAGCGGATCGCCTGGGCGTCCGGCGACATCGTCGAGAACCGGCCCGCCCTCTCGCGCTGGCATCCGGACCACGCCGAGGCGTTCAAGCGGTACATGGCGGGGTGACCCGCGCGGCCTCGCGCTGCCCTGGGTCACTTCGCTCCGCTCGTGATGACGGAGGAGCGAGACCCGCTGCGTGACTGCGCGGGATGCCGCGATCGCCGTCTTTGCGAGCGCAGCGAAGCAATCCAGGGATCCGCGACGCCGGACCCGTTCACGCGAGATCGGGATACAGGTCGTTCCAGTCCGGATTCATCGCCTCGATCAGCGCGAGCTTCTTCTTCCGTGAGCCTGCCTTGATCTGCTTCTCGCGGGTGATGGCCTCATTCATCGTCGGATAGCGCTCGTACCAGACGAGGCGTTGGCAAGCGTAGCGGCTCGTGAAACCGGCAAGCAGCGCCTCCCGGTGCTCGTGGACCCGCCGTGCGAGGTCCGAGGTCACGCCGGTGTAGAGCGTGCCGTTGCGCCGGCTCGCCATGATGTAGACGGCCGGCTCGCGCATCGTGCTGTCCTTCGGCGGCGCCGCGCTGCCCTGGGTTGCTTCGCTGCGCTCGCAAGGACGGAGCGTGGCAGCGTGGACTTGCCCGGATCTGTCCCGGCCGCCCCCTGAACCGGACAGCGCTGGCCTGCGCCCCTCGTCTGGCGAAGCCCTTGCACACGGGCTAGGTCAGTGCGACGCAGCCGCCGCACGAGACCAGCGCACGACACCCGGGAGCCGCACTTGGCCACGATCATCCCCGTCGCTTCCTTCGACTGCGTCGTGTTCGGCGCCACCGGCGATCTGACCGCGCGCAAGCTCCTGCCGGCCCTGTTCTACCGATTCCGCGACGGCCAGATCCCCGAGACCAGCCGGATCATCGGCGCCTCGCGCTCGGAACTGTCCCTCGACGCCTTCCGCGAGCACGCCCGCGACGCGCTCAAGCGCTTCGTGCCGGCGGCCGACCTGTCCGACGACATGCTCCACCGCTTCCTCGACCACGTCGACTACGTCGCGGTGGACGGGGCCGGCGACAGCGGCTGGACCGACCTCGTCGCCAAGCTCGACGAGCGGCCCGACCAGGTCCGGCCCTACTACCTCGCCACCTCGCCCGACCTCTACGGCTCGATCTGCCGCAACCTCGCCGCCCACGGGCTCGTGGGGGAGAAGTCCCGCGTCGTGCTGGAGAAGCCGATCGGCAAGGACCTGAAATCGGCCCGGGCGATCAACGACGCGGTCGGCGAGGTCTTCCCCGAATCGCAGATCTTCCGGATCGACCACTATCTCGGCAAGGAGACGGTCCAGAACCTGCTCTCGCTCCGCTTCGCCAACACGATCTTCGAGCGGCTCTGGACCTCGGACGTGATCGACCACGTCCAGATCACGGTCGCCGAGACGGTGGGGGTCGAGGGCCGGGCCGGCTACTACGACACGTCGGGCGCGATGCGCGACATGCTGCAGAACCACATCCTGCAGCTCCTCTGCCTCACCGCCATGGAGAGCCCGCTCAATCTCGAGGCAAACTCCGTCCGCGACGAGAAGCTCAAGGTGCTGCGCGCCCTGAAGCCGATCACCAGCCAGGACATCCCGCTGGTGACGGTGCGCGGCCAGTACGTGGCGGGCGCCGTCGACGGCAAACCGGTCGAGGGCTACCTCGCCGAGCTCGGCCACGAGAGCCGGACCGAGACCTTCGTGGCCATGAAGGTCGAGATCCAGTCCGGGCGCTGGGCTGGGGTGCCGTTCTACCTGCGCACCGGCAAGCGCCTGCCCCAGAAGCTGTCCGAGATCGTGGTGCAGTTCCGCGCCTCGCCGTTCTCGATCTTCCCCGAGGAGGCCTTCGGCCGCGAGCCCAACCGCCTCGTGATCCGCCTGCAGCCGCAGGAGGGCATGAAGCTCGAGGTGATGACCAAGGATCCGGGGCCCGGCGGCCTGCGGCTGCGCCCGACCGACCTCGACATCTCCTTCGAGGAGACCTTCAAGCAGCGCTACCCCGACGCCTACGAGCGCCTGCTGATGGACGTGGTCCGCGGCAACGCGACGCTGTTCATGCGCCGCGACGAGGTCGAGGCCGCCTGGGCCTGGGCGGACGGCGTGCTCAAGGCCTGGGCCGACCGGCCCGAGGCGCCGCGGCCCTACCCGGCCGGGAGCTGGGGCCCGACCGCCGCCATCGCGCTGATCGAGCGCGACGGCCGGACCTGGCACGAGGAGCTGCGGTAAGGACGTTCGGCGGCCCACGGCCAAGCTGCCTTGATACCGTCAAGCCGGATGTGAAATCTGTCGGTGCAGCCGGCGACCGCCCCGCCAGAGGGTGGAGACGGCGCAGCACGAGGGATCATCACATGCTGGACCATCATCGGGACGCGGCCGTCCAGGCCGAGCGTCGCCTGGAGCGTTCGGTCGCCGCCGCCCTGCGCGTCATCGCGGCCGCCCACGACGAGCGGCAGGCCCCGCCGGTCAGCGCGGCCCGCTGCCGCCTGAGCGAGGTCTACGGCGCCACCCGCCTGGCCCGGCGCCTGGAGCAGGAGCGCCGGACTGCCTGAGACACGCCGTCTTCGCGCGCGCGGCGAAGCGGCCCAGTGTCGCGCCACCTTCGGGGAGGTCGCGCCGCCCCGGGTCGCTTCGCCACGCGCGCGATGACGGAGCCTACACGGCGGCGTCCCAGGTCTCGCTGAGGGGCGTCGTGCCGCGGACCAGCCGGGCGCGCAGGACGACGTCGCCCGGCGGCACCGGCTCCGGCGGGCGCCACTCGACGTAGATCCGCCAGCCTCCGGTCTGCGGCACGAAGTTGGCCACCGGATCGTGCAGCGTGCCGGCGCTGGCCGAGACCTCCGCGGCGACCGCGTCGTCGGGACCCTTCGGCAGGCCCGGACCCTCGAAGTCGATGACGCAGAGCCGCCGCCGCGGGTCGGGCGGGTTCGACGGGCGCAGGCGCTCCGCCGAGCCGAGTCGCGTCGACGTCACCCGGGCGAGGGCGGTCTCCGGGATCGCCGGCACGGGCTCGGCCCCCACCGTGGTCAGCCCGTAGCGGACGTGCAGCGGCGCGCCGGGCTGCGCCGGGGCCGCCGGCACGAAGGCCGCCACGATGTTGTCCATGTACTCCTCGCCCGACGGGATCTCGAAGAGCTGCACGGCGCCGTCCGCGAAGGCGCCCCCGGCGGAATCCGGCGCCACCCACAGGCCCGGCCGCGCCTCGTGGCGCGCCTCCACGTCGAGGTAGGCCGCGAAGCTCCGCTCCCGCTGCAGCAGCCCGAAGCCGGCGAGCGGCCGGGCCGCGAAGGCGGAGATCTGCGGCTGCGCCCGCCCGTTGACCAGGGGCCGCCAGATCCGGTCGATCCGCGCCGGGTCGGCCCCGGCCGCGACGCAGAGCCCGTCGGAATCGTGCACCTGCGGCCGGAAATCGTCGAACGGCTTGGCGTCCCGGGCCCCGGGCCCGTTCTGGCCGTACAGGAACATGCTGGTGAGCGGCGCCAGCCCGAGCTTCGGGAGCACCCGGCGCGGGTGGAGCGCCGCCGTGACGGCGATCCGGGCCGGGTCGCCGGGCGCGATCTCGAACCGGTAGGCGCCGGCCACGCTCGGGCTGTCGAGGAGGGAGAGCACCGTGAGGGTGCGCGCCTCCGGCTCGCAGATCCAGTGGGCCACGAAGTCGGGAAATTCCTCACCCTCCGGCGCGCCGGTGCCGATGGCGAGGCCCCGGGCCGAGAGCCCGTATTCCTGGTTGGCCGCCCGCAGGCGGAAGTAGGAGGCGCCTAGGAAGACGAGGAACTCCTCCTGGAAGCCCTTCGGCCGCCAGGCCGGCGTGTCCGGGAAGGCGTAGTGCAGGCGGAAGCCCGCGAAGCCGAGATCCGCCGGGAAGCCCTGGCCGGCGAGCCGCGTGCCCAGGTCGAACAGCCCCGTGTCGTAGGGGATCGGCCGCGCGGGCCCCCGGAGCGGCTGGAGGTGGAGCGCCACGCGCCGGCGCTGCAGGAAGCCGCGGTGGAACAGCTGGGCGCTGAAATGCGCGCCGAGCCGCAGGCCCGCGTCCGGCCGGAAGGTGATCGCCCGGTAGCCGTCGTAGTCGAGGGCGGCGAGCGCCGGCGGCAGGTCCTCGGGCGGCGGGGCGTAGGGCGCTGCGGCGCGCCGCGCCGCCTCGGCCGAGAGGGTCTCGAAGGTCATCGCGTCGCCCTGCGGCGGAAGCGCCGGCCCGGCCCACGTTCTGGACCCATTCAGATCCGTCGCGCTAGGTAGAACCGTGCCGGCAGCCGCGGCCAGGACTGTTCGAAGAACGCGGCGCCGGGAGGGGGGATTGATCCGTTCGGCTTCCGGCGGCCTGGGCTGCCGGCTCGGCTCCGTATCCTCACCCCGCACATCGGTATCCACGGTCATCGGTTCCCGGCCCCGCACCGCCGGGCGGCCGGCAGCCTTCCACGGTCGAGTTCCTCGCGCCATGTCGTCACGCGTCACCTCCTCCGCCGAGCGGTCGCACCGGAACGCGGCTCCCGCCATACCCGATCCGTCGGAGAACGCAGCCTGCCGCGAGGTCTGGACCGACGCGCCGCGCGGCGCCCTGCGCGCCCGCCGCCTCGCCCTGGCCGTCCCGAGCCTCGCCACCGCCGGCGGCCTCATCTGGCTCGCCGCGCTCGCCTACCCGGCGGGCGTCAGCCCGCTGGCCTGGGCAGTCCTGGTGCTGTTCGGCCTCGTGATGGGCTGGCAGGCCTTCGTCGCCTGCCAGTACGTCTACGGGTTCGTCGCGGCCCTCCTGGGCGACCGGGCGAAGTCCGCGCTGGAGCGCCGCTCCGAGCAGGCGGGCGCCGGCCCGGACGGGGCCGGTCGCACCGCCGCCGTGGTGGCGATCCACGCCGAGGACGCGGTCGCAGTCTTCGCCCGCCTGCGGGTGATGGCCCGGTCGCTCGCCCGCGCCGAGGCGCAAGGCATCGACATCTTCGTCCTCTCCGACACACGGGACGGCGCGATCGCCGCCGTGGAGGAGCACGAGTACGCCCGCATCCAGGCCTGGGCGGCGTCCGACCCGGCGCTGCCGCGGATCCGCTACCGGCGCCGGACGGAGAATGTCGGCCGCAAGGCCGGCAATATCGGCGAGTTCTGCCGCACCTACGGCGGCGAGTACGCCTTCATGATCGTGCTGGACGCCGACAGCCTGATGACCGGCGCGGCCATGGGCCGCCTCGTCGGGCTGATGCAGGCGAGCCCGCGCACCGGCCTGATCCAGACCGTCTCGTACGCGGCCGGCCGGGACACGCTCTTCGCCCGCATCCAGCAATTCGCCGTCCGCCTCTACGCGCCGCTGGCCCTGCGCTGCCTGGAGACCTGGCAGGGCCCGGAGGGCAGCTACTGGGGCCACAACGCGATCCTGCGGGTCGAGGCCTTCGCGGAGAACGCGCAGCTCCCGAAGCTCCCGGGCCGGGAACCGCTCGGCGGCGAGATCCTGTGCCACGACATCGTCGAGGGCGCGCTGATGGTGCGCGCCGGCTGGGAGGTGCGGCTGCTGCCCGAGATGGGCGGCACCTGGGAGGAGATGCCCACCAACCTCGTCGACCTGCTCGGCCGCGAGCGCCGCTGGTGCCAGGGCAACCTCCAGCACCTGCGGGTGCTGCCCTGGGCGGGCCTTCACGGCGCGAGCCGCTGGCACCTCCTCGTCGGCATCCTCTCCTACGGGGTGCTGCCGCTCTGGATCGCCTTCCTGGGCCTCGCCGCGTGGCAGGCCGCCCGGACCGGCGATCTCGGCCTCCTGGCCTACGGCCTGACCGGGCAGGGCGCCGCCGCCCACGCGCTCGCCGCCCTCAGCGTCGCCGTCCTGGCCCTGCCCAAGCTCCTGAGCCTCGGCCACGTCCTCGCTTCGCCGGAGCGCCGGGCGGCCTTCGGCGGCGCGCGGGCGCTGCTCGCGAGCGCCGCCCTGGAGCAGGCGGTGTGGGTGATCCTGTGGCCGGTCCTGACCCTGTTCACCGCCGGCGCCGTGGTCTCGACCTTCTTCGGCCGGGTGGTCCGCTGGGAGACGCAGGACCGGGACGACCGGCAGGTCTCCTGGGCGGAGGCGTTCCGGCTCCAGGCCGACGCCGTGGTGGTCGGCGCGCTGATGGTGCTCGCCCTGGTCCTCGTCGGGAACCCGTGGCTCGCCCTCTGGCTGGCGCCGGTCGCCCTGGCGCTGCTCACGAGCCCGGCCCAGAGCGTCTGGACCAGCCGGGCCGATCTCGGCCGCGCCGCCCGGGCGCGGGGCCTGTTCCTGAACGCCGACGACACCGCTCAGGCGCCGGAACTCGCCGAACTCGCCCAGCTGCGCGGCCTGCCCGCCGCGCCGGCCCCGCTCCGCCCGGCCGCGCGCGAGCCGGCGATCTGGCTCGCCGCCGACGAGGCCTGACGGACCTCGGATACGGCCTGAGACACGGGCCTCGGACGGGCGCGCGAACGCCGGGACACGCGCCCGTCATCCCGGCTCTTACGGCCAAGCTGCCACAGTGTTGCCATCGAGTCACGGGCGGGCGGAACCGCCCCGGCGGGGCGGTTTCAGGCTTGGATTTGAGGCGCGAGCGTTTACCCCTTGGCGAGGATCGGCACGGCATCGTGCCGCGGTCTTCGCCGCGTTCCCGCCATAGTCCGCGCCTGCCCCGAGAGGCTTTGATGCGTCGTTTTCTCCCCGCCCTGATCGGGCTTCTCGGCGCGGCCGCCTGCGCCGCGCCGGCACTGGCCTACGAGATCGATCCGCTGACCCGCCAGCCGCTGAACGACGCGCTCACCGTGCGCGTCCGCCCGCAGGCCGTCGAGACCGTCGCGGTGCCGGTGGCCAACGCCGCCCTGAACCCCGCCGACCCGCTGAACGCCGACGCGGCGGTCCCGCAGATGTCGGCGATCCCGCGCGAGACGGTGGCCTATAACGGCCCCTACGGCGCCGGCACGATCGTCGTCTCCACCGCCGAGCGGCGGCTCTACTACGTGCTCGGCGGCGGCCAGGCCCTGCGCTACGGCGTCGGCGTCGGCCGGCCGGGCTTCACCTGGGGCGGCGTGCAGACCATCACGATGAAGCGCGAGTGGCCGGATTGGCGCCCGCCGGCGACCATGCTGAAGCGCCGGCCCGACCTGCCGCGCTACATGAAGGGCGGCCTCGAGAACCCGCTCGGCGCCCGCGCCATGTATCTCGGCGGCTCGATCTACCGCATCCACGGCTCCAACGAGCCGGAGACGATCGGCACGGCCGTCTCGTCGGGCTGCATCCGCATGACCAACGACGACGTGACGGACCTCTACACCCGCGCCAAGGTCGGCACGAAGGTCATCGTCCAGCGCTGATTCCTTTTCGGAGCTTCGACGAGGGGGCCGGCCGCGAGGTCGGCCCTTTTTGCGTTTCGTAGGGTTTCCGGTTGATGGCTTCGGCACGGCCGTCTTTGCGAGCGGAGCGAAGCAATCCAGCGGCGCCACGCCTGCAGAGGTCGCGCTGCCCTGGGTCACTTCGCTTCGCTCGTGATGACGGGATAGGCACATCAACCCAAGCGTTCAAACGGAAACCGGATCAGGGCAGCGTGACCAGCGCGTCGGGGCGCTTCACCTCGATCTCGACGAACGCGATCGGGTGGTCGGACCCGTTCATCACGTCGTGCCGGATGCCCGCCGGGCGCATGTAGGATTGCCCGGCCGCGAGGGCCGTCTCGCTGACCGCCGCGCCGTCGTGGACGCGCAGGATCCCGTCCACCAGCATCACCACGAAGTAGGGCCAGCCGTGCTCGTGCCAGCCGGTCACGCCGCCGGGTGGGAAATCCCAGCGCGTGATGCGCACGGCGGCGTCGTCCTGCTGGATCGTGGGCGTCGCGGGGATGGTGCAGGCGAAGGCCATGGCGGCTCCGAAGGTGCGGGCTGACGGGTGCGCGGCTCGACGCCGCCGTCATCGCGAGCGGAGCGAAGCGACCCAAGGATGCGCGACGCCGAAAATCGTGGCGCCACTCTGGATTGCTTCGCTCCGCTCGCAAAGACGAGGCTCGGAGCCGGAGTGAGCGGGAGCGGCTGCCCTCAGTGGCAGCCGCACGAGCCCGACCCGCAGCCCCCGCCCTGCTTCACCGGGGCGCTGCGCGCGGTCTCGCGGTCCAGGCCGCGCTCGGCGAGCTCGCCGAGATAGGTGTTCCAGCGCGTCTCGTACTCGCGGCCCAGGGTGTGGAGGTAGCCCCAGCCGTAGATGCCGGTGTCGTGCATGTCGTCGAAGCCGAGCTTCACCGCGTAGTTGCCGACCGGCTCCACCGCCAGGATCGCCACGGCGCGCTTGCCGCCGATCACCTTCCGCTCCAGCGGCGAGTGCCCCTGCACTTCGGCCGAGGGGCTCGACACCCGCAGGTACTCGGCCGGCAGGGCGTAGCGCGCGCCGTCCTCGAAGGCGACGTTGAGCACCCGTCGGTCGGCCGACAGGCGGATCTCGGTCGGCCACAGATCCTCGCTCACGGGTCACACTCCTCACGCAATCTGGGACTGCGGCGCGGGATCGGCTTGCCCGCGACCGCCGGTGGCATCATATGCCGGACGATGCTCGATGACAGCTCCCTGACGCCGCAGACGTCCGCGGTCGGCGCGCCCGCCGGGCCCGCGCCGCTGATCGACCCGTTCCAGCGGGCGATCTCGTACCTGCGCATCTCGGTGACGGATCGCTGCGATCTGCGCTGCGCCTACTGCATGTCCGAGCACATGGAGTTCCTGCCCAAGCGCGACCTGCTGACCCTGGAGGAGCTGGACCGGCTCTGCGGCGTGTTCATCGCCCGGGGCGTGCGCAAGCTCCGGATCACCGGCGGCGAGCCGCTCGTGCGCCGCGACATCATGCACCTGTTCCGCCGGCTCTCGCGCCACCTCGATTCGGGGGCGCTGGAGGAGCTGACGCTCACCACCAACGGCACGCAGCTCACCCGCTACGCCGACGAGCTGGCGAGCCTGGGCGTGCGCCGGATCAATGTCTCGCTCGACACCCTCGACCCGGACAAGTTCCGGGAGATCACCCGCCGCGGCGACCTCAAGGTGGTGCTCGACGGCATCGCGGCGGCCCGCGCCGCCGGGATGAAGGTGAAGATCAACGCGGTGGCGCTCCGCGACGTCAACGCCGACGAGATCCCCGGCATGATCGCCTGGGCGCACGGCCTCGGCATGGACATGACGCTGATCGAGGTGATGCCGCTCGGCGAGATCGAGGCGGACCGGACCGACCAGTTCCTGCCCCTGTCGGTGGCCCGGCAGCGCCTGGAGACCCGCTACACCCTGACGCCGCTGCCCGACCGCACCGGCGGCCCGGCGCGCTACGTGCGGGTCGAGGAGACCGGCGGGAAGCTCGGCTTCATCACGCCGCTGACCCATAATTTCTGCGAGAGCTGCAACCGGGTCCGCCTGACCTGCACGGGCCAGCTCTACATGTGCCTCGGCCAGGAGGATTCGGCCGACCTGCGCGTGGTCCTGCGCGCCTCCCAGGACGACGCGGTGCTGGCCGCGGCGGTGGTCGAGGCGATCACCCGCAAGCCCAAGGGCCACGACTTCGTCATCGAGCGCCAGCGCCCGGCCGCCGTGCCGCGGCACATGAGCGTGACGGGGGGCTGACCGCCTCCGTCCTTGCGAGCGCAGCGAAGCAACCCAGGGCAGCGGGCCCTTCCCGGACGTAGCGCATCCCTGGATTGCTTCGCTGCGCTCGCAGGGACGGACGCGCTCACATCTCCTCGTCGGCGTAGCGGGCCTGCTGCCGCCCGCGCTGGCCGGATCCCCGCCGCGGCGCGCCCGCGCTGATCCCCGCCACCAGGTCGGCGATGTGGCGCAGTGTCTCCACGGAGAGCGCCTTCTCGCCCTCGCCGCGGCCCTGCGGGATCAGCGCCTTGGCGAAGCCGAGCTTCTGCGCCTCCTTCAGCCGGGAGCCGGCCTGCGCCACGGGCCGGATCGCCCCCGACAGGCCGATCTCGCCGAAATAGACCGTCTCGGGCGGCAGCACGGCCCCCGACAGCGACGAGACCAGCGCTGCCGCCACCGCCAGATCCGCTGCCGGCTCGGTGATGCGCAAGCCTCCGGCAACGTTCAAATAAACGTCGTGGCTGCCGAGCCGGATGCCGCCGTGGGCCTCCAGCACGGCGAGCACCATCGACAGCCGGTTCGGGTCCCAGCCGACCACGGCGCGCCGCGGCATGCCGAGCGAGGAGGGCGCCACCAGCGCCTGGATCTCCACCAGCAGCGGCCGCGTGCCTTCCATGCCGGCGAAGACCGCGGTGCCCGCCGCCTGATGGTCGCGGCCCGCCAGGAACAGGGCGGAGGGGTTCGGCACCTCGCTCAGGCCCGCGTCGGTCATCTCGAACACGCCGATCTCGTCGGTGGGCCCGAACCGGTTCTTCACGGCGCGCAGGATGCGGAAATGGTGGCCCTGGTCGCCCTCGAAGGAGGCGACCGCGTCGACCATGTGCTCCACGACCCGGGGGCCCGCGATCTGCCCGTCCTTGGTGACGTGGCCGACCAGGATCACCGCCGTGCCGGTGGTCTTGGCGAAGCGGATCAGCGCCTGCGCGGAGGAGCGCACCTGCGTGACCGTGCCGGGGGCCGATTCCACCGTCTCGGTCCACATGGTCTGGATCGAGTCGATGATCGCGAGCGCGGGCGGGCGCCCCTGGCTCAGGGTCTCGACGATGTCCTCGACGTTGGTCTCGGCGGCGAGCTGGACCGGGCGCGCGCTCAGGCCCAGCCGCTCGGCCCGCAGGCGCACCTGCCCGACCGCCTCCTCGCCCGAGATGTAGGCGACCCGCTCGCCCGTGCCCGCCATGGCGGCCGAGGCCTGCATCAGCAGGGTCGACTTGCCGATGCCGGGATCGCCGCCGAGCAGGATCACCGAGCCGCGCACGAAGCCGCCCCCGGTCACCCGGTCGAGCTCGCCGATCCCCGAGGGAATGCGCGGCGCCTCCTTGGCCTCGCCGGTCAGGCCCTCGAGGGGGAAGACCCGGCCGCGGTTGCGCGACGGCCGGGTCGCGGCAGGACCCGACTGACCTGGCGCCGAGGGCGCCTCCTCGACGATCGTGTTCCAGCCGTTGCAGGCCTCGCAGCGGCCGCGCCAGCGATTGTAGACCGCCCCGCAGGACTGGCAGACGAAGGTCTGGTGGATCTTGGCCATACGGGTCCGGGCGCCGGCGATCCGGCGTGTCAGGGTGGAGTCGCGTCAGCCTACATAAGTTCGAACATACCGAGAACCCAGCCCGGTCAGGATCTCGTACCCGATCGTGCCGGCGGCGCGGCCGACCGCGTCGATGTCGAGGCTGTCGCCGATCAGCACCGCTTCCGCGCCGCGCCGGGCCGCGGGCGCCGCCGTGACGTCGAGGATGATCAGGTCCATGGAGACGAGGCCCAGGATCGGGCACGGGACGCCGCCGACCAGCGCGTGGCCGCGGCCACTGATCGCCCGGGGGAAGCCGTCGGCGTAGCCGAGCGAGAGCGTCGCCAGCCGGCTCGGCGCGGCGGCGGTCCAGCTGCCGTTATAGCCCGCGGTGGCACCGGCCGCGACGCCGCGCACCTGCGCGATCGCCGCCTCCAGCCGCACCACCGGGCGCATCGGGTTCGCGGCGCCCGGCGTCGGGTTGCCGCCGAACAGGGCGTAGCCCGGCCGTAGCAGGTCGTGCCGGGCCCCGTCGAGGAAGACCCCGGACGAGTTCGCCAGCGAGGCCCGGAGCCCGGGATAGGCCGCCCGGACCCGCGCGAAATCGGCGATCTGCCGGGCGTTGACTGGGTCCTCCGGCTTCTCGGCGCTGACGAAGTGGCTGAGGAGCAGGTCGATCCCGGCGGCCGCGATCCGCGCGTCCCCGGCGAGGTCCAGCGCCTCGGGCACCGACAGGCCGAGCCGGTTCATGCCGGTATCGACGTGGAGCGCCGCGGGCGGCCGGTTCCCCGGGAACGCTGCCCAGTCCGACAGCTCCTCGACGCTGCCGAGCACCGGGCGCAGACCGTGGGCCACGAAGGCCGCCGCGGCGCCCGGGGGCAGGCCGTTCAGGACGTAGATCGCGGCGTCCGGCAGGGCGGCCCGGGCGGCGACGCCCTCGGACAGGTGCGCGACGAAGAAGGTCCGGCATCCGGCGGCCCACAGGGCCGGCCCGACGCGGCCGACGCCGCAGCCGTAGGCGTCGGCCTTCACCACGGCGGCGCAGTCGGCGCCCGCGCCGCGGGCCGCCAGGATCCGCCAGTTGGCCGCGATCGCCCCGAGGTCGATCGTCAGCCGGGCGCCGTGGGCGCCGATCTCCGTCACAGGTCCGGCCTCGGACACGCGGAACGCCTCCATCCATTCGCCACCGGGAGTCCGGACGCGCGGACCGGACCCTGGGCGCGACCCATAGCACCGGGACGGTGCCCGGGTGGAGCCGGGCATTCCGCGCGGCGGCGCGCGCCACGGTGATCGGCGCGTCCGATGCACGGTCTGATGCATGGACGGCACAGGAGCGCGATCAGGCGGGCGCGCCAGGGTGACGGCCGAGGTCGGGCTTGGTATAAATCCGCCGCGGTCCGGGGGAGCCGCACGGCCGACGCGCTATCCCCGCGGGTACCAAAAAGCTCAACGATGCCGTTTACCGTCCTGGATCTCGCCGTGCTCGGCATCGTCGCGGTCTCCGCGCTGCTCGCGGCCGTGCGTGGTGTGACCCGCGAGGTCCTGGCGATCGTCGCCTGGGTGGCGGCCGCCGCGGTCGCGTGGACGCTCCACCCCATGTTGCTGCCCACCGTGAAGCAGCACGTGAACAGCGACACCGTGGCGCTCGTCGCCTCGATCGCGGCGATCTTCCTCGGCACCCTGATCGTCGTGTCGATCATCACGGTGAAGATCTCCGACGTCGTGCTCGACTCACGGATCGGCGCGGTCGACCGCTCCCTCGGCTTCCTGTTCGGCGCGGCCCGCGGCTTCCTGATCTGCGTGATCGGCTGGGTGTTCCTGTCGTGGCTGGTGCAGGGCAAGGTGCCGGACTGGGCCGCCCAGGCCCGCACGCGCCCGATGCTGGAGAAGTCCGGCGACGCCCTGGTGGCGCAGCTGCCCGAGAATCCGGAAGGCTTCCTCAAGCAGTTCAAGAAGCCGAAGACCGGCGCGCCGCCGAGCGATTCCGCCGACGCCCCGGCCGAGACCGACGCGGCGCCGCAGCGCCGGACCGAGACCGCGCCGACCCCGACGCGACGCTGATCTGCGGTATTCGCCGTAGGTCTCGTCGCGCGGAACGCCTAGATAGCGGTTCCGGTGGTGTACGGATTGCTTCCGCGACGACCGGCGCGCCGGCCCGTCGCCGCCGGGATCTGTGAGTGATCGACAGCCCCATGTCACACGCCGCCGCCACCACCGACACCTTCGATCTCGATCTCGACGGCGACACGCTCCGCGAGGAGTGCGGCGTCTTCGGCATCTTCGGCCATCCGGACGCCTCGGCGATCGTCGCGCTGGGCCTGCACGCCCTGCAGCACCGGGGTCAGGAGGCGGCCGGCATCGTCTCCTTCGACGGCTCGGTGTTCCACTCCGAGCGCCGCCCCGGCCTCGTCGGCGATTCCTTCTCGGACGGGGACACGATCGCCCGCCTCAAGGGCCGCGCCGCCATCGGGCACGTGCGCTACTCGACCACCGGCGGCACGATCCTGCGCAACGTCCAGCCGCTCTTCGCCGAGCTCGCCAGCGGCGGCCTCGCGGTCGCCCACAACGGTAACCTCACCAACGCCCTGTCGATCCGCCGCGACCTCGTGCGCGACGGCGCGATCACGCAGTCGACCTCCGACACCGAGGTGATCCTGCACCTCGCGGCCCGCTCGCGGAAGCCGCGGATCATCGAGCGCTTCATCGACGCCCTGCAGGCGATCCAGGGCGCCTACGCGATCGTGGCGCTCACCAACAAGAAGCTGATCGGCGCGCGCGATCCGCTGGGCATCCGCCCGCTGGTGCTGGGCGAGCTCGACGGCCGCTACATGCTGGCCTCCGAGACCTGCGCGCTCGACATCATCGGCGCCCGCTTCGTGCGCGACATCGAGAACGGCGAGATCGTGGTTATCTCCGAGGAGGGGATCGAGTCGATCCGCTTCGCCGACGCCGTGCCGATGCGGCCCTGCATCTTCGAGTACATCTACTTCGCCCGGCCGGACTCGGTGGTGAACGGCAAGAGCGTCTACGCGGTGCGCAAGGCGATCGGCCGGGAGCTGGCCCGCGAGGCCGCGGCGCCCGCCGACATCGTCGTGCCGGTGCCGGATTCCGGCGTCCCGGCGGCGCTCGGCTTCTCGCAGGAGACCGGGATCCCGTTCGAGATGGGGATCATCCGCAACCACTACGTCGGCCGGACCTTCATCCAGCCGACCCAGTCGGTGCGCGAGCTCGGCGTGCGGATGAAGCACTCGGCCAACCGCGCGGCGATCGAGGGCAAGAGCATCGTCCTCGTGGACGACAGCCTCGTGCGCGGCACGACTTCGGTGAAGATCGTCCGGATGATGCGCGAGGCCGGCGCCGCGGAGGTGCATTTCCGGATCGCCTCGCCGCCGATCACCTATCCGGACTTCTACGGAATCGACACGCCCGAGCGGGAGAAGCTGCTCGCCGCGACCCACGATCTCGAGGCGATGCGCAAGTATATCGGCGCCGATTCGCTGGCCTTCCTGTCGATCCCCGGCCTCTACCGGGCGATGGGCGAGGAGGCGCGCAACGCGGCCTGCCCGCAATACACCGACCACTGCTTCACGGGCGACTACCCGACCGGCCTGACCGACCTGTCCATCGCCGGCCCGAAGCGCTTCGCCATGCTGGCCGAGGCCGACTGAGCCTCTCCGGAAGGGCGCGACCGGCAAAGCAGAGACACGGCTTCGGCACAGCCGTCTTTGCGAGCGGAGCGAAGCAATCCAGGATAGCGCAACATCGGTGAGCATGGCGCCGTCTGGATTGCTTCGCTGCGCTCGCAAAGACGCGGGTCGGGGCCATCGACCGAAAGTGGTCGAAAGAGCCCGGTTACTGGCCATTTGAAACCGGACTCCTCGACCCTTGGCGCGGGAATGCGCTACGTGCTCCCCATGGCTGACTCCCAAAGACCCCTGGAAGGCCGCGTCGCGGTCGTCACCGGCGCGTCCCGCGGCATCGGGCGCGCCGCCGCCCTGGCGCTGGCCGGGGCCGGCGCGCACGTCATCGCGGTGGCCCGGACCGTGGGCGCCCTCGAGGAGCTCGACGACGCCGTCCGGGCGGCCGGCTCCAGCGCCACCCTGGTGCCGTTCGACCTCGCCGACTACGACGCGATCGACCGCCTGGGCGCGGCGATCAACGAGCGCTGGAAGCGCCTCGACATCCTCGTCGCCAATGCCGGCATCCTCGGCGCGCTCATGCCGATCGGCCACATCACCCCGAAGATCTGGGGGCAGGTGATGGACGTGAACGTCACCGCCAACTGGCGCCTGATCCGCTCCCTCGACCCGCTGCTGCGCATGTCGGACGCCGGCCGGGCGATCTTCGTCTCGTCGGGGGCCGCCTCGAAGTGCCGGCCCTACTGGGGGCCCTACTCGGTGTCGAAGGCGGCGCTGGAGGCCCTGGTGCGGACCTACGCGGCCGAGAACGAGAGCGCGGCGATCCGGGCCATGCTGCTCAATCCCGGCCCCCTGCGGACCGGCATGCGCCGCTCGGCCATGCCCGGCGAGGACCCCGAGACCCTCCGGACGCCCGAGGAGCTCGCGCCCCATTTCGTGCGGCTCGCGTCCCCGGACTGGACCGAGACCGGCAAGCTCTACGATTTCCCCACCGACCGGGTGCTGAGTTTCCGCGCACCCGAGTGAGCTCCTGCGCTGTTATTCGAACGCACATCCCACCGCCTGCCTCACCCTGAGGTGCCGGAGCGAAGCGGAGGCCTCGAGAGAACGGCCCGGAGATCGCGCGATCCCTGGAGCCCTCCTTCGCGGTCCGCTCGCGCGGGCACCTCGGGATGAGGGGTTGTATGGGACGGGCCTGATCTTCCTCTCTGAGTTCATCACGATGATCGACGTCCGCTGCATCTGCGCGATCGGCCTGCGGGGCCAGCTCGGCCTCAACGGCCACCTGCCCTGGGAGGGCAACACCGACCCGCTCTTCGTGGAGGACGTCACGCGCTTCTTCGCGCTGACCATGGGCCACGTGCTGATCGCCGGGCCGAAGACCGTGGCCTCGGTGCCCGAATTCGCCTTCAAGGACCGCACGATCGACGTGATCCGCAGCCACGAGGATCCGGAGGCGGTGCTCAAGCGCTATCCCGGGCGGCGAATCTTCGTCGGCGGCGGGATCGCGGTGTGGAACGTCTACGCGCGGTACATCCAGAACTGGGACATCACGCGCCTGCCCTACGACGGCGAGGCCGACCGCTGGTTCGACCCCGCCTGGCTGGTCGGCGGGCCGCTGCGGACGCCCTGAGCGGCACCTTCGTCCCCGCCGGCGCGTTGGCGCGCACGCGTCGCGTTTTCCGGAGACCACGATGAGCGCCCCGAGCTACCGCTTCGGCATCGAGGAGGAGTACTTCCTGGCCGATGCCGAGACCCGGGGGACGCCGCGGGGCGACCTCGCCGCCTTCCACGCGCGGGTCAAGGCGGAGCTGCCCGAGACGGGCCGCGAGCTGGTCGCCGCGCAGGTCGAGGTCTGCACGCCGCCGCTCACCGACGCGGCGGCCGCCCGCGACAACCTCGGCGGCCAGCGGGCGCAACTCGCCGGGATCGCGGCCGAGAACGGCCTCCGGCTGCTGGCCTGCGGCACGCACCCCCTCGCGCGCTGGTCGCGCCAGACCGCCACCGACGGCGCGCGCTACAAGGGTATCCTGTCGGATGTCGGCATCGCGGCCCGGCGGGCCCTGATCTGCGGCATGCACGTCCACGTCGAGGTTCCGGACCCCGACGCCCGGGTCGACCTGATGAACCGGCTGCTGCCGTTCCAGCCGCTGCTGCTCGCGCTGTCGGCCTCCTCGCCGTTCTGGCAGGGCGAGGCGACGGGCCTGCGGGCCTACCGGCTCAGCGTCTTCGGGGAATTGCCGCGCACCGGCCTGCCGGAACTGTTCGCCGACGCCGCCGCCCACGCGCGGTTCGTCGCCATCATGACCCGGTCGGGCGCCATCGCGGACGCGAGCTTCCTGTGGTGGTCGCTGCGGCCCTCCATCAAGTTCCCGACCCTGGAGCTGCGCATCGCCGACGCCTGCACGCGCCTCGACGATTCGCTCTGCGTCGCCGCGCTGTTCCGCTGCCTCGTGCGCCTGTGCGCGCGCCGGCCGGACCTCCATGCCGGGCTCGACGGCGTCTCGCGGGCGCTGGCCTCGGAGAACCTCTGGCGCGCCCAGCACAGCGGCGTCGCCGCGTCCCTGATCGACGAGGCGCGCGGCGAGGCCGTGCCGTTCGCCGAGGCGCTGGAAGGGGTGCTCACGCTGGTGGCCGAGGACGCGGACGCCCTCGGCTGCGCGGCGGACGTGGCCCGCGCGCGGGCGATCGTGGCCGAGGGGACCAGCGCGGACGGGCAGATCGCGGCCTACGAGGCCGCGCTCGCCGCGGATCAGGACGAGCGCGCCGCGCTGGCGGCCGCGGTGGACTGGATCGCCGACGCGGCGCGCTGAGCACTGCCGCATCCGCGCCGTCATCACGAGCGGAGCGACGTGACCCGGGGTGCCGCGACCTCGACCAGCGCAGCGCGAGACTGGGTTGCTTCGCTCCGCTCGCAAGGACGACCGGAGCTCGGATCAGCCCTTGTCGAACGGGTTCTGCGAGGTGCGCAAGGACAGGCGGATCGGCGTGCCCGGCAGGTCGAACGCCTCGCGCAGGCCGTTCACGAGGTAGCGCGTGTAGGATTTCGGCAGGGCGTTGAGCTGGTTGCCGAACAGCGCGAAGTGCGGTGGCCGGCTCTTCACCTGAGTGGCGTAGCGGATCTTGATCCGCCGGCCCGACACCGCCGGCGGCGGGTTGCGGGAGGTGGCCTCGTTCAGCCAGTCGTTGATGCGCGAGGTCGAGACGCGCCGGTCCCAGACCTCGGCGGCCTGCACCACCGCCTGCATCAGCTTGTCGACGCCGTCGCCCGCGAGACCCGAGAGCGGCACGACCCCGACGCCGCGCACCTGCGGCAGCAGCCGGGTGCAATCCTCGCGGAGCTGCTTGAGCAGGCCCGGCTGGTCGGCGACCAGGTCCCACTTGTTGAGGCCGATCACCAGGGCGCGGCCCTCGCTCTCGACGAGGTCGACGATGGTGAGGTCCTGCTTCTCGAACGGGATCGTCGCGTCGAGGAGCACCACCACCACCTCGGCGAAGCGCACCGCGCGCAGACCGTCCGAGACCGCGAGCTTCTCCAGCTTGTCGTCGATCCGGGCGCGGCGGCGCATCCCGGCGGTGTCGTGCAGCTTGATCCGCCGCCCGCGCCACTCCCAGTCCAGCGAGATCGAGTCGCGGGTGATGCCGGCCTCGGGACCGACGAGCAGCCTTTCCTCGCCGAGCATGCGGTTGATCAGGGTCGACTTGCCGGCATTCGGGCGGCCGACGATCGCGACCTTCAGGGCGCGCCCACCGGGGGCGTCGTCGGCCTCCTCGTCCTCGTCGCGCTGGGGCAGGGCGCCCTTGAGCGCCTCGTGCAGCTCGCCCAGGCCCTCGCCGTGCTCGGCGGAGAACGGGATCGGGTCGCCGAGCCCGAGGGTGAAGGCCTCGTAGGCGCCGGCGAGCCCGGCGCCGCCCTCGGCCTTGTTGGCGATCAGGATCACCGGGCAGCCGGCGCGGCGCACCAGTTCGGCGAAGGGCTGGTCGGCCGGCAGCACGCCGGCGCGGGCGTCGATCACGAACAGCACGACGTCGGCGGCGAGGATCGCCGCCTCGGTCTGCATGCGCATCCGGCCGGTGAGGGTGGCGGCGTCGGCCTCTTCCAGGCCGGCGGTGTCGATCACCCGGAACTGGAGGCCGCCGAACGCGACGTCGCCCTCGCGCCGGTCGCGGGTCACGCCCGGGCGGTCGTCGACCAGCGCGAGCTTCTTGCCCACGAGGCGGTTGAACAGGGTCGACTTGCCGACGTTCGGCCTCCCGACGATCGCGACGGTCGGCATATCCATGGTGGTTCTCGAGACAGTCCGGACGATGAAATCAGCGCGTGATCGGCGGGGGCGGCGCGGCGGGCTCGGGCTTGGCCGCGGTCACCGTCACGGGACCGCCCGCCACGATCGCCGCGTAGACCTCGATCCGCTCGCGCAGGTTCCGTGGCGTGTCGGGATCGGCCACGATCTGGTCGAACCAGCGGCTGGCGTCCTCGTAATCGCCCTTCTTCAGGGCGGCGAGGCCCAGCATCTCGCGGGCGGTGTGGCGGAACGGGGTCCCGGCCGCGAGGCCCTGGAGGTTGGCGAGCGCCGGATCCGGGTTCTGCCCGTCGAGGCGCAGCAGCGCGGCGCGCAGGCGCGCGAGGTCGCGCAGGCCGTCGCCGAGGCCGGTATCGTCGGCGAGCTTGTCGAACTCCGCGGCCCCGGCCGCCGGGTCGCGCTTGCCGGTCTCCGCCGCGGCGCGGAACCGGGCGAGCAGGCGGTAGCCGGCCGGACCCTGCGCCTCGAGGGCGTCGAAGGCCTTGTCGGCCTCCGCGACCTTGCCGTCCTTGGCGAGGCGGTTGGCGTCGTCGAACTGCACCGAGGCCACCTCGGCCGCCGCGCGCTGCTGGGCCTGCCAGTAGCGCCAGCCCGCGACGCCCGCCACCAGCAGCACGGCGAGCGCGATGATCACGCCGCTGTAGCGCTTCCAGATCTGGAGGATCCGGTCGCGGCGGTAATCCTCGTCGACTTCGCGGAGGAACTCGTTGTTCTCGGCCATTCTATCCCGGCCCGCATGATCTCAGCGGGCCACCTCGTCGCGTTCGGGCCCCGCGCCTAACACACGGGCGCCGGGTTGGCGACAGGCCATGTCTCGGGGCCGTCTCGGGTGTCGTCTCGGGGGCCGGCTCAGGCCGGGGTACCCGGCCAGACCGGCACGCCGATCACCGGGTAGTGCAGGTAGCGGGCGAAGACGAACCACGCGGCCGTGCCGATCACCAGGGCCAGGACGTCGTTGCGCCAGCCCAGCGGGGCCGCCGCCGGACCGCCGTGCTGGGCCGCGACCGCCCCCGGGGCGAGGCCCCGGCGCTTGGCGCTGATCCGGGCGGTCACCGCCCAGGCGAGGAAGCCGCCGAACAGCAGCATCGAGCCGAGATCGCCGTTGGCGAGGAGGTGCGCCGTCGCCCAGATCTTCACGGCGAGCAGCATCGGGTGCTTGGCCTTGGCGCGGATATGGCCGGGCAGGTAGGCGGCCGCGAGGCACACGAAGGCGGGCCAGACCAGCGCCAGGGCGAGGTGGCGCGTCCAGACCGGCGGATCCCAGACCGGGATGTAGCCGGCGAGCCGGTAATCGTGGAAGCCGATCCCGATCAGCACGAGCCCGAGCAGCGACAGGGCGGTGTAGCCGAGCTTGTAGCGGCCCTCGCCGATCCGGCCGACGATTGCGGCGCGCCGGGTGCGGGCCATCGAGAAGGCGTGCGTGCCGAGGAACAGCACCAGCCCGAGGATCAGGAGAACCATGGATGACTTTCGGTCGGGCCGCGCGTCCAGTCGGCGGCAAGCACTCTGTAATGGTTCTCAAGCGAATCTCCGCCTGTTTGTCCAGGCGCGGCCGGGACGCAGCCGGGTGGCGATCATGGGTTGGGCGAACGGGATCGCCGGACGGGCGCGCGCCGCGCGCCCAACCGGCTCCGGGACGGCGGCGCGCCGGATCCTGCCGACGCTTTCCCTGGCGCTATCCGTGGTATTCCCCCTGGTGCTTCTGCCGCTCCTCCCGCGCGTTGCCGCGGCCGCGCCCGAGCCGCCGCTCTCGGCGCTGACGCTGGTCGGGCCGCCCGCGCTCGTCTTCAAGGCGGGGCGCGACGCCTGCGACGGCGCCGACGTGCCCGATGCGCCGGCGCGCGCCTTCCGGGACGCGTCGGGCGCGGTGGCGCTCTACGGGATGCATTACCGCAACCGGGCGCTGCGCGGTCCCGACCTCGAGCATCTCAAGATCGACTGCGCGGTGGTGCTCGATTCGGGCGAGAAGCCCGACCCGGCCGCCTACGACGACCGCTCCTGGATCACCGCCACCTGGACCGAGGACGGGAGCCGCGTGGCCGCGCTCCTCCACCACGAGTACCAGGCCAACGAGCATCCCGGCCGCTGCCCGGCGGCCAGCTACATGGCCTGCTGGTACAACACGATCACGGCCGCCGCCTCGACGGATGGCGGCCGCAGCTTCAAGCGGCAGAGCCCGCCTGTCGTGGTCGCCGGGGCGCCGTTCCGGCAGGAGATCGACCAGGGCCGCCACCGCGGCTTCTTCAACCCGTCGAACATCGTCGCGGACGGGACGTGGCGGTACTTCCTCGCCTCGACCACCGGCTGGACCCGGCCCGGCAGCGATCAGGAGGCCGGGGTCTGCCTGTTCCGCAGCGACGACCCGGCCGACCCGGCCCGCTGGCGGGCCTGGACCGGCACCGGCTTCACTGCCGCCTTCCCGGACCCCTACCGCGCCGCCCGCCCGAACACGGCGACCTGCCGGCCGGTCGGGCCGTTCCCGGGCCCGGTCGGCGCCGTCGTCCGGCACCGCGGCACGGACGCCTGGATCGCCGTGTTCATGGCCAAGGCGGGGGAGGGCTTTCCCCGGTCCGGCTTCTACTGGACCACCTCCCGCGACCTGATCACCTGGGACAGCCCGCGCCTGCTGCTCGAGGGCGCGACCCTCTACGACGACCCGTGCGCGGCGACGGCGCCGCTCGTCGCCTACCCGTCGCTGCTCGACCCGGACGCGCGCGGCCGCAACTTCGACGACGTCGGCGACCGGGCGCTGCTGACCTACGCGAGCCTGCGCACGGAGGGCTGCACGATCACCTCCGACCGCGACCTGCTGCGCCGCCCGGTGGCGATCCGCGTCTGGCCCTGATCCCGCTCGACCGGCGCGGCGCCACCGCGCGACACCGTCCCGAGCCTCGGGCGCATCCCGTCAGACCGGACGCGGCTCTACGGAGCGGGCCGGCCGAGCGCCACCGTGTAGGACGGGCCGGCCGCGACGGAGCGCCCCGGGAGGCCGATCCGCTGGCAGAGCACGGTGCCGAGGGTGACGCTCAGCATCAGCGCGGTCGCGGAGAGCAGGAGCGTGGTCGCCCGGGCATAGGCGCGACCGGCATGGATCAGCAGGCAGCCGAACGCGAAGATCGCGACGGCCTGGAACAGGTGCTGCACGGGCGACGTCCTCTCTGGCGGCGGACGCGCGGTCCGGGCCGGCCGGGATCGAGCGCCATCGTCTCCGAGCGGCGTGAAAACGCGGTTAACGTCGGGTATAGCTGGCTCCGGAGTCGCCCGCTCGGAGAGGAATCCGCATGTCGCGTTCGAGGGTTCCGGAGGCGCAGAGCCGCCCCGACGGGACGGGGGTGATCCCGTCCCACGACACGGCGATCCTGGGATCGGGCGCCGTCGGCGCGGGGGCGATCGGGGCGTCGGCCCTGGGTGCGCTGGCCCTCGGGGCCGCGGCCCTCGGCGTCGTGGCGGTCGGCGCCTTCGCGATCGGCCGCCTCTCGGTGGGCCGCGCCCGGGTCGGCACCCTGGAGGTCGGTTCGCTGGAGATCGACACGCTCACGGTGCGGTCGGTGCGGATGCCGGACCGCGACTGAGCCGCGGCGCCGGGGACCGGCGTCGGGAGGAATGCGAGGAGGGGAGCGATGACCGATCGGAAACCGCCCTTCCGGCCCGCGGACGCGGTCGACGCCCTCGGCGAGGTCGAGGGCGATTTCGTCCTGCCGCTCTGCCTGCCCGGATCCAACCTGCTGATCGGCGAGGACCTCGCCATGCTGGTCCTCGACACGATCCACGGGCAGCGGGTCGGGCTGCCGCTGAGCCAGCAGGGCGCGGCCGACCTCCACGCGGTCCTGGGCGAGGCCCTGCGGCTGCTGCAGGCGCGGGACCGCGGCCCCATCCAGTAGGGCGCGCCGGCGAAAGGCTTCGTTGAGGCGGCCGGGATAGACAGGTCCCGGTTCCTCTCCGTGGCGGCCGATGCGCGCTCCGTTGCTTCTCCTGCTGCTGACCTGCGCCGCCCCCGCGCAGGCCCGGCCCGCCACCTTCCTGACGGTGCACGCCGTCGGCATGGCCTCGCTGCCGCCGGTCCCGCCCGCGCCTGCGGCCGTGCCCGCGCCCGCACCGGTCGCCGCCGACGCCCGCGCCCGCTACTTGCCGCTCATCGCCCGCGAGGCCGCCGGCACCGGCCTGCCCCTCGCGGTGGCCGACGCCGTCGCGCGGATCGAGAGCGGCTACGATCCCACCGTCGTCGGCAGCGTCGGCGAGGTCGGTCTGATGCAGGTCCGCCCGACCACCGCGGCGATGCTCGGCTTCCGCGGCACCGTCGCCGAGCTGGCCTCGCCGGAGATCAACGTCCGCTACGGCGTCCGCTACCTCGCCGAGGCGTGGCGCCGGGCCGACGGGGACCTCTGCCGCGCCCTGATGAAGTACCGGGCCGGCCACGGTTCGGAGGCGATGTCGCCGCTGTCGCAGCTCTACTGCGCCCGCGCCCAGGCGATCCTCGGCAACCCGGAGGCGCGCGTCGTCCGGGCGAGCGCCCGCGCGGCCGCGCCGGACCGCCTCGCCGCGCGGCCGGCGGGCCCCGTCCACCGGACCCGCGTCGCCGCCGTCCCGGCGAAGCCGATGTCGTTCTGGGAGGCGCACCGGGCGCGCATCGCCCGGCTCAACGCCGCCGTGGTGTCGCGCTGGCGGGCCCGCGGCTGGTCGGCCGCGCCCGACGGGTCCTCCGGCGAGCCGGCCGGCGGCTAGCGCCCCTCACGCCTCGGCTTCGGCCTCCGGCCCGTCCGAGCGCGCGCCGCGGGCGACCTCGGCATCGCCGTGTCCGGGAGCGGCCGCTGGAGCCGGAGCGCCTCCGCGGTCGGCGCCTCCAGCCACAACGCCCATTCCTCCGGCTTCGTGAGCAGGACCGGCATGGCCTTGGGATGGACCGGCCCGACGACGCCGTTCGCCTCGGTGGTCAGGAAGGCGAAGAGCCGGTGCTCCGCGGCGACCCGGTCGGGGTTCTCGCGCTTCGTGCCGCGCACGCCGGTCCAGGGCCGCCAGATCCCCGCGAAGGCGAAGAGCGGCCGGTCCGCGTCCAGGGCGAACCAGACGGGCGTCTTGCGCGGCTTGGTGTCGGCGTACTCGCTGAAGGCGGTGACCGGCACGAGGCAGCGGTGGGCGACGCCGAGCCAGGGCCGCCAGTGCGGGCTCGCGGCGTTGCGCACGTTGGTGATCGGGTGCTCGCCGAACGCCTTCGGGCCGGGCATGCCCCAGCGCATCATCGCGAGGTCGCGGCCGGTCGCGCCGTTCAGGACCACAGGCGCCAGCTGGTCGGGAAAGATAGCCGGCAACAGCGGGAGGTTTCCGGTGCGATCCTCCGCGATCTCGAAGGCCCTGCGCAGGTCCGCCGGGCCGGTTCGCAGGCTGTAGAGATTGCACATGGACACCCCGCGTGGTCGGTGAGCGCGTTGCCGGCTCTACACGCTTTCGGGACGCCGCGCCCAGCCCGGCGGAGAGGGGCGTCCCGGCCGATCGCCGACCGGGACGCCGCCGCCTCAGTTCAGGTGGAACACCACCTTCACGCAGCCGTCCTTCTTGTCGCGGAAGGTCTTGTAGAGGTCCGGGCCCTCCGCGAGATCCTGCGAGCGGTGGGTGATCAGGGAGGTCATGTCGATCTTGCCCTCTTGGATCAGCTTGGTCAGCGGCTCGAGGTAGCGCTTCACGTGCGTCTGGCCGCTCTTGAGGGTCAGGCCCTTCTGGACGATCGAGCCCATGTTGACCGGGATCGGCCCGCCGTAGACGCCCGGCACCGAGACGATCCCGCAGGGACGGACCGCCTTGATGGCCTCGGCCAGCGCGTAGGGGCGCTCGGTGGCGGTGAGCTTCTCCTGCACCGTCGACAGCATGCCGGTGAGGCCGCCGTGGCCGGCGCTCGCCTCCATGCCGACGCAGTCGATCACACCGTCGGCGCCCTGGCCCTTGGTGATCTCCTTGATCCGCTCGAACACGTCCTCGTTCATGAAGTCGATGACGTCGGTGGCACCGGCCTTCTTGGCCAGGGCGATCCGCTCGGGCACGGTCTCGATGGCGATGATCCGCTCGGCCCCCATGATCTTCGCGGACTGGATCGCGAAGATGCCGACCGGGCCGGTGCCCCAGACCGCGATCGTCTCGCCGCCCCGGATCTCGCAGTGCTCGGCGCCCTGCCAGCCGGTCGGCAGGATGTCGGTGAGGAACAGGACGGATTCGTCGTCCATGCCGTCTGGCACCTTCATCGGGGCGACGTCCGCCATGGGCACGCGCACGTACTCGGCCTGGCCGCCCGCGTAGCCGCCGGTGAGGTGCGAGTAGCCGAACAGGCCGGCCGTCGTGTAGCCGAACTGCGCGGCCGCCATCTCGGCGTTGCGGTTCGACCGCTCGCAGACCGAGAAGTTGCCGAGCTTGCACTGCCGGCATGCACCGCAATTGATGTTGAAGGGCACCACGATCCGGTCGCCCTTCTTGAACTTGGTGAAGCCCTGTCCGACCTCGACGACCTCGCCCATGAATTCGTGGCCGAGGACGTCGCCGCTCTTCATGGTCGGCATCAGGCCGTCCATCAGGTGCAGGTCCGAGCCGCAGATCGCGCAGCTCGTCACCTTGATGATGACGTCGCGGGAATCCTCGATGACCGGATCCGGGACCGTGTCGCAGCGGATGTCGTTGCGGCCGTGCCAGCACAATGCCTTCATGGCGTCGTCTCTCCGGAAGCTCTCGGGATTGCGGCCGTCTCGGCCGCTCTCCCGTAAAGCCCGCCTCGGCACGGCCAAGTTCCGGCGTCGCCGTCCGGGCGACCGCGGGCGAAGGGGTTTACGAATGTTTCACGTGAAACAGCCCCGTTCACCGTCGCTTTACGACTCGCGCCGGCCCGGTCCGGATCAGGCGATCCCGTCGATGCTGATGCCGAGCTGCTCGGGCCCCCGGAGCGACGCGCCCGGCCGGTAGGGCGGCGGATCGACCGCGAGCCGCGGGGCGACGAGGCGGCGGCTCAGCGCCACCAGGGCGATCTCGGCCTCGAGCCGCGCCAGGGGCGCGCCGACACAGTAGTGCAGGCCACCGCCGAAGCCGAAATGCTCGATGTCGCCCCGGTCGGGATCGAAGCGGTCGGGATCCGCGAACCGGTCGGGATCGCGGTTCGCGGCGGCGAACATCAGGATGACGGGGGCCCCCTTGGGGATCATCTCGCCGGCCACCGCGATCGCGCCGAGAGCCTTGCGGGTCCGGAAGTGCACCGGCGGCTCGTAGCGCAGGACCTCCTCGATCAGCCGCGGCGCGCGCTCCGGATCGGCCCGGAGCCGCTCCAGCTCCTCGGGGTGCCGGAGCAGGGTCAGCATGGCGTTGGTGATGAGGTTCACGGTGGTCTCGTGACCGGCGACCAGCAGCAGGACCGCCGTCGACAGGAGGTCGAAGTCGCTCATCTGCTTCCGGCCGTCCGGACCGGGGGCGGCGAGGCCGCTCAGCATGTCGTCGGCCGGGCGCCGCCGCTTCTCGCGGATGAGATCGCGCATGTAGGCGGCGATCTCGTCGAAGGCGCCGACGATCTGGCGCCGGGTCGCGTCGTCGTGGCGCGCGTCCGGCTCGACGGCCGTGGCGAGTTGCGTCGCCCAGGCCTGGAACCGCGGCTCGTCCTCGCGCGGCACGCCGAGCAGCTCGCAGATCACCGTCACCGGCAGCGGGTAGGAGAGGTCGCTCACGAGACAGACCTCCCGCCGGTCCCGGCAGGCGTCGATCAGGCCGTCCACCTCCCGGGCGATCCGCGGCCGCAGCGCCTGAACCCGCGCGATCGAGAATTCCCGCATCACCAGGCTGCGCAGCCGGTCGTGGTCCGGCGGATCGCGGAAGATGAACGGGCGGTGCGTGGCGCTGATGCGGTTCTTGATCGGGTTGAGGATCAGGTCCTTGAGCGGGTTGCCGGTGCGGGGCCGCCGGGGCGGCGGCAGATCCTCGGAGCTGAGCCGCGGGTCAAAAAGCAGGCTGCGGATCGCCGCGTGCGTGGAGACGACGTAGCTGCCGTCGCGCTGGCGGGAGACCGGCTGCTGCCGCATCCGTCGATAGAGCGGGTACGGGTCGGCCCGGTTGGCCGGATCCATTACCGCGGCGAACAGCGCGTCGTCAGACATGGACGGTCTCGGCGGAAGGCCGCGCCGGGGCGGCTCGGTGCGGCGGCGGGAAGCCCGGTGCCGCCATCTCGACGCGCGGCCGGTCGGTGGCGTCGGTGATCGGCGGGAACGGGTCGCCGGCCGTGATCGCCTCCGCGTAGGCCGGCAGCCAGCGGGCCTGATCGAACGAGACGGCCGCGATGCTGCGCCCGGCGCGGCCGTAGACGGCGAGGAAGCGCCGGGAGGCCCGTGAACCCTGCACCACCGCCACGGAATCGGCGCCGTCGGGGAGGCCGACCAGCTTGATGTTGATCCCGAACTGGCTCGACCAGAAGGCCGGCAGGTGGCCGTAGGGGCGCTGGTCGTCGGGCCCGGCCAGCATGTTGCGCGCGGCGTGGGCGGCCTGCTCGACGGCGTTGCCCCAGTGCTCCACGGCGATCAGGCGATTGCCGTAGAGCGGGATCGGCCACCGGGCGACGTCGCCCGCGGCGTAGATGTCCGGGCAGGGCACCCCGTCGGCGTCGAGGGCCCGGCAGGCCGCGTCGCAGGTCACGCCGCCGGCATCCGCGCGCAGGCCCGCGCCCCGCAGCCAGCCCGTCGCCCGGGTCGCCCCAAGGGCGGCGATGACGAGGTTGGTCTCGACGGTGCTGCCGTCCGCCAGCCGGGCCCGGGCGACGTGCCCCGCCGCGTCGCCCTCGAACGCCCGCACCATCGTGCCGGGGCGGAACGTGGCGCCGGATTCGCGCAAACGCTCGGCGATCACGCCGCCGACGAAGGTCCCGAGACCCCGGGCCAGGGGCGCGGCGTTCGGGTCGACCAGGGTCACGGGCAGGCCGAGGTCGCGCAGGCAGGAGGCCGCCTCGCAGCCGATCAGGCCGCCGCCGACGATGAGCACCTGCCGCGGGCGCGCCAGCAGGGCGTCCCGCAGGGCGGCCGCGTCGTCGCGCCCGCGCAGGGTGAAGATGCCGGCGAGCCCGCCGCCGGTCTCGGCCGGCCAGGGCCGGGCCTCGGCGCCGGTGGCGATGAGCAGGGCCTCGTAGGCCAGCGCCGACCCGTCGGCGAGCCGGAGCGTGCGGGCTACCCGGTCGAGGGCGACGGCTGGGCTCCCGAGACGCCAGCGGGCGCGCAGATCCGCCAGCTCCGGCAGTCGGGTCGCGTCGGCGGCGAGCTCGCCGGCGAGCACGTGCTTCGACAGGGGCGGGCGGTCGTAGGGCCGGTACGGCTCGGCGCCGACCAGTGTGAGCGGGCCGTCGTACCCGCCCCGCCGCAGCGCCTCGGCGCCGCGCAGGCCGGCGAGGGAGGCGCCGACCACGACGATGCCGGCGGGTTCGGCAGTCACGGCGCGTCTCCGTCGTCCGGGCCGGCCTGGAGGCTGATGGCGCGGACCGGGCAGGCCTGCACGGCCCGCTCGATGGCGCCGCGGCGGTCGGCCGGCGGCGCGGGATCGTAGAACAGGATCTCGTGGCCGCGGATCGCGAAGGCGTCCGGCGCGGCGTAGCAGCACTGGGCGTAGCCCTGGCAGCGGTTGAGATCCACGACGACCCGGAGCGCCGCGGTGTCGGAGGCCGGCATCACGCCGACCTCGCCAGCCGGCGCGCGGTCCCGGCATCGGTCCCGGCGCGCGCGAGATCGTCCAGAGCCGTCAGGATCGACGCCATGGCGTCCCGGGCCGCGAAGGCGTCCCGCAGCGCCCCGGCGCGCGCCCGGAAGTCGGGCTCGCCGAGCACCCGCGCCACCGCGGCGCCGACCGCCTCCGGGGCCGGCGCGTTGGTCCCGAGGTTGATCCCGACGCCGGACCAGCCGATGCGCGCGTTCACCTCCGCCTTGTCCTCGGTCAGGCCGGCCGACACGATCGGCACGCCGGCGGCGAGCGCCTGCGAGACGCTGCCGTAGCCGCCGTTGGTCACCAGCACGCTCACCCGCGGCAGCAATTCGCGGAACGGCAGGAAGCACGACACCCGGGCGTTGGCCGGAACCGGAACCTTCAGCGCGTCCACCGGGCGGCCGCCGGTGGTGGCCAGGACCAGCAGATCGTCCCGGTCGGCCAGGGCGGTCAGTGTCGGCTCGACCAGCTCGCCGAAATCCGCGTTGGCCAGCGTGCCCTGGGTGACCAGCACGACGGGCCGACCCGCCGCGTTTGCCGCCTCCAGATCGGGCCACCAGTCCGGGAGCGGCGCGGGCGGCGTCGGCGGATCGAGCAGGCCGATGAAGCGCAGGCCGGGCGGCAGGGTGCCGTACTCGTACTCGAAGCCCGGCACGGTCGGCTGCAGGAACAGGTCCGGCAGGACCACGATCGAGTGGGGCAGGGACGCCGGCAGGGGCGGCAGGCCGTGCGCGGCGAGCTTCGCGTCCGTGTAGGCCCGCACCGGGTTGACGAAGGCCGCGTCCATGCCGGCCTTCAGGGTGGCGTAGCGGACGAGGTCGTCCCGGTCGCGGGCCGGCGGCAGGCCGAGGCCCACGGGCGCGTGGTCGGGCCGGTCGAGGAACAGGATGCTGACGTTGACGGTCACGATCGGCGGCCGCGGCGCGCTGTCGAGCAGCAGCGGCAGCGCGCCCAGGAACATGCTGCCGGCCAGGATCACGTCGGGCGCCTCGGCCGCGATCAGCGCCCGCAGGGCGGCGGCCTGGACCGGCATCGGATCCACGAACCGGCGCTCGAACTCGCGGCGGTAGCGCTCCGGGCCGGCCGGCAGCTCGGTCTCGCGGTACTCGGCCGCGTGGTTGTCCGCGTAGGGCGTGAAGCGCAGGCCCGCCGCCTCGACCTTCGGCCGGAAGGCCGGGTCGGTGAGCACGAGGACGTCGTCCCCCCGGGCCGCCACCTTCCGACCGATGGCGAGGAGCGGGTTCACGTGGCCGGTGAGCGGCGTCGCGGCGATCAGGATCTTCATCACGGCCTCCTCGAGCGCCGCCGGTCGGGCCGGCGTCGCTCCTGCTCGGGTGCCGGCGCCTTCACGCGCGGGTGCCCCGTGGCCCCCGGCGCGCCGGACTCACAGGGGAAATCGCGGCCGGTCCAGCGCAGTTACACAACCCCAAGGTGCTTGGTGCGGCGCCGCACCATGGCATCCGGTTGAAGTCCGACGCAATATCGGAGTGTCACAGGCCACAGCGATCGTGCGGCCTGCCGGATTTGGGCGCGTCCACCGTTCGAATGACGCGTCACCGGCGCCCGACCGCGACGGCCGGCGGCGCCGTCAGTCGACCACGACGACCCGGTTCGGCAGCTCGTCGGGATCGCCCGGGCCCGCGGGGAGATGCTCCGCCAGGCAGGCCCCGACGCGCGCGACCGCCGCCGTCAGGCCGTCCTCGATGGCGCCGCGCCCGAGCGCCGGTATCAGCTCGGCGAGGATCCCGTCCCAGGCGGAGGGCGGGATCTCCCGCAGGACGCCGAGATCGGTGACGATCTCGGCGTGCCGCTCGGCGAGCGACAGGTAGAGCAGGATGCCGGTGCGCCGGCGCGTCAGGCTCAGGCCGCGCGACCAGAAGGCTCGCCGGGCCGCCTCCCGGGCGCGGGCGCGGCGCAGGCGGCGCGGCACCAGGGCCATGCGCAGCCGCTCGTTCTGGCTCGCCGCGAGGATCGCCGCCACGAGGGCCGCCTGCGCCAGCAGGATCGACGCGGCGCTCCAGGCGGTCAGGGCGATCAGCGGCCAGGGCAGGACCATCGCCGCGACGAGGGCGGTGAGCAGCACGATCGAGCGGTAGGCGCCGGCGCGCCGGCTCACCATCACGACGATCTCGCCGGAGGTCCCGGCCTCCGCGCGCCCGACCGCCTGGGCGAGCCGATCCCGCGCTTCCGGAGTCAGGACAGCCGCGCGTCTACCAGTCACCGGAGGCCCCTCCGCCGCCCGACGAGCCGCCGCCGCCGGAAAATTCACCGTCGAAACCGCCCGAGGAGCCGCCCGACCCGCCGTCCGAGAAGCCGCCGCCCCACCCGCCCGAGCCGGGCCCCGGCAGGATGACGAGGCCGCCGGGTCCCGACCGGCCGCCCCGGCTCATGCGCCACGCGACGAACACCACGATCAGGAGCAGGACGACGAAGACCGCCACCTGGGCGGGATCGACCTCGTCGGACCGCACCTGCGGCTTGCGCTGCCAGTCCTGCGCGTCGCCGGCCAGGATCGACAGGATGCCGTCGACGCCGGCGTCGAGGCCGCCGAAATAGTCGCCGGTCTTGAAGCGCGGCGTGATGGCGCCGGCGATGATCACCTTGGACAGGGCGTCGGTCAGCGCCCCCTCCAGGCCGTAGCCGACCTCGATCCGGACCTTCCGCTCGCTCGGCGCCACCAGCAGCAGGACGCCGTTGTTGGTCTTGGCCTGCCCGAGCTTCCAGTCCCGGAACAGGCGGTTGGCGTAGTCCTCGACGGTCGTGCCCTGCAGGTTCGGCACCGTGGCGACGACCACTTGGTCCGATGTCTTGTCCTCGTGCGCCTTCAGCTTGGCCTCGAGGGTGCCGCGCTGCTCCGGCGTCAGGATGCCGGCCGCGTCGACCACGCGGCCGGTCAGCGCCGGGAAAGTCAGCTCGGCCGCCAGCGCCCCGAGCGCGAAGACCGTCAGGCAGGCAGCCAGGACGGCGAGCGACAGGGCGAGCCGCACCCGGTCGGGCATGGCCCGGCTCGAGGTCCGGCCCACGGTCCGGCCCATATACGCCACCCTAGAACTTCACGTTCGGCGGCCGGTCGGCGTTCGGCGTGGCCGTGAAGGTCTCCATCGGCTTGGCGTCGGGGTAAAGCACGGCCGCGATCCAGCGGCCCGGGATCGTGCGCACCTCGGTGTTGTAGGCCTGGACCGCCGTGATGTAGTCGCGCCGCGCCACCGCGATGCGGTTCTCGGTGCCCTCCAGCTGGGATTGCAGGGCGAGGAAGTTCTGGTTCGACTTGAGGTCGGGATACCGCTCCACCGTCACCAAGAGACGTCCGAGCGCGCCCGAGAGCTGGTTCTGGGCGTCCTGGTACTCCTTGAACTTCTGCGGATCGCTGACCGTGGAGGCGTCGACCTTCACGCTGGACGCCTTGGCGCGCGCCTCGGTGACGCCGATCAGCACGTCCTTCTCCTGCTGCGCGTAGCCCTTCACGGTCTCGACGAGGTTGGGGATCAGGTCGGCCCGCCGCTGGTACTGGTTCTGCACCTCGCTCCACGCGGATTTGGCCTGCTCCTGCAGCGTCGGCACCCGGTTCACCGCCCCGCAGCCGGAGAGACCCGCGGCCACCAGGATCACCGAGAGCACGCCGAGGAGGCGCGCCGCGGGCGATGTCCGGCGCACCGCGCCGGCCGTCAGCGTCGTTCCCATATCGTCCCCCATCTGCCGGCCGAGACTCGGCCGCTTGATCACGAGCCCGAGAGATAAGGGCCGGAACCGCCAAGGTAAGGCCCTCGCCCGACGGGTCTTGAAGGTTTGTGGCGCGGCCCGCTAAGGGCGTCGGCAACGGACCGGGCCGGCGCACGTTCGGACCCTCGAGCCGATGGTCCGGCCGAGGACCGATCGGCGCGGCGCCGCGGAGGCCGGGAATGGATGCAGCACTCGCCGACGATGTCAGGGCCGCCAGCGCCGACGCGCGGCGCCACGCCCGGGCGTACCGGGCGCCGTCCGGCAAGGACGCGCTGCCCTGGTCGGTCATCGCGACGTTCGACGCCCGGGTCCGGGGCCACCTCGCCCGCGACCCGCGGATCGAGGACGAGCGCGACCGCGTCCTGATCGCCGCCGTGAAGCTCGCCGAGACACCGGTCGAGGAGGGGGACGAGAGCGTCGCCGCGGCGCGCGCCCACCTCGTCGACGCGATCGACTACCTGGAGCAGGCTGTGCTGCGCTTCGGCCTCGTCAACCGGGAGGGGGCCAAGGCCGGACTCGGTACCTACGGCCAGCCGGTCGGATCGCGCGACTGAGGGCGCCCCCGGACCGAGCCGCCCGATGTCCGCCGACCTGCCCGCGGCCGCGACCCTGAGCCGCCTCGACCTGAAGACGCTCCGGCTGTTCGCGGCCATCTGCGCGGAGGGGACCCTGAACGGCGCGGCCCGCCGGGCGGCGATCGCGCCCTCGGCGGTGAGCAAGCGCCTCGCCGAGCTGGAGCACGCGCTGGGCTGCACCCTGCTCACCCGCGAGCCGCGCGGCATGCGGCTCACCCCGGCGGGCGAGACCCTGCTGCACCACACCCGGCGGATGCTGGCGAGCGCCGAGCAGATCGCCCTGGAACTCGCCGAGCACGCCCGGGGCGTGCGCGGCTTCGTGCGGGTGCTCGCCAACCTCTCGGCCATCGTGGAGTTCCTGCCCGAGGACCTGCAGGCCTTCCTGGCGGCGCAGGACGGGATCCGGGTGGACCTGGAGGAGCGGCCGAGCGGCGGCGTCGTCGCCGGCGTCGAGGAGGGCTTCGCCGATCTCGGCCTCTGCGCGGACAACACCGACACCCGCAGCCTCACCGCCTACCCGTACCGGAGCGACCGCCTCGTCCTGGTGATGCCGGCCGGGCATCCCTTGAGCGGACGCGGCGCCGTCGCGCTGGCCGACACCCTCGACTACGACCATGTCGGGCTGCACGCGGAGAGTTCGATCTACGCCGCCCTGCGCGACGAGGCCCGGCGCCTCGGCCGGCCGCTGCGGCTGCGGATGCACGTCCCGAGCTTCGACGCGATCTGCCGCATGGCGCAGGTCGGGCTCGGCCTCGGGACCGTGCCGGAGCGCGTCTACGCCCTGCTCGGGCCGCCGATGCGGCTCGCCGCGGTGCCGCTCACCGATCCCTGGGCCGTGCGCACGCTGCGCCTCGTGGTCCGCCCGGGCGCCCTGTCGCCGGCGGCCGCCCTCCTGCTGGAGCATCTCCGGGCCGCCGGTCGCTGAGCGTGCGTTCTCCTGCGGCGAACGCACGGTGGTGCATGGCGTTTGGACTTGGCCACCGGAAGAGCCCTATCTCCTGGGCAACAAACGATGGAGGAAAGCCGTGTCCGGTCCGCTCAGCGGTATCCGCGTTCTCGAGCTCGGTCAGCTGATCGCCGCGCCCTTCGCGACGCGGCTGATGGCCGAGTTCGGCGCCGAGGTCATCAAGGTCGAGCCCCCGGGTGAGGGCGATCCCCTCCGGAAGTGGCGCAAGATGCACGAGGGCACCTCGCTCTGGTGGTACCTGCAGTCGCGCAACAAGAAGTCGATCGCCGTCAATCTGAAGGCGCCCGAGGGGCTCGACATCGTCAAGCAGCTCGCCGCGAGCGCCGACGTGGTGGTCGAGAACTTCCGTCCCGGCGGCCTGGAGAAGCTCGGCCTCGGCTGGGACGTGCTCTCCGCCCTCAACCCGAAGCTCGTGATGGTGCGGATCTCCGGCTACGGCCAGACCGGCCCCTACCGCGACCGGCCCGGCTTTGGCGCCATCGGCGAGTCGATGGGCGGCATCCGCTTCACCACCGGCAGCCCGGAGGCCCCGCCGGCCCGGGTCGGCGTCAGCATCGGCGACACCCTGGCCTCGCTCCACGGCGTCATCGGCGCGCTGATGGCCCTGCTGCGGGTCAAGACCGGGCAGGGCGCCGGCCAGGTCATCGACGTCTCGCTCGTCGAGAGCGTGTTCAACGTCATGGAGAGCCTCGTCCCGGAATACGACCTGCTGGGCGAGGTCCGCACCCGCACCGGCGGCGCCCTGCCGGGCATCACCCCGTCGAACACCTACCCGACGCGGGACGGCGGCTACGTGGTCATCGCCGGCAACAGCGACCCGATCTTCCGCCGCCTGATGACGGCGATCGGCCGGCCCGACCTCGCGGACGACCCGGCGCTGCGCAACAACGAGGGCCGCTCCAGGCAATCCGCCATGCTGGACGGCACCATCGCCGACTGGTCGAGGACGCAGACGGTCGAGGAGGCGCTCGCCGCCCTCGACGCCGCCGACGTGCCGGCCGGCCGCATCTACTCGGTGGCCGACATCGTGGCCGACCCGCATTATCAGGCGCGCGACATGATCCTGCAGGCGGAGCTGCCCGGCGGGACCGCGGTGAAGATGCCCGGCATCGTCCCGAAGCTCTCCGACACGCCCGGCGAGGTCCGCTGGCAGGGGCCGGCCCTCGGCGCCCACACCGATTCCGTGCTCGCCGAGCTCGGTCTCGACCCGGCGCGCATCGCCGCGCTGCGCGAGAAGGGAGCCGTGGCATGAGCGGCGACGCGCTGATCGTCCAGGAGGTCGCGACCCGCGACGGCTTCCAGATCGAACCGGTCTTCGTGCCGACCGCGGAGAAGATCTGCCTGATCGACGCTCTGGCCGAGGCCGGCTTCAGCCGGATCGAGGTCTCGTCCTTCGTCTCTCCGAAGGCGGTGCCGGCGCTCGCCGACGCGGCCGAGGTCTTCTCCGGGATCCGGCGCCGGCCCGGGACCGTCTACGTCGCCCTGGTGCCGAACCCGAAGGGCGCCGAGCGGGCGCTCGCCGCCAGGGTCGACGAGATCAACCTCGTCGCCTCGGTGAGCGAGACCCACAACCGCGCCAACATGGGCATGAGCCCGGCCGACTCGATCGCCGGCTTCGCGCGGATCATGGATTCGGTGCGCGGCGCCCCGCTCAGCACCAACGCCACGGTGGCGACCGCCTTCGGCTGCCCGTTCGAGGGCGACCAGCCGGCCGACAGGGTCGTCGCGCAGGTGGAGCGCTACCTGTCGCTGGGCGTCGACGGGGTGACGCTGGCCGACACGACCGGCATGGCCAATCCCCGGCAGGTGAGCCGCCTCGTCGCGCGGGTCCTGCCCCTGGTCGGTCCCGGGCGCCTGACGCTCCACTTCCACAACACGCGCGGCCTCGGCCTCGCCAACGTGCTGGCGGCCTACGACGCGGGCGCCCGGCGCTTCGACGCCGCGCTCGGCGGCCTGGGCGGCTGCCCGTTCGCGCCCGGTGCCACCGGCAACATCTGCACCGAGGATCTCGTCAGCATGGCCCACGAGATGGGCCTGCCGACAGGCCTCGACCTCCCGGCGCTGATCGGCCTGTCGCGGGACCTGCCGCGCCTCGTCGGCCACGACGTGCCCGGCCAGGTCGCCAAGGCCGGACGGCCCTGCGACCTGCATCCGGCCCCCGCCCGGGCGGCCTGAGCCGGAGACGGGGAGGGGCGGGCTCACAATGGCCCGCCCCACGCGTTGGACGCGACGCGCT
Source organism: Methylobacterium sp. D48H (assembly GCF_053345715.1). Taxonomy (NCBI): domain Bacteria; kingdom Pseudomonadati; phylum Pseudomonadota; class Alphaproteobacteria; order Hyphomicrobiales; family Methylobacteriaceae; genus Methylobacterium; species Methylobacterium sp. D48H. The sequence goes on from NZ_JBKFAP010000012.1 coordinate 125,995, forward strand.
CCCTCTCCCGCACGGGAGAGGGGACCCGCGCCTCGTCCGGCGAAGGCGGCGTCGCCGTCGTGTGCCGTGAGCTGCGCCCGAACCTGACTTCGCGGGAAGCCGCCCGACCGAAGGCGGCACCGCCCACGACACGTCCCTCAAGAACACACCACGGAGGAAACCATGACCGCAGCCCTGTCCGGGTCGCCGGCCGCCGCCGAGGCCGGCGCGGTGACGGAGACCGGCGTCGTCCGCAAGGTCGCGTGGCGGCTCATGCCGCTGATCATGATCTGCTACATGTTCGCGTTCTTCGACCGCATCAACATCAGTTTCGCCAAGTTCCAGCTCCAGAGCGACCTCGGCTTCAGCAACGTCGCCTACGGGCTCGGCGCGAGCATGTTCGTCGTCGGCTACGTGATCTTCGAGGTGCCCTCGAACCTGTTCCTCTACCGGGTCGGGGCGCGGCGCTGGATCGCCCGGATCATGATCTCCTGGGGCATCGCCACCGCGCTGATGATCTTCATCCGCAGCGAGTGGCACTTCTACGCCCTGCGCTTCCTGATCGGCGCCATGGAGGCGGGCTTCGCGCCGGGCATCCTCTATTACCTGACCATCTGGTTCCCGGCCTCGCATCGCGGCCGCATCACCTCGTTCATGTTCGTGGCCTCGGCCTTCTCGGGGATCTTCGGGGCGCCGGTGGCGGGCCTGATCCTCGGCGGCCTCAACGGCGTCGGCGGCCTCGCCGGCTGGCAATGGCTGTTCCTGGCCGGCGGCCTGCCCTGCCTCGTGCTCGGCCTGCTCGTGCTGGCGCGCCTCGACGACCGGATCGCCGACGCGACGTGGCTCTCCGAGCCCGATAAGGCGCTCCTGTCGAGTCGGATCGCCCACCACAACCGGGACATCGGCGACCACTCGCTGCTCGGGGCGATCCGCCAGCCGGGCTTCCTGATGATCGGGCTGATCTACTTCCTCCTGCAGGTCGGCTCCTACGGGCTGAACTTCTGGGGACCGGACCTGATCAAGACCGCGAGCGGCGGGCAGGCGGCCTCGGTGGGCTTCCTCACGGCGATCCCCTACGTCTGCGGCGCGATCAGCATGGTGGTGATCGGGCGCCTGTCCGACGCCTCGGGCGAGCGGCCGAAATTCGTCGCCGGCCTCGCCATCGCGGCGGCGCTCGGCTTCTTCGGCGCCGGCCTGTTCGACAAGCATATCGTGCCGCTGATGTTCGCCCTGGCGCTCCTAGGCGCCGGCATCGTGGCGTCGATCCCGACCTTCTGGACGCTGCCGGCCAAGCTCGTCACCGGCGTCGGCGCGGCGGGCGGGATCGCGCTGATCAACACCCTCGGGCAGTTCGGCGGCATCGTCAGCCCGGTGATGGTCGGCTGGGTGAAGGACCTGACCGGCTCGACGACGCCCGCGCTCTACGGCATCGGAGTGCTCTGCCTCGTGGCCGCCGGGCTCGCGCTCTTCGCCATGCCGGCGAGCCTGCGCCGCAGCGACCGCGCGGTGTGAGGCGGCCCGCCGCCCCGGTCGCGCCGGGGCGGTGCATCGCGGCTGGCCGGCGCGGGCCGGCCGTTCCGGACCGTCGGGCCGCGACCGGCCCCGGAGCGGGGGGAGACGGGCGTGGCCGCACGCCGCGCGGGCGGGATCGGTCAGGCGCGCGACCGCCGCGACCGAGCGGTCCCGGATCGGCGCCGGGGGCCCCCGAGGTTGCGCGCCGCCGGGATCGGCCGATGCCGATATCCGGTTCAGACGCCGATCTCAGCGACCGAAATCAGTGAACGTATCAGTAACCATGGCGGGAATGCCGCCGGTTGCGCGGTGGAGCAAAAAACCTCGCGCTGCCGGACAAACCGCCGGCAGCTCATATTGTATATTATCTGCAACCTCAAGAAACGGAGTGAAATCAACTTGAGGTAGAAATCCCTCGGCTGGCCCGTCGCCTCGGTTTCGTCCCGCAAAGCCCGCGCGAGCGGGCCCACCGGAGACGGAGCGCGCGGATCGGGACGCCCTTGAACAGCGATGTCTCAGATGGACCACCTCACCGACCACCGTTCAACCTTCATGCTGGAGAAGGTCGGCGCGATCGTCGCGGCCTACGTCTCGCGCAACGCGATCGAGGTCACGGCACTGCCGGCGCTGATCGACCAAGTGCACACGGCGATCGCGGTGCTCCGCTGCGCGCCGTCGGAGTTCGGCGGGGTCGGGCTGAGCCAGTCGCAGGTCGATGCCTCGATCCAGCAGGACGGCCTGATCAGCTTCATCGACGGCCGGTCGTACCAGACCCTGAAGCGCCACCTCACCGCGCACGGCCTCACCCCCGAGCGGTACCGGGCGAAGTACGGCCTGCCGGCCGACTACCCGATGGTGGCCCCGGGCTACGCCGCGCGGCGCTCGGAGATCGCCCGGGCGATCCAGCTCGGCCACAAGGCGGCCTGAGCGATGGCGCCCGACGCTTCCGCGGATCCGGCCCGGGACCGCGCGCCGTCCCCGGGGGCGGCGCGCACGAGCGACGCCCTGAGCCGCATCGCCGGCATCCTCGACGTGCCGGTGGCGAGCTTCTACCCGGATGCCGACCGGCCCGACGCGGCCATGACCCAGGCGGCCGACCTCGTCTCGGCCTTCGTGGCGATCGACAGTCCGGCGGCGCGCCGGACCTGCCTGGCCTTCGTGCGGGCGATGGCGAGTTCCTGAAGCGCCGGGGCGCGCTGCGGGAGGCCGGAGACCGGGTCGCTTCGTCGGCGGGCGGAGCACGGTCTCCGGCCCGTCCGGCCGGACCCGCGTCAGAACAGGTGGCGCAGGAGGTAGAACAGAGCGGCCGCGAGGGTGATCGCCGCCGGCAGGGTCAGGATCCAGGCGAGCGCCATGTTGCGCACCGTGGACATCTGGAGGCCCGAGCCATTGGCCGCCATCGTGCCGGCGACGCCCGACGACAGGATGTGGGTGGTCGAGACCGGCAGGCCGTAGAGCTCGGCCAGCCCGATCGTGCCGGCGGCGACGATCTCGGCCGACGCGCCCTGCGCGTAGGTCAGGTGGGTCTTGCCGATCTTCTCGCCCACCGTGACGACGATGCGCTTCCATCCGACCATGGTGCCGAGACCCAGCGCCAGGGCGACGCAGACCTTGACCCAGCCCGGGATGTAGCGCGTGCCGTCGTTGAGCAGGCCCGCGTAGCGCTTCAGGTCGGCCTTGTCGGCCTCCGAGAAGTCCGCCCCGGCGCCCGGCAGGACGCGCACCGCGTCGGCGGCGAGGTACATGTCGCTGCGCAGGTTCTGGGTCTGGGCGGCCGGCACCGTGCGGATCGCGCCGTAATTCTTCACGCTGGCGGCGATGTCGTTCGAGAGCGCCGCCAGCGCCGCGTAGACGGGCGGCGTATTCAGCGCCTTGGTCTTGAGCGCCTCCGTCACGGTCCGGCGCGCGGCGGCGGCGTCCGGAACCGCCGCGCCGGGGGCGCGGGCGGAGAACACCGCGCTCGCCGCCGTCGAGGCCTGCACGAAGGCGGGCGTCGTGTCGTCCGCCATGGTGCGGTTGAGCGCGTAGGCGGTGGGCGCGGCGCCGATCAGGATCAGCATGATCAGGCCCATGCCCTTCTGCCCGTCATTGCCGCCGTGGAAGAACGAGACCAGCGTGCAGGTGAGGATCAGCAGGCCGCGGATCCAGAGGGGCGGGGGCGCCTCGCCCGCGGGCGCCTCGTAGAGGTCCCTGCGGCGGACCGTGACCTTCAGGGCGAGCAGCAGCAGCGCCGCGAGCACGAAGCCGCAGACCGGGGAGAACAGCAGCGCCTTGAAGACGTTGAGCGCCTGGGTCCAGTCGACGCCCGCGGTGCCGTCGCCGCCGTTCATCAGCTGGTTGGCGAGGCCGACGCCGAGCACCGAGCCGATCAGCGCGTGGGACGACGAGTTCGGCAGCCCGAACGCCCAGGTCCCGAGGTTCCAGATGATGGCCGCCAGCAGCAGCGCGAAGATCATCGCGTAGCCCGCGTGCGAGCCGACGTTGAGGATCAGCTCGACCGGCAGCAGCGTGACGATCGCGTAGGCCACCGCGCCCGAGGACAGCATCACGCCGAGGAAGTTGAACACGCCCGACCAGATCACCGCGACGAGCGGCGGCATCGAGTGGGTGTAGATCACCGTGGCGACCGCGTTGGCCGTGTCGTGGAAGCCGTTCACGAACTCGAAGGCGAGGGCGATCAGCAGGGCGAGGCCGAGCAGCGCGAAGGCGCCGTAGGCCAGGGGCGCCTCCCCGACCGCGTTCATGTCCGCGACGAGGCTCACCACCGCGTAGCCCAGGCCCGCCACGAGGACGAGCAGGAACGCGACCACCCCGCCGAGATGCATCCCGTGGTCGAGGCGCGGGCCGCCCGCCTTCCGGTCTCCCACCGCCCCCGACGGCATCACGGCGGTATCGGACATGAACCCTCGCGCGGAATCTTTCGTGGTGAGCGGGGATTAAAACCGCGCGGTGACGGTTGGGTGACGGCCCGCGACGCCGCGCGTCGGCGAGCGTGTCCGAGAGCGTGTCCGAGATCGTGTCCGAGATCGTGTCCGAGAGCGTCGGGCGGCGCTGTCACACGCCTGACGCGGTCCGGCCGCTAGCGGACCGGACCGCTCGCCCGATCGCACGAGGGATCCGCATGATTGACGCCACGGTGCCGGCCCTGTCCCTCGGCGCGCTCCTGGCCGTCGTCCAGATCGGCAGCATCGCCGTCGCGGCCCGGCGCCTCGGCCGGGACCACGGCCCGTCGCGGTTCCCGGACGGCGCGCCCGTCTCCCTGGTCCGCCCCCTGCGCGGGGTCGAGGCCTACAGCGAGGAGATGCTCCTCCGCAGCTTCTGCCTCGACTACCCGTCCTACGAGCTGATCTTCTGCGTGGCCGACCCGGCCGACCCGATCGTCCCGATGGTGGAGCGCCTGATCGAGGCCCACCCGCACGTGCCGGCCCGCCTGATCCTCGGCGACGAGCGCGTCAGCGCGAACCCGAAGCTCAACAACTGCCTGCGCGGCTGGCGCGCCGCCGCTCACGACTGGGTGGTGCTCGCCGATTCCAACGTCGCCATGCCGCCGGACTACCTCCAGCGGCTCCAGGCGGCGTGGCGCGCCGATACCGGCCTCGTCTGCTCCACCCCGGCCGGCGCCCGCCCGGGCAGCTTCATGGCGGAGGTGGAGTGCGCCTTCCTGAACACCCTACAGGCGCGCTGGCAATACGCCGCCGAGGCGTTCGGGCTGGGCTTCGCGCAGGGCAAGAGCATGCTCTGGCACAAGCCCTTCCTGGAGGCGCAGGGCGGCCTCCAGGCACTGGCGGCCGAGATCGCCGAGGACGCGGCCGCCACCAAGCTCGTGCGCGCCGCGGGCAAGCGGGTCCACCTCGTGGCGAGCCCGTTCGAGCAGCCGCTCGGCCCGCGCGGCTTCCGGGAGGTCTGGTCGCGGCAGCTGCGCTGGGCGCGCCTGCGCCGCGTGACCTTCCCGCTGTTCTTCGCCCCCGAGATCGGCAGCGGCGTCCTGCTGCCGGCGCTCCTCGTCGCCCTCTGGGCCGGAAGCCTCGCGGGCCTCGCGGGCGCTGCCGGCCTCGCCGCCCTGTGCTATGCCGCCGAGCACCGGCTCGCGGCCCGCGCGGGCTGGCACCGCTCGCCCCGCACGCTGGCGGCCTTCCTGGCGCGCGACGCCCTGATCCCGGCGATCTGGGTCGGCGCCTGGATGCGGAGCGCCATCGTGTGGCGGGGCAATGCCATGGAGGTGCGCCCCCGGCGGGCCGCCGACGCGCGCACCTACGCGCCGACGGCCTGACCGCCCGGCGATCGGAGGCCCTGACGTGTCGCGCCGCTACGCCCTCTACTGGCTGCCCGCCCCGGATTCGCGCCTCGAAGCCTTCGGCCGCGCGATCCTCGGCACCGACAACGTCACCGGGCTGCCGGTGCCGCACCCGGAGAGGCTCGGTGATCTCGCTGCGGTCACGGCGGGCGCGCGGGTCTACGGGTTCCACGCCACCCTCAAGGCGCCGCTGCGCCTCGCCCCGGGCACCGGGGAGGCCGACCTCGTGGCCGCCGCCCGCGCCCTCGCGGCCGCGCACCCGCCGGTGGCGGTGGGGCCGCTCCGGGTCGCCGCCCTCGGGCCGTTCCTCGCCCTGGTACCGGAGGGCCCGCCGCCGGAACTCGGGCTCCTCGCCGCCGAGTGCGTCGCCGCCCTCGACCCGTTCCGGGCGCCGCTCACGGAGGCCGAGCGCGCCAAGCGCCGGCCGGAGCGCCTCGACCCGCGCGGCCGCGCGCTCCTCGACCGCTGGGGCTACCCCTACGTGTTCGAGGCCTTCCGCTTCCACATGACCCTGACCGACGCCCTGCCGGAGGCGGAGCGCGACCTCTGGCACCGGCGCCTGTCCGAGGCCTACGCCGCCGCGGGACCGGAGCCCCTGCGGATCGACGCCGTCAGCCTCCTGACCCAGGACGGGTCGGGGCCGTTCCGGCTCCTGGCGCGCCTGCCCTTCGGAGAGACCCGTGGTTGACCGCCCCCTCGGCCTCGAACCCGCCCTCGATCCGAGCGCCCGGGTCGTCGACAGCCGCCTCGGCCGCTACACCGAGGTCGGCGCCCGCACCCGCCTCACCGAGACGACCCTCGACGACTATTCCTACATCGGTGAGGACGGCGAGGTGATCTACACCGCGATCGGCAAGTTCTGCTCGATCGCCGCCAGCGTGCGGATCAATCCCGGCAACCACCCGATGGAGCGGGCGTCGCAGGCGCACTTCACCTACCGGGCGCGCGCCTACTGGCCGGAGGAATCGGACGAGCCCGCCTTCTTCGACCGGCGCCGGGCGAGCCCGGTGGCGATCGGCCACGATGTCTGGATCGGCCACGGCGCGGTCGTCCTGCCCGGGCGCACGATCGGCACCGGCGCGGTGGTGGGGGCGGGCGCCATCGTCACCCGCGACGTCGAGCCCTACACGATCGTCGTCGGCAATCCCGCCCGGCCGGTCCGGCGCCGCTTCCCCGAGGTGGTCGCGGACCGTCTGACCCGCCTGGCGTGGTGGGACTGGGACCATGAGCGCCTGCGCCGGGCGCTGCCGGATTTCCGCGGGCTGCCCATCGAAGCATTCCTGGAGCGCCACGAAGATTAAGTCGGCTATCGAAAAGCCGAGATGCTGCGCCGGCAAATATAATCGTCCCGAATACGTCATCCAATCGTCGTCAAACCGGCGTCTACGTGCGGCCGTTCCCCGGCGGATGGTGGCATGCTGGTTATCGAGGATCTCACGCGCCAGTACGGCGACCGACGCGCCGTCGACGGCGTGTCGCTCCGGATCGAGCCCGGCAGCTTCGTCGGGGTGATCGGCCGGTCCGGTGCCGGCAAGTCGACGCTGCTGCGCCTCATCAACCGGCTGGCGGATCCGAGCTCGGGACGCATCCTCCACGACGGCCGCGAGGTCACCACCCTGCGCGGCCGCCCGCTGCGCGAGTGGCGCACCCGCTGCGCCATGATCTTCCAGCAATTCAACCTCGTCGGCCGGCTCGACGTCATGACCAACGTGCTGATGGGACGCCTCAGCCACGTGCCGACCCACCGCGCCCTGCTCCGGCAATGGTCCGCCGAGGACCGCGCCATGGCCCTCGCCGCCCTGGAGAGCTTCGACATGGGCGAGTTCGCCGGCCAGCGGGCCGACGGCCTGTCGGGCGGCCAGCAGCAGCGCGTCGCCATCGCCCGCGCCCTCGTGCAGGAACCCGAGATCCTGCTCGCCGACGAGCCGGTTGCCTCGCTCGACCCGCGCAACACGCGGCTCGTGATGGACGCGCTCGCCGACGTGAACCGGCGCTACGGCATCACGGTGCTGTGCAACCTGCACTCCCTCGACCTCGCCCGCGCCTACTGCGATCGCCTCGTCGGCCTCGCGGCCGGGCGGGTCGTGTTCGAGGGCGGCCCCTTCGACCTCACCGAGGACGTGGCGCGCCGGCTCTACGGCCTGGAGGCCGGAGAAGTGCTGGACGATTCCGCGCAGCGCGAGGCGGAGCAGCGGGCCGCGATGCCGGGCCGGCCCGGTCACGTACCGGTCCGCCCGGTCCGCGAGGCCGCCCTCGGCGCCTGATCCGGACCCCGGGCCCCAACGAACACCGCCAGAGCGCACCGCCAAAGTGCACCGTCTTGGAAACGCCCGACCGGCCTCCGGCCGGCCGAACCTCGCCGACGCCACGAAGGACGACCCGATGATCACCCGACGCACCCTCGCCGCCGCCGCCGCGGCCCTCGCCCTCCTCGGCCTGCCGGCCGCCGCCCAGGACTGGAAGGCGCAGTATCCGGAGCTGACGCTCGGCGTGATCCCGGCCGAGAACGCCTCGGGCACCGCCGACCGCTGGGCGCCGCTCACCGCCTACCTGACCAAGACGCTCGGCGTGCCGGTGAAGCTGCGGGTGGCGAGCGACTACGCCGCCGTGATCGAGGGCCAGCGCGCCGGCAACATCCAGATCGCGTGGTACGGGCCGGCCTCGTTCGCGCGGGCCGTGATGACCGGCGTCAAGATCGAGCCGATCGTCAACCAGAAGCACGAGACCGGCGCCTCGGGCTACTATTCGGTGGTCTACGTGCTGGCCTCCAGCCCCTACAAGACCGTCGAGGATCTCAAGGGCAAGAACCTCGCGCTGGTCGATCCGAACTCCACCTCCGGTAACCAGGCGCCGCGCTTCTTCCTGAAGCGGGCCGGCTACGACGTCGAGAAGTTCTTCGGCAAGACCTTCTACGCGGGCAGCCACGAGAACGCCGTCCTGGCGCTCACCCAGGGCACGGCCGACGCCGCCGCCAACCTGTGGAACTCCGAGACCGACACGATGGTCACCCGCATGGCCGCCAAGGGCATGCTCAAGAAGCCCGACGGCACGCCGATGCAGCAGTCGGACTTCCGGGTCGTGTTCAAGTCCGACTTCCTGCCGGAGGGGCCCTTCGCCGTGCTGGCGAGCCTGCCGGACGACCTGAAGGCCAAGATCCGCGACGCCTTCGTGGCCCTGCCGAAGGCCGACAAGGCCGCGTTCGACCGGCTCTCCGACGGCAAGGACCAGGATCTCACGCCGGTGACCCTCAAGGATTACCAGCCGATCATCGACATGCTGCGGTTCAACGACGAGCAGCGTCGGAAGTCCTGATCCGGAGCCGCCTGCCTTGCGCGGTCTGACACCCCTGTCGCCGGAGCGGGCAGCCGCCCTCTCCGGCCTCTACGCCGCGGCGACCGGCGAGGCCCGCCGCCGCACGCTGGCGGGCTTCGCCCTGGTGGCGGCGCTCGCCGTGGTCGCCGGCCTGATCGCCGAGGTGCGGCCGCTGGTCTTCGCCGAGAACATCGGCAAGTTCACCGCCTACATCCAGCAGATCCTGCCGCCGATCAGCCTCGAGCACCCGCTCGAGGACGTCCGCGCCTGGTACTGGGGCCTGCCCAGATGGCTGGGCCTGCTGGGCGAGACCCTGCTCATGGCCTATCTCGGGACGCTGCTCGGGGGGCTGGCGGGCTTCGCCCTCAGCTTCGTGGCCGCCGCCAACCTCGTGCGGTCGCGCGTGCTGCGCGTCGGCGCCAAGCGCCTCCTGGAACTGTGCCGCACCGTCCCCGAGGTCGTGTTCGCGCTGATCTTCGTCATCGCCTTCGGCCTCGGCCCGATGGTGGGCGTGCTCGCCATCGCGATCCACACCACGGGCGCGCTGGGCAAGCTGTTCTCCGAGGTGGTCGAGAACATCGACATGCGGCCCGTCGAGGGCCTGTCGGCCTCGGGCGCGACCTGGGTCCAGACGGTGCGCTTCGCGGTCCTGCCGCAGGTGCTGTCGAACTTCGCCTCCTACGCGCTGCTGCGCTTCGAGATCAACGTGCGCGGCGCCGGGGTGATGGGCTTCGTCGGCGCCGGCGGCATCGGCCAGGAATTCCTCGTGGCGATCCGCAATTTCTACTACGCGGACGTGAGCGCGATCCTCGTGCTGATCATCCTGACCGTCTTCTGCATCGACCTCGTCACCGAGCGGGTCCGCCACCGCCTGATCGGCGCGGAGCACGCCCGATGAGCGCGCGTCCCGAGACCCTGCGGGCGGCGGCCCGGGCCGACCTCGGCCGCCTGCGCGCGCGCTACCCAGCGCAGTTCCGCACCGACTGGCCGGGGCGGGCGCGGCTCGCCGCCCTGCTCGTCGTCCTGGTGGGGCTCGCGGCGCTCGGCTACTGGCGCCTCGACTTCTCGGTGGCGCGGATCCTCCACGGGCTCGGGCGGCTCGGCACCTTCGCGGTGCTGATGCTGCCGCCATCGCCGGAGGGCCAGTTCTGGACCTTCCTGCACGCGCTGGGCGAGACCCTCGGCATCGCCTTCCTGGGCACGCTGACGGCCGCGATCCTCGCCTTCCCGGTGGCGTTCCTGGCGGCGCGGAACGTCGTGCCCAACCCGTTCGCGCGGTTCGCGGTCCGCCGCGGCCTCGACGTGATGCGCTCGGTCGACGTGCTGATCTGGGCGCTGATCTGGATCAACGTCGTCGGCCTGGGCCCGTTCGCCGGGGCGCTCGCGATCGCGTGCTCGGATTTCGGGGCGCTCGGCAAGCTGTTCTCGGAGGCGATCGAGACCTGCGACAAGCGGGCCGGCGAGGGCGTCGTCGCTTCGGGCGGCTCGGCGCTCCACCGCATCCGCTTCGGGCTGATCCCGGGGGTGCTGCCGGTGCTGGCGAGCCAGGTCCTCTACTTCTTCGAGTCGAACACCCGCTCGGCGACGATCATCGGCATCGTCGGCGCGGGCGGGATCGGCCAGTACCTCACCGAGCTGATCCGCGTGCTGGAGCTGCAGCAGGTCGCCTTCCTGGTGCTGATGATCCTCGTGACCGTGGCGGCGATCGACTGGGTCTCGACCCGCCTGCGCCGGGCGATCATCGGGCCGGCGGCGCGCTGAGGGAGGCCTCGGCTTTCCGGCATCACGTGCGGAGCGCAACGACCCAGGGTCGCTCTGCCCCGGCTCGCTTCGCTCCGCTCGCGAGGACGGAGTGCCGAGGCCGTCGCGCGGACATCGCGCGGACATCGCGCGGAGGTCGCGCGGAGGTCGCGCGGAGGTCGCGCGGACATCGCATCACCCGCCGATCACCAGCTCCACGCGGTCGGCGGCGAACAGGGTGCGGTTCGCCTGGATCGGCACGCCGGCGGGATCGATGTTGACGCTCGACACCACCATCACGACCCGCCCCGGCGCGATGTCGAGGCGCTGCGCCTCCGCGGGATCCGCGGGGCGGGCCCGGATCCGCGTCGAGAGCCGGGTGTAGTCGTGGACGCCGCAGGTCGCGAAGGCCCGGGTGATCGAGCCGCGCGCCGCGTAGGCCTCGGCGAAACCCGCGAAGCGCGGCAGCGGCAGCCAGGTCAGCGCCGTCGAGAGCGGCGCGCCGTCCGCCCGGTGGACCGTCAGCAACTCCAGGATCGGCGCGCCGGGGGCGAGGGCCAGGGACGCCGCCTGCTCGGTCCCGGCCTGGACCGTGGTCGCCGCGACGAGGTCGCCCCAGGCCTCGCGCCCGGCCCCGGCGACGATCTCGGAGAAGCGCGTGCGCGGCCCGATCGGGTAGGCGAGCGGCGCCTCCTCCACGAAGGTGCCCCGGCCCTGGCTGGCGCGCACGAGCCCGCCCTCGGCCAGCGCCGCGAGGGCGCGCCGCACCGTGTGCCGGTTCACCGCGAACCGCGTCGCCAGGGCGGCCTCGGCGGGGAGCTGCTGTCCCGGCGCGTAGCGTCCCGCCGCGATCTCGGCCGTCAGCGCGTCGGCGATCTGCCGCCACGCCGTCAGCCCCTCGCCCCGGACGAGGGCGGCCGCCTGCTCCTGCGCATCCATCCTGTCATCCAAACTTCATTTGTGCGGCGCACGCCAGTTGTCTATACACCTAGACAACCGAGCGACGAAGGGATTCGCGATGACGACGACCCCGAGACATCCGGGATCCGAGGGCGAGACCGCGGCGCGCCAAGCGGTCATGGCCCTGTGTGCCGAGGCGAGCCGCGCGGATCTCGAGGCGGCCCTCGAGGCGGCCGTGTCGGGCCTCGAAGCGCCCGCGGCCGCGGACCTGCGTCCGCCCGAGACCGGTCTCGTGATGGCGTCGGGCCGGATCGGCGGCGACGGTCGCCCGTTCAATCTCGGCGAGGTCAGCGTGACCCGGGCCGCCATCCGCCTCGCGGACGGTCCGGCGGGCTTCGCCTACCATCTCGGCCGCGACCGCGCGAAGGCGCGGCTCGCCGCGATCCTCGACGCCCTCTGGCAGGATCCCGTCCGGCGCGCCCGGGTCGAGGCCGCCCTGGAGCCCGCCGCCCGGCGGCTCGCGGCCTCTCGGGATCGGGCCGCCCGGCGCACGGCCGCCACCCGGGTCGACTTCCTGACCCTCGCCCGCGGAGAGGATTGAGCATGCTCGCCCCCGGCTTCGCCGACCCGGTTCACGACGCGCAGGACACGTTCCGCGCCGTGATGGACGCCCTCGCCCGCCCCGGACGCGTCCGGTCCCTCGCGCCGGGCCTCGCGCCGCCCGCGCCCCTGACGCCGGAACTGGCCGCCGTCGCGCTGACGCTCACCGACGCCGACACGCCGGTCTGGCTCGATCCGGCCCTCGCCGCGGCGCCGGAGGTCGCGGAATACCTGCGCTTCCACACCGGCGCGCCGCTCACCGGCGACCCGGCCGCGGCGGCCTTCGCGCTGATCAGCGACCCGGCGCGCTGCCCGCCGCTGGCGGAGTTCGCCGCCGGGACGCCGGCCTATCCCGACACCGCCACGACGCTGGTGCTCGCCCTCGACGCGCTCGCGGAGGGGGAGGGGCTGCACCTGTCCGGCCCCGGCATCCGGGGCACCGCCCGGATCGCGCCGGCGCCCCTGCCGGACGGCTTCGCGGCGCAGCTCGCGGAGAACCGCGCGGGCTTCCCCCTGGGCATCGACCTGATCCTGACGGCGCCCGGCCGCGTGGCCGGCCTGCCGCGCTCCACCACGGTGACGGAGGCCTGATCCATGTACGTGGCCGTGAAGGGCGGCGAGACCGCCATCGACAACGCCCACCGGCTCCTCGCCGAGGCGCGCCGCGGCGACCCGGCCGTGCCGGAGCTCTCCGTGGCGCAGATCCGGGAGCAGATGGCGCTGCTCGTCGACCGGGTCATGACCGAGGGCTCGCTCTACGATCCGGACCTCGCGGCGCTGGCGCTCAAGCAGGCGCGCGGCGACGTGGTCGAGGCGGTGTTCCTGGTCCGCGCCTACCGGACCACGCTGCCGCGCTTCGGCGCCTCCGCGCCGGTCGACACCGGCGCCATGGCGGTCGAGCGCCGGATCTCCGCGACGTTCAAGGATCTGCCCGGCGGGCAGGTGCTCGGGCCGACCTTCGACTACACCCACAGGCTGGTCGACTTCGCGCTCGCGGCCGAGTCCGAAGCCGGGATCGAGCCCGCCGCCGAGGCCGCGCCGCGCGCCGATGCCGGCACCTGCCCGCGGGTCACCGACCTGCTGGCCCGGGACGGCCTGATCGAGCCCTCGCCCCCCGACGACGGCGCGCCCGCGGGCGACCTCACCCGCGAGCCGGTGGACTACCCCGCTGACCGGGCGCTGCGCCTCCAGGCGCTGGCCCGGGGCGACGAGGGCTTCGTGCTCGGCCTCGCCTACTCGACGCAGCGCGGCTACGGCCGCACCCACCCGTTCGTCGGCGAGATCCGGGTCGGGGAGGTCGCGGTCGAGTTCGTGCCCGAGGAGCTGGGCTTCGCGGTGCCGCTCGGCCGCATTCGGCTCACCGAGTGCCAGATGGTCAACCAGTTCAAGGGCTCCGGGGCGGCCCCGCCGCAATTCACCCGCGGCTACGGGCTGAGCTTCGGGCAGAGCGAGCGCAAGGCCATGGCGATGGCCCTGGTCGACCGGGCGCTCCGCGCGGAGGAGCTGGGCGAGCCGGTGGCGAGCCCGGCCCAGGACCAGGAATTCGTGCTGGCCCACTGCGACAGTCTCCAGGCGACCGGCTTCGTCGAGCACCTGAAGCTGCCCCACTACGTCGACTTCCAGGCCGAGCTGGAACTGGTTCGCCGGCTACGTACCGAGTTCGAGCGCGGGTCCGACACCGTCGAGATGCAGGAGGCCGCCGAATGAGCGCCGCGATCGCGCACCGCCCGGAGAGCGAACCGGGCTACAACTTCGCCTATCTCGACGAGGGCACGAAGCGGATGATCCGCCGGGCCATCCTCAAGGCCATCGCGGTGCCGGGCTACCAGGTGCCCTTCGCCTCCCGCGAGATGCCGATGCCCTACGGCTGGGGCACCGGCGGCGTGCAGGTGACGGCCGCGATCCTCGGGCGCTCGGACGTGCTGAAGGTCATCGACCAGGGCGCCGACGACACCACCAACGCGGTCTCGATCCGCCGCTTCTTCGCCAAGACCTCCGGGGTGGCCACCACCACCCGCACCGCGGAGGCGACGGTGATCCAGACCCGCCACCGCATCCCCGAGACGCCGCTCACCGAGGGGCAGACCCTCGTCTACCAGGTGCCGATCCCCGAGCCCCTGCGCTTCCTCGAGCCCCGCGAGACCGAGACCCGCCAGCTCCACGCGCTGGCCGAGTACGGCGCCATGCACGTGAAGCTCTACGAGGACATCAGCCGCCACGGCCACATCGCCACCACCTACGCGTACCCGGTGGAGGTGGCGGGCCGCTACGTGATGGACCCGTCGCCGACGCCGAAATTCGACAACCCCAAGATGGACGACTGCCCGGCGCTCCAGCTCTTCGGCGCGGGCCGCGAGCGGCGGATCTACGCGGTGCCGCCCTACACGCGGGTGCGCAGCCTCGACTTCGAGGACCACCCGTTCCGGATCCAGGCGTTCGAGCATCCCTGCGCGCTGTGCGGTGCCGAGGGCGTCTATCTCGACGAGGTGCTGCTCGACGATGCGGGCCGGCGGATGTTCGTCTGCTCGGACACCGACCATTGCGAGGGGCGCCGCGCGGACGGCCATGTCGGCACGGGGGACGCGGCATGAGACGCGGCATGAGCGACCTCACAATCCGCCGGGCCGGAAAGCCCGACCTGCCCGCGATCCTCGACCTCTACGCCGAGCTGAACGGCGGGCGGGTGGCGACCCTGGCGCAGGCCGGGGCGCTGCTCGACCGGCTCGCGGCCTATCCCGATTACGGGCTCTACGTGGCCGAGCGCGACGGCGCTGTCGTCGGCACCTTCTGTCTCGTCATCCTCGACAACATCGCCCACTGGGGCACGCCCTCGGCGCTCGTCGAGAGTGTCGTGGTCGCGTCCCGGCACCGCGGCGGCGGCCACGGCCGGGCGATGATGCACGAGGCGGCCCGGCTCGCCGAGGCGCGGGGCTGCTACAAGCTCGCCCTGTCGTCGAACGTCGACGCCAAGCCGGCCCACGCCTTCTACGAGAGCCTCGGCTTCGAGCGCTACGGCTACAGCTTCCGCCTCGATCCCCCCTTCCTGCCCGACGCCGCGGAGGCGACCCGATGAGCGAAACCCTGCTTCAGGTCCGCGGCCTGACCAAGCGCTACGGGGCCCGCCTCGCCTGCGCCGACGTGTCGTTCGACCTCGTCCCCGGCGAGGTGCTGGCGATCGTGGGCGAATCCGGTTCCGGCAAGTCGACGCTCCTCTCCCTCATCGCCACCGAGCTGGCGCCCGATTCCGGGACGGTCGCCTACCGGATGCGCGACGGCGCGCTGCGCGACCTCGCCACCCTGAGCGAGGCCGGGCGCCGGGCGCTGATGCGCACCGAGTGGGGCTTCGTCCGCCAGGACGCGGCCCAGGGCCTGCGCATGGCGGTCTCGGCCGGCGGCAATGTCGGCGAGCGGCTGATGGGGCTCGGCGACCGCCATTACGGGCGGATCCGCGCCCAGGCCCTCGACTGGCTCGGCCGCGTCGAGATCGCCGCCGACCGGATCGACGACCCGCCGACGCGCTTCTCCGGCGGCATGCGCCAGCGCCTGCAGATCGCCCGGAACCTCGTCACCGGCCCCCGCCTGGTGCTGATGGACGAGCCGACCTCCGGCCTCGACGTCTCGGTCCAGGCCCGGCTCCTCGACCTGATCCGCCGGCTCTCGGCCGAGCTGGGGCTCGCGGTGATCATCGTCACCCACGACCTCGCGGTGGCGCGGCTCCTCTCGCACCGGATCATGGTCATGCGCGCCGGCCGGGTGATCGAGACCGGCCTCACCGACCGGGTGCTCGACGATCCCGAGCACGCCTACACCCAGCTCCTCGTCGCCTCGGTGCTCGCCGCATGACCGCGCTCCTGACCTTCGAGACCGTCGCCAAGAGCTTCACTCTGCACCTGCGCGGCGGCGTCGTGCTGCCGGTGGTGGGCGATGTCAGCCTGTCCGTGGAGCCCGGCGAGTGCGTGGTGCTCGGCGGCCCGTCCGGAGCGGGGAAATCCTCGCTGCTGAAGATGGCCTACGGCAACTACCGCTGCGACGGCGGCGCGATCCTGGTCCGCGACGGCGCGACGGTCGTGGACGTCGTCCGGGCCGATCCGCGGGCGGTCCTGGCGCTGCGGGCGCGGGTGATCGCCTACGTGTCGCAGTTCCTCCGGGTGATCCCGCGGGTCCCGGCCCTCGACGTCGTCGAGGCCGCCGGCCGCGAGGGCGGCTTGTCCGAAGCGGCGGCGCGCGCGCGGGCCGAGACCCTGCTGGCCCGGCTCAACCTGCCGGAGCGGCTCTGGGGCCTGCCGCCCGCGACCTTCTCGGGCGGCGAGCAGCAGCGGGTCAACATCGCCCGGGGCCTGATCGCCGACCGGCCGCTCCTGCTCCTCGACGAGCCCACCGCCTCCCTGGACGCCGAGAACCGTGCCGTGGTGGCCGAGCTCGTGCGCGAGAAGCTCCGGGCCGGGGCCGGCGTGCTCGGCATCTTCCACGACAGCGAGATGCGCGACGCTGTGGCGACCCGGGTGGTCGATGTCACCCGCTTCGCGCCGCAAGCCCGGGCAGCCTGAGGATCCTCACGATGGACGACTTCATCCTCGAGAACGCGACCCTGGTCCTGCCGGACCGGGTGCAGCGCGGCTGGCTCGCGGTGTCGGACGGGGCGATCGCCGAGATCGGCGAGGGGCGCCCGCCCGCGCGCGGCCTCGATCTCGGCGGCGACCACCTGATCCCAGGCCTGATCGAGTTGCACACCGACCACCTGGAGAGCCATTTCGCGCCGCGCCCGAAGGTGCGCTGGCATCCCCTCGGCGCCGTCCTGGCCTACGACGCGCAGATCACCGCCTCGGGCATCACCACGGTGTTCGATTCGCTCCGTGCCGGCAGCGATCCGGACGGCAGCGGCCTCGGCTCCGAGCTGGAGCAGCTCGCCGGCGCCATCGCCACCGCGCGCGCCGCCGACCTGTTCCGGGCCGAGCACTTCACACACCTGCGCTGCGAGCTGCCCTCCCTGGACGTGCTCGACACGGTGGCGGCCTTCACGGCACGCTACCCGGTGGGGCTGATCTCGCTGATGGACCACACGCCCGGCCAGCGGCAGTTCCGTGACATGGAGAAGTACTACACCTACGCCACCCGCGGCGGTCGGCCGATGGACGAGATCCGCGCCAACACCGAGCGCAAGGTCCGCGACGGGCGCGCGCTCAACGCGAAGAACCGGCCGGCCCTCGTCCAGTTCGCCCGCGAGATGGGCATCCCGCTGGCGAGCCACGATGACACCACCCTGGCCGACGTCGACCTCGCGGTCGGCGAGGGCGTGCGGCTGGCCGAGTTCCCCACCACCCTGGAGGCGGCCGAGGCCGCGCACCGGCAGGGCATCACCGTGATGATGGGCGCGCCGAACCTGATTCGCGGCGGCTCGCATTCCGGCAACGTCGCGGCCCTGGCGCTGGCCGAGGCCGGGTACCTCGACATCCTGTCGTCGGACTACGTGCCGGCGAGCCTGCTGATGGCGGCCTTCCTGTTGCCCGAGCAGGCGCCCGGGATCACGCTGCCCGCGGCGCTCGCCACCGTCACGTCGAACCCCGCCCGCGCCACCGGCCTGACCGATCGCGGCGCCCTGGCGCCCGGGCTGCGGGCCGACCTCGTGCGCGTGCAGCGGGCCGAGGGCGTGCCGGTCGTCCGCGAGGTCTGGCGCGCCGGCCGGCGGGTCGCCTGATGGCGGGCTGCCTCGTCCTGGTGGTCGGCCCGAGCGGGGCCGGCAAGGACACGTTGATCCGGCTCGCCCGGGCGGCGCTCGCCGACGACCCGCGCTACGTCTTCCCGCGCCGCCTCGTCACCCGCCCCCCCTCGGCCGACGAGGACAACGACGAGATCGACGAGGCGGCCTTCAGCGAGGGCTGCGCGGCCGGCCGCTTCACCCTGAGCTGGCGCGCCCACGGCCTCGGCTACGCGCTCCCGGAGGCGGTCGGCCGGCGCGTCGCCGACGGGCACGTGGTGGTCTGCAACGTCTCGCGCCGCGTCGTCGCGCGGGCGCGGGCGGGCGGCCCGCGGGTGAGCGTCGTCGAGATCACGGCGCCCCCCGAGATCCTGGCGCGGCGCATCGCCGCCCGCGGCCGCGCGCAGGACGGCGACCTGGCGGCGCGTCTCGCCCGGGAGGGCGGCGTCACCGCGGACCTGACGATCCTCAATACCGGCTCCGCGGAGGCGGCGGCCGCACGGCTGGTGGCGCACCTGCGCGCCTGCTGACGCGATGCGGCTCTCGGCGGCTCGGGCCGCAGTTCGCGGGGCGCGCGTGAGCCACGAAAAAGGGCGGGCGCCGATGCCGGCACCCGCCCTCGCTGTGATCCGCCGGGGAGACCCCGGCGTCGTCTGTCTCAGATGCCGCCGAACTTGTAGTTGAAGCCGGCGCGGACGATGCTTCCCTCGGTGCGGAAGCGCGAGATGTACGCGCCGTTGCCCACGCCCGGGACCGCGCCGACGAGCACGTTCTGGCTGCCGAGATCGTAGTGCAGGTACTCGGCCTTCACCGTGATGGCGTCGTACTTGATGCCGATGTAGCGGCCGAGCGCGAAGGTGTTCAGGAAGCTGTCGGTCGGCAGGGCGAACTCGATGCCGCCGCCGTAGGCGAAGCCGGTCTTGAAGTCGTCGTAGCGGCCGGCGAACTGGAGGCGGCCGCCCGGGGTGTAGAAGTTGGCGTCGTGGAACACGTTGCCGTAGGCGAGGCCGCCCATCCCGTAGACCAGGACGCGGTCGAAGGCGTAGCCGACGCGGCCGGTGAGGGTGCCGAGCCAGTCGAGGCTCTGGCGGAACTGGCTGATGTTCGGCGGGCCGCCGGCGACGTTGCCGGTGCCGAGCACGACCCGGTTCTTGGTGATGTCCGTCCAGTCGATGCTGTTGGCGATACCGACGACGATGCCGGCGCCCGGCGTGAACTGGTAGTTGTAGCCGGCGGTGCCGCCGATGTTGGCGAAGCCGTCCTGCGTGGTCGAGGTCGCGAACGGGCGGCGGCCGAGGGCGACGTTGGTGGCGTTGCCGGGCTGGACGCCGACGGTCGTGATGCGCTCACGGTCGGTGAAGGTGTAGGCGGACTCGAGACCGGCGTAGAAGCCCGTCCAGGTGAAGACCGGCACCGGCGTGAAGACCGGCGGCGGGGCGGCGCGACGCGGCAGGTCGGCGGCGGAGGCGGCCGTCGTGACCAGGGCCGTCGCGGCGGTGGCGAGGAGGAGCTTCTTCATCATGGCGGGGGTCCGAGGTGACGCGTTGTTGTCGCCACTTAAGCTCGGCCGCACGGATCCCGCTATGCCCGCGAAGCCACACTGTGGCGCGAAAGCGGCGCGGATACTGCCTGTGATTGATCTTTCTCCGTTCAAGACTCGCATCCGCAGCTTGACAGCGCGGTCGGTCGGCGGGCCCCCGCGCGTCGCGGAGCTTGATCCCTGGCGGCCGACCCTCTAAGCGGACCGCGTTTTTCGCCCCTGTCGGAACTTCGGGGCGGCGGACCAGGATTCGGGGCCCTTGCGTGGTCCCCGCCGCAGGAATGGGAATCATGGGCAAGGAAAAGTTCTCCCGCACCAAGCCGCACTGCAACATTGGCACGATCGGCCACGTCGATCACGGCAAGACGTCTCTGACGGCGGCGATCACGAAGGTCCTGGCCGAGACGGGCGGGGCGACGTTCACTGCCTACGACCAGATCGACAAGGCGCCTGAGGAGAAGGCGCGCGGGATCACGATCTCGACGGCGCACGTGGAGTACGAGACGCAGAACCGTCACTACGCGCACGTGGACTGCCCCGGCCACGCCGACTACGTGAAGAACATGATCACGGGCGCGGCGCAGATGGACGGCGCGATCCTGGTGGTGTCGGCGGCCGATGGCCCGATGCCGCAGACCCGCGAGCACATCCTGCTGGCCCGCCAGGTCGGCGTCCCGGCGCTGGTGGTGTTCCTCAACAAGGTCGACATGGTCGACGACGAGGAGCTCTTGGAGCTGGTCGAGCTGG